>NZ_BOVJ01000128.1 GCF_018403665.1 Paenibacillus cisolokensis
CGAGAAGGGCCGGTCGGCCGGGAAGGGGCGGTCGGCCGGGAAGGGGCGGTCGGCCGGACAAGCTGCGCGCAGGCCGGGAAGTGCCGGCTCGCAGCGGGGGCCGGCCCAGGCGTTAATGAACTGCGGCCAATGCCGATTCCAGGATCAGCTGCGCCACCCGGCGGCCGCTGGAGAAAGCCCGTTCGGCGAGTTCTCCTTTGCCTTCGCAGCCGTCGCCGCAGAAATAGAACGGCACGCTCTCGACCCGGTTCGGCAGCAAGCGGTTGCCGCTAATGTGCTTGACGCTCTGCACCATCGCCTTTTTCGAGACGCGCTTCACCTCGATCGCATCCCGCCAGCCGGGATAGTGACGGTCGAACAGCGCTTCCATCCGGGTCGTCCGCTCTTCGAGGTACGCTTTGCGCTCCTCATCGGTGGCCAGCGAATCGTCATGCAAGTAGGCGATGCCCTGCAGCAGCTGGCCTCCTTCCGGTACGAGCGTATGGTCGGTGGCGGAGACGTCGGTAATGAACAGCTTGTTGTTCATATCGCTGATATAGCTGAACGGGCGGGCGACGACCCGCCTCAGACCGACGTCGTACACCATGACCTCGGTCGGCCTGCTGTTTTCGTACGGGGCCATGAACGGTTCCCATGGCGTGCCGGCCAGCAGTTTGACCGCTTGCTGGACAGGCATCGCGAAGACGACCCGGTCGAACGGCTGCTCTCTGTTTTTCGTTTTGAGCCAATATTTGCCTTTCTCGTAACGAACGCCGTCGACGCCCTCTTTAAGCGCCGTTTCCCAGCGTCCGGAGGCGTCCATTTTCGCTTTCAGCTGGTTTGTAATGACCGCCCAGCTGCCCAGCACGTAATTGACCGGCCGCTGCGACAGGAACAGATTGTGGTAATAGTCGGCGATTACCGGGCCCGGCACTTTCCGCGCGTCTTCGGGCGCGATGAAAAGTTGGAGCAGACCAGATGCTCCCACAGCTCCTTCACATCTTCGCCCGCTCCGGAAGCGGCGATATAATCGCCTAATGTGGCGTAATGCTTCAGTTGGTGAATGTTTGCGATGATCGCCGTAATTTCTCCGACAAACCGCATCTTCTGCAGCGGTCGGAGCAAATCCGTTTTGACGAGATTGACAAAATCGAGCGGTGCCTCCGTAATCTGATTCCCTTTCTCGTACATGACCTTCCGTTTGTCCACCTGTTTGCTCTCGAACGTCAGCTTGAGCTCCCGCTCCATGACGGTCAGCGTATGCCGGTCGATGCCGTAGACCGCGTGCGCGCCGTAATTCAATGTAAATCCCGCTTTTTCATACGTGAAAGCGCGCCCACCGAGCTGTGGGCTCCGCTCGAACAATACGCCGCGCATCGCAGGTTGTTCGGATAAATAGGCGGCTGCCGTCAATCCGGCAAGCCCTCCGCCAATAATCGCAATATCCATTCGGGATTCCTCCTGTTCCCTTCTATTATAGGAGCGTTCGCGCGCCGGAACCAATGCCGTTTTGGACTGAAAGTCTGAACGAATCGGCATTGATAATTGTTATCAGAAGGGAGCAAGTAGCCGAATGCCCAGGGCCGCATATGATGGAGTAAAACCGATTGCAGGCAGGAGGTTAACCGCAGCGATGGAGAAGAGCTACATGGACAACAGCAAAGGCAATAAAGGCAGCAAAGGCGGCAAGGCGACGGAGCACGATATCAAAAGATGGTGCCACGAATACCGGCATCGCTACGTGCTGCTGCGCACGAAGGACGGCTGGTGCATAGACGGCATCATCGAAAGCGTCGATGACCAATTCGTCCGGTTGGCTGTGCCGACCGGCGGGGGATATGTCGCGGAGCACGGGAACGACGGACGGGACGTGTACGGCCCGGACGTCTATGGCGGCGCCGGCTACGGCCCGGACGTCTATGGCGGCGCCGGCTACGGCCCGGATTATCGGGCCTATGTTCCGTACTGGGGCTGGGGCTCCCCTTACGGCCTGTATCCGTATCCTTACTATCCCCGCGGGCGGTTTTACCCGGTCGTATTCCCGCTTGCGGCGCTGCTGGCGCTGTCGCTGCTGCCGTTCTTCTGAGCGGCCGGGCCGCCCGCCCCGACTAGAGGGCCCATTTCGGAAGCGGCGAACGTCCGCCGGCTTCCGGCGTTGGACGAGCCGCACCATTTGCGATATGATAGGAGAAGCGGAAAGCGGAACGTTAAGTTGAAGAAGGGAGACCGAAAGCAAATGGAATGCGTATTCTGCAAAATCGTCAAGGGCGAGCTGCCGTCGCGCAAAGTATATGAAAGCGAAAACGTCGTAGCCTTCCACGACATTCAGCCGCAAGCACCCGTACATATCGTCATCATTCCGAAAAAGCATATTCCGACGATGAACGACGTCGGCGCGGAAGACGATGCAGTAGTGGCGGAAATTTTTGCGGCCGCCCGGCAAATCGCCGCCGAACAGGGCATCGACGCATCGGGGTATCGCTTGATCAACAACTGCAACGCCGATGGCGGACAGGTCGTCTATCACCTCCATATTCATCTGCTCGGAGGGCGGAAACTGGGGGCGCTTGTCGCGGATTCCGCAAGTTGACACTGCCTTTCTTTTTAACATATAATGAAGTTTGATAACCGTGTTTATGGGCTCTGGACGGTCTGTTTCGGAGGGAGGGAAAACTGGTGTCAGAAACCAAGGTTCGCAAGAACGAGACGATCGATGCTGCATTGCGTCGCTTCAAGCGCTCGATTGCAAAAGACGGCGTATTGGCTGAGGTGAAGAAGCGCAAGCATTACGAGAAGCCAAGTGTCAAGCGCAAGAAGAAGTCCGAGGCCGCGCGCAAGAGAAAGTACTAGGAGGATCCTTCCAACGATGAACCTTAGCGAGCGATTAAACGACGATATGAAGCAAGCAATGAAGAATCAGGACAAGTTCAAGCTCTCCACGATTCGGATGATCCGTTCAGCAGTCAAAAATCAGGAAATCGAACTGAAACGTCCGCTGGATGATAATGAAGTGCTTGATATAATCAGTCGTGAAATCAAACAACGTAAAGATTCCCTCCAAGAATTTCGCAAGGCCGGCCGAAACGATCTTGCCGACAACGTAGCCGCGGAAATTGAAATTATTAGCGTTTACCTTCCCGAACAGCTGACCGAAGAAGAAATTCAAGCTATTGTGCAGCAGACCATCCAGGAAACCGGTGCTTCTTCCAAGGCTGAAATGGGAAAAGTCATGAGCGCCCTGATGCCGAAAGTCAAAGGGCGGGCTGACGGTAAACTTGTCAATCAGATCGTGCAGCAATTCCTGCAATAGCGGCTCGAATCCGACACCCCCTTGTCAGGGGGTGTTTTTGCATGTTCATCCTTTTTTACGCCATGCTACATATCAATGAAACGATGAAACGATTTCAACTGTTTTCCGTAATATACAGTATTGCAGTAGGAAAGGGGGCAACGCGATGCGCGTTAACCGTTGGGGAAAACGATGGCTGGCGCCGCTGCTTGCATGGTTTGCGGTCGTCGTCTCGCTGTCGTCGTTCGCGGGTCCGGCCGCGGCGGAAGCGGGTCCGGCCGTATACGTCGTGCCGGTCGAGAGCACGATCGAGCAGGGGCTGCAGTCGTACCTCGAGCGGGCATACAAGGATGCGGAAGAAGCGGAAGCCGAACGGATCATCCTCGTCATCAGCACGCCGGGCGGAAGGGTGGACAGCGCCGAGCAGATCGGCAAGCTGATTCGGGAGAGCGACGTACCGACGACCGTTTTCGTGGAAGACATGGCGGTTTCGGCCGGTACGTACATCGCTCTGAACGCCGAGCATATCGTCATGAAGCCGAACAGCATGATCGGAGCCGCAGCCGTCGTCGACGGAAGCGGTACGCTGATCGACAATCCGAAGACGATCTCGTACTGGACGACGAAAATGACCGAAGCGGCCAAGCTGAACGGCCGCAATCCCAATATCGCCGCCAAAATGGTCGATGTAAACGTCGTGCTGGACGAGAAGACGGACGGCATTGCGAAAGGAAAAGGTGAAATTTTGTCGCTCGGCGCGGAGGATGCGCTGAAAGTCGGGTATGCCGACCATATTGCCGGTTCGGTCGACGAGACGCTGCAATGGCTGAAGCTCGGGGACAGGAACGTCATCCATTTTGAGATGACCGCGGCCGAGAAGCTGGCCCGCTGGCTTGTCCAGCCCGCCGTTATGACGATTTTGCTTATTCTCGGGATCGCCGGCCTCGCGATCGAATTGCTCGTACCCGGCTTCGGGGTTCCCGGCATCGCAGGTCTGGCGGCTTTCATCCTCTATTTCTTCGGCCACTATGTGGCGGGCTTTGCCGGCTTGGAAGCGGTTGTGCTGTTCGTCGTCGGCATCGTGCTGCTTATACTGGAGATTTTCGTTCCGAGCTTCGGCATACTGGGCACGCTTGGCAGTCTGTCGCTGGTCGGCGGAGTCGTCATGGCGGCTCCCGACGCGGTCAAGGCGCTCGTTTCGCTGGCGCTCGCTTTCGTCATCGCGATCGTCATCATTTTCTGGTTCGCCAAACGGAACAACAAGCGCGGCGTCTGGAACCGGTTTATTTTGCGCGATGCGCTGACGGCGGAAGAAGGGTACATTCCGGCGCCTTCGCTGGATTGGCTTGCCGGCAAGAGCGGCGTGACGCTTACCCCGCTGCGCCCAGCCGGCACGGTGGAGATCGACGGCGAACGGTTCGACGTCGTTACCGCCGGCGAGTTTATTCAGGCGGGAAAAACGGTAAAAGTGGTTAAAGTGGAAGGAGTACGCGTCGTCGTTAGAGAAGAAGTGTAGCGGAGGAAAGACGCGGGGCGTCTCTTCCGCAGCCGCAGCACAAAACGAAATAAAGGAGAGTTGTTCATGAACGGTCTGTTCGGACTGGACCCCACCGCCTCGTTTCTGATTATCGCGGTAGTGGTCATCATTCTGATCTCGGTGTTTCTGAGCTTTTTTCCGCTCATGCTCTGGATTTCGGCGCTCGCTTCAGGGGTGCGCATCAGCATCATTACGCTCGTCGCCATGCGTCTGCGCCGCGTCGTGCCAAGCCGGATCGTCAATCCGATGATCAAGGCGACGAAAGCCGGACTCGGGCTTACGATCAATCAGTTGGAAAGCCACTTTCTGGCGGGCGGCAACGTCGACCGCGTCGTCAACGCCCTGATCGCCGCTCAGCGGGCCAATATTCCGCTCGTCTTCGAGCGGGCTGCGGCGATCGACCTGGCCGGCCGGGATGTGCTGCAGGCGGTTCAAATGAGCGTCAATCCGCGCGTCATTGAAACGCCGGTCGTAGCTGCGGTGGCCAAGGACGGCATTGAAGTGAAGGTCAAGGCGCGCGTTACCGTCCGCGCGAATATCGAGCGACTCGTCGGCGGCGCCGGTGAAGAGACGATTATCGCCCGCGTAGGGGAAGGGATCGTCACGACCGTCGGCTCCTCCAATTCGCACAAAGACGTGCTGGAAAATCCCGATCTGATTTCCCGCACCGTCCTGGACAAAGGACTGGATGCCGGAACGGCGTTCGAAATTTTGTCGATCGATATCGCCGATGTCGACGTAGGCAAAATATCGGCGCCCATCTGCAGACGGAGCAGGCCGAAGCCGACAAGCGGATCGCCCAGGCGAAAGCCGAGGAGCGCCGCGCAATGGCCGTTGCGCAAGAACAGGAAATGAAGGCCCGCGTCGTCGAGATGCGCGCCCGCGTCGTCGAGTCGGAATCCCAGGTGCCGCTCGCGATGGCCGAAGCGCTGGCGAAAGGCAAGCTGGGCGTTATGGATTACTTGAATTTGAAAAATATCGAGGCCGATACGCAAATGCGCAGCTCGATCGGCCGGCCGGACGCTCCGGCCGACGGCAAAGAAGGGCAATGAGCGTAACCGTGCGCGGAAAACGAACAGCCGCCTTAGCGGCTGACGCCGGGAGGGTTGCAGCATGGAGCAGTTGATCGAACTGGTGCTCGACAACTTTTTGGTCGTGATCGCGATCATCGGTTTTCTCCTTTCGCTGTTCAGCCGGTCGGACAAAGGAAAGAAAGGAACGAACCGGATGCCGGATTTCGGCGGCGGCGGAAAGGAATTTATGCCGGTGCCGGAGACACCGAGCCGTCCCCGGCCGAAAGCGCGGCCGGAAACGGCGGCGAGGACGGACAAAGGCCGCGACGGCGGCGGAGAAAGCCGCAAGCTGCCGGAACGCGTCTATACTTCGGCAAGCGGGTTCGGAGAAGAAATCGGAGCGAGCCGCGAACAGCGGCCGGCTGCCGTATCGGCCGTGACGCATGCGGCGGCTACCGGGCCTGCCGAAGCGCACGAAGCCCGCAATCCGCACCGCCCTTCGCCCGATGCGGACGACTTGAAACGGGCGGTCGTCTGGGCCGAAATTTTGGGCCCGCCCCGGGCCAAGCGCCCGTTCGGCAGATCGCGATAACGCATTGCTGCGGCGAAAACCGCTTTACCGCTTTCCCACTCGTGGGAAGGCGGTTTTTTTTCGAACCGCCGCTTTTTCGGTTTTGCATGCCGAATAAGGTAGCAGCGCCGAACGAATCGGCGATGCGGCGCTTCCCCGCTGTTACATAAAATGCCGTTCGACCGCATATGTTTGGTACAGTACGGTAAGGGGAGGGATGCGTTCGATGCGCCGACTGAAACGCAAGCTTCGCAAATGGACTGCCGACGTGCTGGAAATGCCGCAGGACGTCGTGTACGACCTCCCCCGTTTTACGATGATCGGCGATCGTCAGCTCTATATCGAAAATCACCGCGGCGTCATCTATTTTTCGAGCGATCGTCTGCGGCTTGCATTGAGCAAAGGAGAAGTGGAAGTGACGGGCAAGGATCTGGTCATCCGGACGATCTGGACCGATGAAGTGTTCATCGAAGGTGTGATCAGCCAAATTCACGTGTTCGAATAGGAGGTTGACTGACGTGAATGGGACTTGGATGCAATGGATGCAAGGAATCGTAACGATCCGGATCGTCGGCGGGCAGCCGGAGAAGCTCGTCAACGAAGCGCTGGCCGGCGGCCTGCGGCTGTGGTCTATACGTCGGACAAGCGCCGGCGATGTCGAATGCGCCGTGACGGTCGGCGATTTGTTCCGCCTTCGTCCTTATATCAGGAAGACAAGCTGCAAGCTGCGGATTACGGGCCGCCGGGGATTTCCGTTCTGGCTCGTCAAGCTGGAGCGGCGGAAATTTTTGCCGTCGGCTTGCTCATGTTCGTTGCCGGCATCTATGCGCTATCCTCGCTTGTCTGGAACATCGATGTGAAAGGCAACGTCGATATAAGCGAGGAAGCGATTCTCAAGGCCGCCGAGGAGGAGGGCGTCCGTCCGTTCCAATGGTCTTTCCGTCTTCCGGATTCGGACGTGCTCTCCAAGCGGCTCGAGGCCAGACTGCCCGACGTCGCGTGGGTCAGCGTCGAGAAGCGAGGCACAAGGCTGACGATCCGGGTCGTCGAGTCGACCCGGCCGGAGAGCCGGCCGCTGCTCAGTCCCCGCCATCTGGTGGCGTCGACGGATGCGGTCGTCACCGAAGTGCTGGTGGAAACGGGACGGGCCGTCGTCAAAAAAAACTCGCGCGTCCGCAAAGGCGATATTCTCATTTCAGGCACGGTCGGACTGGAAAGTACTCCCCGCACGGTCGTCGCCAAAGGAACGGTGCGGGGCATCGTATGGTACGAGTATAATATTGTCTCTCCGCTTACCCAGCGGGTGAAAGTCTATACGGGAGAGTCGAAGACGAGATGGTATGCGGTAGTAGGCAACAGGGCGCTGCAGATATCGGGCTTCGGCAGCGTGCCGTTCGCCGCATATGAAACCGTTCCGCTGGTCACGCAGGCGCAGTGGCGGAACTGGAAGCTGCCGGTGGGCAAGATGCGGGAACGGTTGATGGAGGTGCGGATCGACGAGCGGGAGCTGACCGCCGAGGAGGCGAAAGCGGCCGGAATCATGCAGGCGCAGGCGGATATTTTGGCCAAGGCGGGCAAGGATGCGAAGGTGCTCGCGCAAAACCTTTTGCATGAAAAGACGGACAATGGTAAAGTTTATATGAAAGTACTTTTTGAAGTAGAGCAATCGATCGTTACCGAAATGCCAATAGTACAAATGCAAGGAGAATGAGATTTGCCCAATCAGACCAAAGTCGCAACAATTTCGCTCGATAATGCGGCGGAAGGCTTGGCGCTGCTCGGCCCGCAGGACAAATATTTGCGGTTGATCGAGGCGCAGACGAATGCGGATATCCGCTCGCGGGATGCGGAGATCGTCATTTCCGGTTTCGGAGAGGAGGTCGACTCCCTCGAACAGCTGTTTTCCGTGCTGCTTCAACTGATCCGCGGAGGTTATCAGCCGAGCGAACGGGACGTGATGTATGCCTTGGAACTGGCGCGCTCGATGCAGGCGGTCGAGCTGCTCGACCTGTTCAAGGCGGAAATTGCGACAACGTACCGCGGGAAGCCGATCCGGGTGAAGACGTTAGGCCAACGCCATTATGTTTCTACTATTCGGAAGAAAGATATCGTATTCGGCATCGGTCCGGCGGGAACGGGCAAGACGTACCTCGCCGTTGTCATGGCGGTGGCGGCGCTGAAGGAAGGCGCGGTCAAGCGAATCGTCCTGACCAGGCCCGCCGTCGAAGCGGGCGAAAATCTCGGATTTTTGCCCGGCGATTTGCAAGAAAAGGTAGACCCGTATTTGCGGCCGCTGTACGATGCGCTGCACGACGTGCTCGGTCCGGACCAGACGGCCAAGTCGTTCGAGCGGGGACTCCTGGAGATCGCGCCGCTCGCCTATATGCGGGGACGGACGTTGGAAGACTCGTTCATCATTTTGGACGAAGCGCAAAATACGACACCCGAGCAGATGAAAATGTTTCTGACCCGACTCGGCTTCGGCTCCAAAATGGTCGTTACGGGCGATGTGACCCAAATCGACCTGCCGCGGGGCACGCAATCCGGGCTGATCGCCGCTCAGCGCATTTTGGGAAATATCGATGAAATCGGCTTTATATCCTTTTCGGAGCAAGACGTCGTACGCCATTCCCTGGTTCAGAAAATTATTTCGGCCTACAATCGGTACGCGGAAAACCAAGGATAGAGAGGATTTGACGTTTCATGGACCGGAAGAATGAGGAAAAGCGGGGCTTGTCCCCTGCGATCACGGCCGGCTGGAGGCAGAGCGCGGGCGTACGCCTGCTGCTGCTGCTCTTGTTCGTTCTGTTGTTTTATTTCAATCTGTCGCCGCACCTCGTTCCGGAGACATACGATATCAAGCTGAACACACGGGCGGAGAAGGACATTAAAGCGCCCGGAGAATGGGTGGATGAGAAGGCGACCCAGCTTGCGAAGGACCAGGCGGCGGAGAAGGTCGAGCAAATTTATTCGATCGTCGCGCTGCGCAACGAAAACCTGATCGCGCAAATATTCGACCGGATGGAGCAGCTCAACACGGACGATCAGGTGACCCAACAGAACAAGATCGATATTTACCGGACTGAAATTCCCCGCCGCTATGAAGAGTTTGTGGACAATTTTGTCAAAAATAACCGCGGCAACGGCACGTACAACGATTCGCTGCTGGACGAAATGGCCAGGGTCGTAAAAGCGCAGGCCTACACGATCCCGGAAGAGACGTTCTACAAGATGCCGCGTCTTACGGTGGAGCAAATCGCCGAAATGCGGCAGGTCGGCGTCGAGGTCGTCCGCAAGCTGATGAGCGAGCAGCTCCGGGAAGCGGAGACGGCGCGCACGAAAGTCGCGGAGCTCGTTAACGCGAGTGCGCTCGACGATCGGACGGCGCGGGAGATCGTGCAGGAGCTGGCCCGGTTCGCGATTATGCCGAACAAGTTCGCCGACAAGGAAGCGACCGACGAAGCGCGGGTGCTGGCCAAGGAGAATACGCCGCAGGTCGTCATCAAGGAAGGCGATATCGTCGTCAGCAAGGGCCAGTTGATTACGGAGGAAATTTACGAGCGGCTGCAAGGGCTTAACCTGCTGAAGGAACAGAAAACATATTGGCCGCAGGTCGGCGTTTTGCTGATGTCTCTGCTGTTCGTGCTGGCCATCTACAGCTTCCTCCATCAGACGGGCGGATTCAGCGGCGCGAAGCCGGCATACGGCAACGTGCAGCTGCTGATGCTGCTGACGATCTATCTCGTCAATATCGTGACGATGCAGATTGTCGGCATGATTCAGACCGACAGCGTATCCTATGTCGGATTTTTGGCTCCCGCCGCGATGGGCGCGATGCTGATTACGCTGCTGCTCGACATTCATCTGGCCTTTGTCAGCTCGATTCTGTTCGCCATTATAGGCAGCGTTATTTTCAGCTTGCGGCAGGACCAGCTTTTCGATTTTCATTACGGCTTTTTCATCGTCGTCGTGTCGTTCTCGGCCATTTTCGCGATTCACCGGGCCAGCCAGCGGTCGACCATATTGAAAGCCGGCATCATCGCAAGCCTGTTCGGCGTCATCTCGGTCATCGTGTTGCAGCTGCTGGGCGACACGCTCGACCGGACGGCGATGCTGTACTCCGCTACTTTCGCGTTCGCCAGCGGACTGATTACGGCGGTGCTGGTCATCGGGTTGATGCCGTTTTTCGAAGTGACGTTCGGCATTTTGTCGGCGCTGAAGCTTGTCGAGCTGTCCAACCCCAATCATCCGCTGCTGCGCAAGCTGCTGACCGAGACGCCGGGCACGTACCATCACAGCGTCATGGTCGGCAACCTGTCGGAGGCGGCGGCGGAATCGATCGGCGCGAACGGCTTGCTGTGCCGCGTCGGCTCGTTCTATCATGACATCGGCAAGACGAAGCGGCCGAACTACTTTATCGAAAATCAGACGAATATCGAGAATCCGCACGATTCGATCGATCCGAAGCTGAGCAAATCGATTATTATCGCCCATGCCCGCGACGGGGTGGAAATGCTGAAAGGCTATAATATTCCGAAGCCGATTCGCGACATCGCGGAGCAGCATCACGGGACGACGTCGCTCAAGTACTTCTATCACAAGGCGCTCAAGCAGGCCGAGGCGGACGGCGTGGAGCCCGACTTCACCGAGGAAGATTTCCGCTATCCGGGTCCGAAAGCGCAATCGAAGGAAGCGGCGATCGTCGGCATCGCCGACTGCGTAGAAGCGGCGGTCCGCAGCCTGCGCAATCCGACGATGGAGCAGATCGATTCGATGATACGCAAAATTATAAAGAGCCGGCTCGACGACAATCAGTTCAACGAGTGCGACCTGACGCTCAAGGAACTGGACCGGATCGCGCAGACGTTGAAGGAAACGGTAGTGGGTATCTTCCACTCCAGGATCGAGTATCCGGACGATGTGAAACAGAAGGAGCGGCTAGCATGAGTTTGCGCTTGGAATGGAATAATGAGCAGGACAAGATGGACATACCGGAAGCGTGGATCGCCCGGCTGGAGCAACTGCTGCAGCTGGCTGGCGAAGCGGAAGGGCTGACGGACGGCGAAGTGGCGCTTACGTTCGTTGACGACGCCGAAATCCGGCGGCTGAACCGGGAATACCGGAATATCGACCGTCCGACCGACGTGCTTTCCTTCGCGATGCGAGAAGAAAGCGACGGCGAGCCGGGCATCATATTCGGAGACGGCGGGCCGGAGCCGGAGGAATTCCCGGAGATGCTCGGCGATATTATCATTTCGATCGAGCGGGCGAAGGAGCAGAGCGAGCAGTACGGCCATTCGCTGGAACGGGAAATCGGCTTTCTGTTCGTCCACGGCTTTCTCCATCTGATCGGCTACGATCATCAGGACGAGGCGTCGGAAGCCGTTATGATGGAAAAGCAGGAAGCGGTGCTGCGGAAGGCAGGCTTGCCCCGCTAATGCGCCGTTTCCTGCGAAGCTTCCGGTTTGCGGTGTCCGGCGTGGCGTATACGGTGCGCACCCAGCGCAATATGCGGATTCATCTGGCTTTCGCCGTTGCCGTCATCGTCGCGGCGACGGCGCTTGGCGTTTCGGCGCTGGAAGGGGCCGTACTGGCGCTCGCCGCCGCTTCGGTCATGGCGCTGGAACTGGTCAATACGGCCGTCGAGCGGACGATCGACCGGATCGGCCCCGATCCGCACCCGCTCGCCAAGACCGCGAAGGACGCCGCGGCCGGCGCGGTGCTTGTCGCTGCGGCCGGCGCGGCGCTCGCCGGTCTGTTTATACTCGGCCCTCCTCTTTGGCGGCTGCTTTTCGGCGGCTGACCTCTTTTTTCGCAAAAGATAAACCATGATAAACCATTACGGATAAAAGGAAGTTGGAATATGGCAATGAATCAGCAAGCGAACGGGGAGCGTCGGCCGTTCCGTTCCGGCTTCGTCGCGATCGTCGGCCGTCCGAACGTCGGCAAGTCGACGCTGATGAACCGGATTATCGGGCAAAAATCGCGATTATGTCGGACAAGCCGCAGACGACCCGCAACAAAATTCACGGCGTTTATACGACGGACGAAGCGCAAATCGTTTTCCTCGATACGCCGGGCATTCATAAGCCGTCCTCGAAGCTCGGCGACTATATGATCAAGGCGGCGGAGAACGCGCTGAACGAAGTCGATGCCGTCCTGTTTCTGATCGATGTGGCGGAAGGAATCGGGGGCGGCGACCGGTATATTATCGAACAGCTGAAAAAGGTAAAGACGCCGGTTTTTCTCGTCATGAACAAGATCGACAAGGTGCAGCCGGAAGATTTGCTGCCGATCATCGCGCAGTACAAGGAGTTGTACGATTTTGCCGAAATTGTGCCGGTTTCCGCCGCCGCGGGCAACAACGTCGGCACGCTGATCGATACGCTGATCGGTTACCTTGACGAAGGTCCGCAATATTACCCGGCCGATCAGGTGACCGATCATCCCGAGCAGTTCGTCTGCGCGGAATTGATCCGTGAAAAATATTGCATCTGACGCGCGAGGAAGTGCCGCATTCGATCGCGGTCGCGATTGAGGATATGCGCGTGCAGGAGAACGGCGTCGTCTATATCGGCGCGGTCATTTTTGTGGAGCGGGATTCGCAGAAAGGGATTATTATCGGCAAAAACGGGGCGATGCTGAAGGAGGTCGGGCGGCTGGCCCGCCAGGACATCGAGGCGCTCCTCGGATCGAAGACGTATTTGGAGCTGTGGGTCAAAGTGAAAAAGACTGGCGCAACCGGGAGCATGTGCTGAAAGATTTGGGTTTCCGAAACGACTGACGGGAATTGACAAATCGATTGTCGGGATAGAGACCGTGCGATTATCGCATCCTAATACCGTGGGACGAAACATTTTCCGGGAGAAAGGATGGATACGAATGCGGGATTTTTCGTGGAGGTATTTTACATTGACCGGCGATTTGGACGCATTTTGCTCTACAGGGAAATGAATCAGCTCACAGCAGCGGAAACCGCAGACGAAGGGCAGACGGACGAGGAAGATTTTGCGGCGGAAGCGGGAGGGGCGACCGGATCGTAACAGGAGGAGTCGCGGGTGCTCTACCGTGTGGAAGGAATCGTTATCCGCAGTATGGATTACGGGGAAGGCAACAAAATCGTGACGATCATAACCGATACCCATGGCAAGGCTGGCGTGCTCATTCGCGGAGCGAAGAAGGCGAGAAGCCGCCACGCTTCGCTCGCCCAGCCGTTTACATACGGGGAATTCGTATTTTTCGCGGAAGCGGGCTCGGCACGTTGAACAGCGGCGAGATTATCGCTTCCCATCACGCGCTGCGGGAAAATCTCGAACTGGCGGCTTACGCTTCCTATGCGGCGGAGCTGACCGACCGCAGCCTGCAGGATGACGAGGCCGGCGGTTACCTGTTCCGCCAGCTTCGCGCTTACCTGGAAGCGCTGGAGGAAGGGAAAGATCCGCAAATCGTCACGTTTTTGTATGAAATGAAAATATTGGAGGCGTCCGGATACGGTCCGGTTGTCGACGCATGCGTTTCGTGCGGCGCCGAAGACGGGCCGTTCCGGCTGTCGGCGTCCGCCGGCGGCGCGTTGTGCCGACGCTGCTTCCCGCGCGATCCCGAAGCGCTCGAGCTGGCGGAAGGACCGTGGAAGCTGCTGCGGCTGTTTCGCCGGATGGATTTGACGCGCCTAGGCCATGTGCAGGTAAAAGAGGAGACGAAAGCGGCGCTGAAAACCGCCATGCGCAGACTGACCGATGCGCATCTCGGCTATCATTTGAAGTCCAGAGCATTCCTCGATCAAATGGACAAATATTCGTTGTAAAATATCGCGTTTGCGCAAGGAAGGAGCCGAATCGACCGGCTCCTTCCGCTATTGGGGCATAAAGCGGAAAACGCCGGCCGATGCAGGAGTTGACGGGACGCCGAGAGCGGACTACAATGGGCATCAGTTTGACGAAAAGAGAGGCGCTTGCCCTTATATGAGCACAACGAACAAAAGGTCGATATCCATCTGGGCGTTGACCTGGCCCATTATGATCGAAATGTTTCTGCAATTTATGCTTGGCACGGCGGATACGCTGATGGTGAGCCGGATTTCCGACGATGCGGTGGCCGTGACCGGCATTGCCAACCAGTTTTTCAATGCGATTATCGTCCTGTTCACGCTCGTATGCAGCGGCGCCGGCATCTTGATCGCCCAGAAGCTCGGAGCGGGGCAGCCGGCGGACGCCCGGACGATCGCCATAATGTCGGTGACGGTAACGGCGGCGCTCGGCGTTGCCGTCAGCGTCGTACTTGCGCTCGGAACGAAGCCGATCGTCGCCGCGCTGCAGGTGCCGGACGATATTCGGCCTCTCGCCTATACGTATATGGCCGTCATTGGCGGCGGCATGGCCGTGACGGCGTTAAATCTGTCGCTGAGCACGGCGGTGCGCAATACGGGCGATACGCGATCGCCGATGTTCATTTCGCTCGCGATGAACGTCATCCATATCGCGCTCAATTACGCGTTCATTTTCGGCGCGTTCGGGTTTCCGCAATGGGGATTGTTCGGGGTCGCGGTTTCCACCGTCATCAGCCGGCTGTTTGCGCTCGTTTTGCAAATCCGCCTGTTCCGGCATGCGTTCGGGGAGCGGATCGCGTTCAGGGAATTTGCCGTTTTCGACTGGCCGCTGTTCAGGCAAGTGCTGCGCATCGGCTGGCCGCTCGGCATAAACGGCGGCTCCTGGACCTTATCCCAGCTCGTCATTTTCAGCATCATCGCCTCGATGGGCGCGCAGCAGCTGGCGGCGCGGACGTATATGAACACGCTCGAATCGTTCGCCTTTACCGTCGGCTGGTCGCTTGCGCTCGCGGTGCAAATCCGGATCAGCCATCTGTACGGGGCGAAGGCGTACAAGGAAGCGTATTACAGCGCCTACAAGGCGCTCGCTGCGGGCATCGTCATCGTTCTCGCCAATACCGCGCTTTTGCTGATGTTCCGGCATGCCGTCATGCGGTGGTTTACGGCCGATCCGTGGATCGTCGACACTGCCGTGGCGCTGCTTTGGCTGAATTTGGCGCTGCAGCCGGGCAAAATGTTCAATATGGCGCTCGGCCAGTCGCTCAGCGCGATCGGAGACAGTAAATTCGTCATGGTTACCGCGCTCGCCAGCATGTGGATCGTATCGGTCGGACTGTCCTATGCGCTCGGCATCCATTTGCAATGGGGCCTGTACGGCATTTACGCGGCCATGATCGCCGACGAATATATCCGCGGCATCTGGAGTCTCGTCCGTTGGCGCCACCACCGCACGAAGCTGACGCTTGCGGAAGGCTTTCGCGATGCGGACGCCCGCCGGCAGGCCGTCGTCGCGGCGGACTTGTGACAGGCCGCTCCGCCGCCTCCCGCGGCTTTCCGCTTTCGAGGCTTTCCGCGGCTTTTCGCTTTCACGGCTTTCCGCCGCTCTGCCGCTTCCGACACCCGCGGTTTTCCACCGCTTCCGGGGCTCTGCCGCCTTTCCGCCGCTTTCCGCGGCCGACGGATGTTCGGACGTTTTTTTCGAAAGTGGACATTGACAGCGATTTTGATTTTGTCTATAATCATTCTGATAAGACGAAAAGAATAGGATAGGACAATGAAGGAGAAAGTAGCCGGTTGCGAACCGCGCAGCCAGCGATCCGGGGACGGTGGAAGCCCGGACGGATGAATCGGCGAAATGGCGCTCCGGAGTCTTGAACGGATGCAACCAAAGCGGGCCGAAGTTCCTTGCGAGCCGTAGGGAGAAGGCCAAGTAGGGTGGAACCGCGGGAGAATACTCTCGTCCCTACGTCTGCAAGCAGGCGTGGAGACGAGGGTTTTTTGTCGTGTCCGGGCCGCGTATTCCGCTTTTCGCCGCGGGGGCGAACAGTCGCCGCCCATTCAATTCTGAAGGACAAGGAGTGTCGCCAGCGATGAATTTTCAAGGGATGATATTAACGCTGCAGCAATTTTGGGCAGAGCAAAATTGTCTGATCGTGCAGCCATACGACGTCGAGAAAGGGGCCGGGACGCTCAATCCGATGACGTTTCTCCGGGTTATCGGTCCGGAGCCGTGGAACGTCGCATACGTAGAGCCGTCCCGCCGTCCGGCCGACGGCCGTTACGGGGAAAACCCGAACCGGCTGTATCAGCACCACCAGTTCCAGGTTATTATGAAGCCGTCGCCGGACAACATCCAGGAGCTGTACCTGGAAAGCCTGAATCGTCTCGGCATTGATCCGGCCCATCATGACATCCGTTTCGTGGAGGACAACTGGGAGCATCCGGGTCTCGGCGCATGGGGACTCGGCTGGGAAGTTTGGCTCGACGGAATGGAAATTACGCAGTTTACGTATTTTCAGCAAGTGGGCGGTATCGACATGAACCCGGTAGCGGTGGAAATCACCTACGGGATGGAGCGGCTGGCGTCCTATATTCAGGAGAAGGAGAACGTATTTGAGCTCGAATGGGTGGACGGCGTCACATACGGCGACGTGTTCCTTCAGCCGGAGTACGAGCATTCCAAATATACGTTCGAAATATCGGATACGGCGAAGCTGTTCACGCTGTTCAACATGTACGAGGAGGAGGCGCGGCAGGCGCTGGAACAAAATCTCGTGTTCCCGGCGTACGACTACACGCTCAAATGCTCGCACACGTTCAACCTGCTGGATGCGCGCGGGGCGATCAGCGTGACGGAGCGAACCGGCTACATCAGCCGGGTGCGCAATCTGGCGCGGGCATGCGCCGCGACTTACCTGCAGGAACGGGAGCGTCTCGGCTTCCCGCTGCTGAAGAAAGGAGAGGAGCGCTAATGGCGAAGCATCTGCTGTTCGAAATCGGCCTCGAGGAGGTGCCCGCCCGTTTCGTTCGCGGCGCGATGAATCAACTGAAAGAAAAGCTCGTCAAATGGCTGGACGATTCCCGCATCGGCCATGGCGAAGTGAGCGCGTACGCGACGCCCCGCCGTCTCGCCGTGCTGGCGCGCGATGTCGAAGAGAAGCAGGCGGACGTGAGCGAGGAAGTGAAAGGACCGTCGCGCAAAATCGCGGTCGACGAGCAGGGGCAATGGAGCAAAGCGGCGCTCGGCTTTGCGCGCAGCCAGGGGGTGGAGCCGGATCAGCTGTTCTTTAAGGAACTGGGCGGCGTCGAATACGTATATGTAAATAAGAGCAGCGCAGGCGTCGCGACGGATACGCTGCTTGCGGAAGGGCTAACCGGCATTCTCGCGTCGATGACGTTTCCGAAAAACATGCGCTGGGGCAGCTATGAGCTTCGGTTCGTCCGCCCGATCAAATGGATCGTCGCCCTGTACGGCAGCGATGTCGTGCCGATGGAAGTGACGAATGTGCGCAGCGGCAATGTGACGCGAGGCCACCGTTTCCTTGGCGGGGAAGCGGTAATCGAGTCGCCGGACCGCTATCTGGAAACGCTGCGCGCGCAGCATGTCATCGCCGATCCGGCCGAGCGGGAACGGGAAATCGTCCGCCAGATCGAAGCGCTGGCGGAAGAGAAGGGCTGGGATATCGCCGTCAAGGAGGACTTGCTCGAGGAAGTGGTGTTCCTCGTCGAGACGCCGAGCGTGTTGTTCGGCACGTTCGATCCGTCCTTCCTGGACATCCCGCAGGAAGTGCTCATTACATCGATGCGCGAGCATCAGCGCTACTTCCCGGTGCTGGACAAGAGCGGCCGGCTGCTGCCGTACTTCGTGACCGTCCGCAACGGGGACCGGACTTCGATCGAGCAGGTGGCCAAAGGCAACGAGAAGGTGCTGCGCGCGCGGCTGTCGGACGCGAAGTTTTTCTACGCGGAGGATCAGAAGCTGGCGATCGCGGACGCGCTGTCCAAGCTCGAGACGATCGTCTATCACGAGGAGCTAGGCACGCTTTCCGACAAGGTGCGCCGCATTCGGGCGATAGCGGACCGGCTGGCCGTCCGCCTCGGCCTCGACGAAGCGGCGGCAGGCTCCGTCAGCCGGGCGGCGGACATTTGCAAGTTCGATCTTGTGACGCAAATGGTTTACGAGTTTCCCGAGCTGCAAGGGATTATGGGCGAGGATTACGCCCGCAAAGCCGGCGAGCCGGAAGCGGTCGCCCGTGCCGTATTCGAGCATTATCAGCCGCGTTTCGCCGGGGACCGCACGCCGTCGTCGCTCGTCGGGGCGATCGTCGCGATTGCCGACAAGATCGACACGATTGTCGGCTGCTTCTCGATCGGCATCGTGCCGACCGGGTCGCAGGACCCTTACGCGCTGCGCCGTCAGGCGACAGGCATCGTGCAAATTATTTTGGCGCAGCAGCTTGACGTCCGTCTCGACGAATTGTTCGAGATGGGGCTCGGAGCGCATGGCGGCAGGGAGGCCAAGCGCACCGCGGAAGACATCCGCAAAGATTTGTACGATTTCTTCGCGCTCCGCGTCAAGAACGTGCTGTCCGAGCAGGGCGTCCGCTACGATGTCGCCGATGCGGTCATGGCTTCCGGCTTCGACGATTTGCTGCTGACGGTGCAGCGCGCGAGCGCGCTGTTTGCCGCCGTGACGGGAGAAGCGCGGGACGAATTCAAGACGGCCGTGGACGCCTTCAACCGGGTTTCCAACCTGGCGGCCAAAGCCGATTCGCGTCAGCCCGACGAGTCGCTCTTCGAAGCCGATGCCGAGCGGGAGCTGTACCGCTGCTGGCAAGACGTGCATCCGGGATTCGCGCAGGCGCTGGATGCGAAGGACGCAGCCGGCGCGCTGGAGAAGCTGGCGCTCCTCAAGCCGCAGATCAACGCTTATTTCGACGCGGTGATGGTCATGGCGGACGACGAGGCGATCCGGCGCAACCGGCTGGCCACATTGGCGGCGATCGCGTCCGACATCTCGCGGGTGGCGGATTTCGCGAAGCTGGTATGGTAGGCGGCGGACTGCTGCCCGCCGCATAAGGGGGGATGTTAGGATGCCGAAAATCCGGAGGTCATTCTGTACATCGTGTCCGACTCCGCAGGCGATACGGGCGAGTATGTCATTCGCGCGGCGGTTGCCCAGTTTCATCCGATCTATGCCGATATACGGCGGGCCCCGTTCATCTCCGACGTT
Organism: Paenibacillus cisolokensis; assembly: GCF_018403665.1. Lineage (GTDB taxonomy): Bacteria > Bacillota > Bacilli > Paenibacillales > Paenibacillaceae > Paenibacillus_AH > Paenibacillus_AH cisolokensis. The sequence continues at coordinate 19,448 of NZ_BOVJ01000128.1, forward strand.
GAAGTGCTGAAGCGGGTCATCGAACAAGCCGCGGCGCAGCAGGCGATCGTGCTGTACACGCTTGTCATCCCGCAGCTGCGCAGCGCCATGCTGTCGCTTGCCGAAGAGACCGGCATCGTCGCGATCGATCTTCTCGGTCCGCTGATCGGCAGCCTTGAGGAGAAGACGGGGCGGCGGGCGCGGCAGGAGCCGGGATTGAACCATGTGCTGGACGAAGACTACTTCCGCAAGGTGGAGGCGGTCGAATTCGCTGTCAAATATGACGATGCGCGCGATGCGACCGGCGTGCTGAAGGCGGACATCGTCCTTGTCGGGGTGTCGCGCACGTCGAAGACGCCGCTCTCGATGTATCTGGCGCATAAAAAATATAAAGTCGCCAACGTGCCGCTCATTCCCGAGCTGAAACCGCCCGAGGAGCTGTTTACGATTCCCCGCGAGAAAATTGTCGGCTTGACGATCGGCGTTCATTATTTGAACATTATCCGCAAGGAGCGTCTGAAGGCGCTCGGCCTGCCCGACAACGCGGCCTATGCGACGCCCGAGCGGATCGAGCGCGAATTGGCGTACGCCCAGCAGGTGATGGAGAAACTCGGCTGCGTCGTCATCGACGTCTCCCACCGGGCGGTGGAGGAAACGGCCAGCCTGATTATGGAGGCGGTCGGACGCCACAGTTCGTAAGGCGGAGAGCGGTGCGGAAGGATTTTGCCGGTGCGATGTTGTATATATTAAGAGAAGACGAAAAATCGGACGGTGATGAGCGATGAAACCCGGGAAGCCGACCATCGTCGTCGATGCGGACGCATGTCCCGTCAAAGCGGAAATTGCGCGTACCGGGAAACAATTCGGCGTCCCCGTCCTGATGGTATCGTCCTACGACCATCTGCTTGTACCCGAGGAAGGCGTTGATATCGTCCAGGTCGACCGGCATAGTCAAGCGGTCGACCTGTATATCGTAAGCCGGGTTGTGCGCGGGGACATCGTCGTGACGCAGGATTTCGGACTGGCGGCGATCGTGCTCGCCAAAGGGGCTGTCGCCCTGTCGAACCAGGGGCAAATATATGACGATCGGACGATCGGCTATTTGCTCGACCGCCGCCACGAACAGGCCAAACGGCGCAGGAGCGGGGGGCGGACCAAAGGACCAAGGGCGATGACGGAAGAGGACCGGCGGCATTTTCAACAAAAGCTGACAAAAGTTTTGTTGGAGCGGCAGGAGAATAGTGAACCGTAGCGAATAGTATTACGTGTTATTTTCAGGAGATGATGGACGATGACATATGCCAGAATTCCGGAATCCGTCATCGCCGCGGTTCTCCGAAGCCACGACATCGTGGAAACGGTCGGGAAGTACGTTCATCTGACCAAGCACGGCAAATACATGAAAGGATTGTGCCCGTTTCATTCCGAGAAGACGCCTTCTTTTACGGTTACGCCGGAGAAACAAATTTTCCATTGCTACGGCTGCGGCAAGGGCGGGGATGTCATCCGGTTTGTGGCGGAAATAGAGGGCTACTCGTTTCCGGAGGCCGTGAAGACGATGGCGGAGCAGGCCGGCATCCCCGTTTCCTGGAGCGCGCCTAGCGCCGGTCCGTCGCCTGTCGATTCGGCGCGGGACAAGCTCAGGGAAGCGCATGAGCTGGCGGCCAAGTTTTATCATTACTTGCTGCTCAATACGGCCCAAGGCCGGGAAGCGATGGCCTATTTGCGCAGCAGGGGCATCGGCGAGAAGCTGATCGACCGGTTTGTCATCGGATATGCGCCGAAAGGATGGGATACGCTCGCCAAATTTCTGGAATCTCGAAAGTTCGACCTCGGGCTGATGGAAAAGGGCGGTCTGCTGGCGGCGAAGCAGGACGGCAGCGGCTTTGTCGACCGGTTTCGCGGGCGGATCATGTTTCCGATCTGGAGCCGGGACGGCAAAGTGATTGCGTTCGGCGGGAGAATACTCGGCGACGGTCAGCCGAAATATTTGAACTCTCCCGAAACGCCGCTCTTTGCGAAAAGCAGGCTGCTGTACAACTTTCATCAGGCGCGTCCGGCGATTCGCAAGAGCGGGACCGTCGTCCTGTTCGAAGGATATATGGATGTCATCAAGGCGTGGAGCGCGGGCGTTGCGAACGGCGTCGCGACAATGGGCACGGCGCTCACGCCGGAGCACGCGGCGGCGCTCCGGCCGCATGCGGATGAGGCGATCATCTGCTATGACGGCGATGCGGCGGGACAGAACGCGGTTCTGAAGACAGTGCCGCTGCTCGAACGGGCCGGACTTCGCGTATCGGTGGCTATGCTTCCGGGGGGACTCGATCCCGACGAATTCATCGATAAATACGGTCCGGAAGCGTTCGTTCGGGAAACGCTGGAACACCCCGTTTCCGTCACGAAATTTAAGCTTATATATTTAAGAAAAACCATATACTCCTAGAAGAAGAAGGACGCAAAAACTACGTGCTCGAGGCGGTCAGAACCGTGGCCGAGCTCGACTCGATGACCGAACGGGAAGTATACTTGAAGGAGCTGTCGCGAGAGTTCGATATTTCTCTCGACGCGCTCAAGCAGGACTGCAACCGATTCCGGATGCAACTGCAAAAAAACGGCCGGCGGGGATAATCCGGATAATTCGTGGAATAATGGTAGGAATGACAGGACCCGTCCGGCGGCAGCGCCAACGCTGATGCCGGCCTACCACCAGGCGGAACGCAGACTGCTGTATGTGATGATGCATGACGCATCGGTTGCGCAGACGGTGCACGATCGGGTCGGCGATGGCTTTATCGCGGAGGAGCATGCCGCATTGGCCGCTTATATATACGCCTATTATGCGCAAGATAACGAACCGGATGTGAGCCGGTTCATCGCCACGCTGCAGGATGACCGGCTGCAGCGGGCAGCTTCATCGATTTTGATGATGGACGGCGATTTCCCGTTCGACGAGCAACTGCTGGAAGACTACGTCAAAGAAATATTAAAAGTCCCCAAGCTTCGGGAAATCGAGCGAAAAAAGAAGAGATGGTGCGCGCGGAGCGTGCCGGGGATGTAATGCTGGCGGCGCAGATTGCCAGCGAGATCATAGCCCTAGAGAGACAGCTGAAAGACCGACAGGACGATCGTTTCTAGGGAGGAGGGAGTCGGAAATATGGCGAATGATCAACATACTGAACTAGAAACAGAACAAAAGCTGGATCTGGTGAAAGAACAGCTGATCGAACAGGGCAAGAAGAGAGCTTCCCTTTCGTATAAAGAAATTATGGAGAAGCTGTCTCCGTTTGACCAGGACCCGGAACAAATCGACGAGTTTTTCGAACAGCTGGACGATTTCGGCATTGAAGTCACGAACGATAGCGATGACGATCTTCCGATGACAATGGGGGGGGAAGATCGGGATCGCGATCATGATCACGACCACGATCACGAGCATGACGAATTCAATTTTGACGACGACTTGGCGCTTCCGCCGGGCATTAAAATCAACGATCCCGTTCGCATGTATTTGAAGGAAATTGGACGGGTGCCGCTGTTGTCGGCCGACGATGAAATCGAGCTGGCCAAGCGGATCGAGAACGGCGACGAAGAAGCGCGGCGGCGTCTTGCCGAAGCGAATCTGCGGCTCGTCGTAAGCATCGCCAAACGTTATGTTGGGCGCGGCATGCTGTTCCTTGATTTGATTCAGGAAGGCAACATGGGACTGATCAAGGCCGTTGAAAAGTTCGATCATACGAAAGGCTACAAGTTCAGCACGTATGCGACCTGGTGGATTCGTCAGGCGATTACGCGGGCGATAGCCGATCAGGCCCGGACGATCCGTATCCCCGTTCATATGGTGGAGACGATCAACAAGCTGATTCGGGTATCCCGACAACTGCTGCAGGAATTGGGACGCGAACCTACGCCGGAGGAAATTGCGGCGGAGATGGATCTCAGCACCGACAAAGTGCGGGAAATTATGAAAATCGCACAGGAGCCGGTGTCGCTCGAAACGCCGATCGGCGAGGAAGACGACTCCCATCTGGGCGATTTCATCGAGGATCAGGAAGCGCTCGCGCCGGCCGATGCCGCGGCGTACGAGCTGCTGAAGGAGCAGCTTGAGGATGTGCTCGATACGTTGACGGAAAGAGAGGAGAACGTGCTGCGTCTCCGCTTCGGACTGGACGACGGGCGTACCCGCACGCTGGAGGAAGTGGGCAAAGTGTTCGGCGTAACCCGCGAACGGATCCGGCAAATCGAGGCGAAGGCGCTTCGCAAGCTTCGCCATCCGAGCCGCAGCAAACGGCTGAAAGATTTTCTCGAATAATGAATTCGCAGACCTTTCTGCTTATGCAGCAAGGTCTTATTTTTAGAAACTTGCTGCTGTTTCAACACGTTCGATGCATTCGAAGCGTTCGATGCGCTTGATGCGTTCTATGTATTCCAGGCGATAACGGCGCTTTCCGCCGAGGACGGCGAAGCCGGTTGTTCCTTGGAACAGCGGCGATATCGCGCAGAAGCGAAAGGAACGGCGATATGAACGAGGAACGTCGAAAAATAATCGTGCAAGAGATCGAGCAATGGCGCCGCGGCAAGCTGCTGCCGGACCAATATTGCGATTTTCTGCTAAATCTGTATGGCGAGCCGGACGAACGCCCGCCGTCGCATTCTTTGGGCAAGGCGGCCTTTGCGCTCCAACGGGCGACGGGCAGGCAATGGCTGCTAGGAACTGGATTATTTTTCTTGATTTGTTTTGTTGTGTTTTATTTTAGCGCTTTTCATCCTCTATTGCAAATAGGCTTGGTGGCGCTTGCCGTAACCGTTTTGCTGAGGATCGGACATAAGCGGCGCACGACGAACGAATCTGCCGGTCTTGCGGTTATCGGCACCGCTATGCTGCTGCTGCTCGGAGCCGGCTTGCTGCTGTTGGAGATGCACGGACTTTCGGAATGGGGCTGGAAAGCGGCCTTCATAGCCGGCTGTGCGGCTTTATGGATCGTCTACGGTCTCGGGGCAGATATTCCGCTGCTCCATTTGTGCGGATGGGTTGCGGCTGTTTTGGCATACGGATGGGTACTGTCCCGTTATACGGACTTGCCGGCCTGGTATGAAGTGCAGCTCTTCTGGCTGCCGCTGTCCTGCGCTTTCGGCTGGTCAAGCTGGTTCGTGCAGCGCTGGTCGAAGCGCGCTTCCTCCGTTCTGTTCGCCGTATGCGCGCTGCTCTGGTTTATGCCGGAGCTGTATGCGGCCGTTTATTTGCGCGATATGGAATGGCTTGAGCTGCAATTGCTCGTAAAAATTGCGGCAGGAGGAGCGTTGTTGTACGGGATGCGAAAAAATGGATTGCGTGGGTTGCTTAATGTTGAAGCTATCGAAACGGCTGCAGACGATCGCCGATCTTGTCGCGCCCGGCACCCGGGTTGCGGATATCGGCTCCGATCACGCGCTTCTGCCGACTTATCTGGTGCAGACGGGACGTTCGCCTTCGGCTATAGCCGGGGAACTGAACGCCGGGCCGCTTGCGGCGGCGAAAAAGCAGGTGAAGGAAGCCGGTCTGGAAGCGAAGATCGATGTGCGCCAAGGGGACGGACTGGATGTGCTGCAGGCGGGGGAAGCCGATGCGGTGACTATTGCCGGCATGGGCGGCTGCCTGATGGCCGCCATTCTGTCGCGCGGCGCCGCAGCTGGCAAGCTCGACGGCGTCCGCGAGCTGGTGCTCCAGCCGAACGTCGGCGAAGAGCTGGTGCGCAGTTGGCTGCTTGACGAAGGCTGGCTGCTGACGGCCGAGGAGATCGTCGAGGAGGACGGAAGATGGTACGAAGTGCTGCGGGCCGTCCGGTCGTCCGACGCCGACGCGCTGAACGGGAAGCTGTACGATACGTCCTTCTTGCCGTCCGGGATCGGACAGGAAAGAGGGAGACGCCTGCTGCTTCGCATGGGGCCGCTGCTGCTGCGGCGCGGGGAGCCGCTGCTTGGCGCCAAATGGGCGCATGAGCTGGAGAAGATGGAGTATATTTGCCGGCAGCTGTCGCTTTCGGAAACGCCGGAAGCGAAGGAGAAGGAAGCGGGGTTGCGCCGGGATATGGATGAAATCAAGGAGGTGCTGGCATGCTTGCCCATGGACAAACGGTCGTGCAGCTGATGGAACGGCTCGCTCCCAAGCATTACGCCGTGGAAGGGGACAAAATCGGCCTTCAGCTCGGCACGCTGCAGAAAGAAATACGCAAAGTGCTCGTCGCGCTCGACGTGACCGAGGAAGTTGTGGATGAAGCGATTTTCGTGGGCGCGAACCTCATTGTTGCCCATCACGCCATCATTTACAGGCCGATCGCCAAGCTGGACACATCGACCCCGGCCGGACGGCTGTACGAGAAACTGATCAAGAACGATATTGCCGTATACATCTCCCATACGAACCTGGATGTCGCCGAAGACGGCATGAACGACTGGATGGCCGATTTGATCGGCATCGACACGGAAGGGCGACTGCCGCTAGACGAGGTGCATACGGACAAGCTGTACAAGCTTGTCGTTTTTGTGCCGAAGGACTACCGCGACCGCGTATTGGAAGCGGTATGGCAGGCCGGAGCGGGCGGCATCGGCAATTATTCGCACTGCAGCTTCAATCTTGAAGGAACCGGCACGTTCCGTCCGCTCGAAGGGGCCGATCCGTTCATCGGCTCGACCGGGAAGCTGGAACAAGTCGAGGAAGTGCGGATCGAGACGATCGTTCCATACAGCGTTCACCGTGCCGTCATCCAGGCGATGCTGAAGGCGCATCCGTACGAAGAGGTCGCGTACGACCTGTACCCGCTGGAATTGAAAGGGCGCTCGTTCGGTCTGGGCCGCGTCGGGAAGCTGTCCGCCCCGACAACGCTCGGCGAGCTGGCCGACAAAGTCAAGAAGGCGTTCGATGTGCCGTTCGTCCGGGTTGTCGGCGATTTGCAGCGCAGCGTCAGCAAGGCGGCGGTGCTGGGCGGATCGGGCGCCAAATATTTCCGTCAAGCGCAGTTCTACGGCGCCGATGTGCTCGTTACCGGCGACATCGACTACCATACCGCGCACGACGCGCTTGCCGCCGGCATCGCCTTGATCGATCCGGGCCATAACGCCGAGAAAATTATGAAGGCGAAAGTGGCCGATTGGCTCGCCCGCGGGCTGGCGGAACGCAAAAGCTCGACCGAGGTCGTCGCCTCGGCCGTCGATACGGAGCCGTTCCGCTTCGTGTGAGCTTAGCCGGAGCGCGAAGTCGCTCCGGCTATGGGGGCCGCGCGCGGAATAGAGCCCTGCAGGTGCGCAATGTAGCGCGGCCGCCGGGGGCGCGACGCTTTGCGCAATGTAGGCGCGGCCGCCGGGGGCGGGACGCTTTGCGCAATGTTACGCGGCCGCCGGGGGCGCGACGCTTTGCGCAATGTAGCGCGGCCCCGGCCGTCGCGCGCGAGCTTTACAGTTGCGTAATGTCAGATTTGCCCTTCGAAATGATTTGCAGATTACACCTGGACAGGTGAGTTCGGAGGAATATTGCAAA
>NZ_BOVJ01000129.1 GCF_018403665.1 Paenibacillus cisolokensis
ATTAGGGGGCCGTAGAGATAATGCAGTTTTTTTGCCCCGTCCAAGCCAGATTGGCGAAAACTGCCAAAATATACTGTATTTTGCAGGATTTTGCGCCATAGTCATCTATTTGGGCCAAAATTCCTGTACTTTTGCAGCTTTTCCGCCAAAGCAATCTGCCGGGAGGCGGGTGGCGCTGAAGGCGGAGCGCACAGACAGACCGGCGACAATTAGATGGATCGGCGGCGATTAGACGGAAGACGCGGTGCACACCGACGAACCGGCGGCGATTAGACGGAAGACGCGGTGCACGCCGACGGACCGGCGACAATTAGGATGGATGGCGGGGCGCACTGACGGACCGGCGGCGATTGGACGGATGGCGGGACGTACCGACGAACCGGTGGCGATTGGACGGATGGTGCGGACGGTTAGAAAAGAGAGAGCCGAGAACCGTCTTCGGGCGAATCGCCCGAAGACGGTCTTTCGGCTCTCTATCGTCTATTTACATGACAGCCTTCTTCTTGATGGCCGGTTGAATGAGCTGCGACGGCTCCGTATCCATGCCGGCGATCTTGCCGAGCAAATATACGAGCAGCTGTTGGTTATGGACGGAAATGCGGTCCAGCGATTCCCGAACGATCGAATCTCTGACGTTCACGCCTCTGGAAACTTCCGACTCGCCCTTCTCCGTCAGCGTCACCCATACGATCCGGCGGTCGCCGGCGTCGCGCGTCCGTTCGATCAGGCCGTTTCGCTCCATACGGTCAAGCAGTGTCGTTATGGCGGCAGGCGTAGTCGACAAATATTGGAGAAGATCGGACGGCTTCATCGGCTGGTGCTCCGCAAGCAGCTCCAGCACGTTCAACTGCCCTTCCGTCAGTCCGGGCGCCAATTCCTCCTCCAGCCTGATTTTCCACTCCTTCGTCAGCTTCATCCAAATTCGGGCAAATTGTTCCGACATCCTATCCGTCACCAACTTCCTATGATCGATTTTCTTATTATTATACCATGGCGTTTTGTCGAATAAAAGGTTAATGCAATTAATAATTTGCGCCATTAATCGACGAAAACGACGAACCATTTGACACGGGAAGACATAAATTGGCATATAGGCTGATGCCCCGGCTCGAAACCGATCGTTTCAAGGAGCGTGAACCAAAAGTGGACGACAAAAAAACGGAAATTGTTCGCAAAATTCGCGCGCTAGACATAATAAAAGACCCGCAATGGCTGGAAAAACCCGATGAACCGGTGCCATTGTGGGTCATGTTCGACGCCATTATTCAATTATTGGAGCGGCTCGATCCGCCCCATCGCCCTTATGATTGATGCCCGCCGCCTGCCAGCGGGAACAGCGCGATGACGGCATCGCCCTTCTCCAGCGGCACCAGCGAGCGTCCGACCGATTTCCGTTCTTCGATCGGCGCCTTCTCCGTCCATACCGTATGCTGCTGTCCGGACGCCGTCAGCACGACAAGCTCGCTAGCTTCCTTGCACCGGTAAGCGCCGGCCAGCGCGGTGCCGTTCGGCCGAACCCGCTTGCCTTCCTTGAACTCGAAGGTGGCGATACCTTTGCCTCCGCGACCCTGGACCGGGTAATCGACCAGCAGCGTCCGCTTGCCGAAGCCGAGATCGGACAATACGAGCAGTTCCCCTTCATCGTCCACCAGCTCCGCCGCCACGACTTCGTCGTTTTCCTTCAACTGGATGCCGCGTACGCCGCCGGCCGCCCGTCCCATCGCGTTCACTTCATTCTCCGCGAAGCGGATGGCCATTCCGTTCTTGGTGACGAGCAGCACATGCTGCCTGTTGTCCGACGGCAGGACGCGCACCACCTCATCGCCGTCCGCCACTTTGCACGCCGTTATCGCAATCGACCGCGTCGTCGCGTATTCCGCCAGCTCGGTCCGCTTCACCTGTCCGCGTTTCGTGAAGAACAGCAGCGACCGGCCGGGAACGTTGAAATCTTTGACCGGCACGACGCTGACGATCGCGTCGTCTTTCGGAAGCGGCACGACATTGACAAGCGCGGTCCCCGTTTCCTTCCACTTGAACTCCGGTATTTGATGGACCGGAAGCAGGAAGTACTGCCCCTTTCGCGTAAAAAGAAGCAGATTGTCCAGCGTATTGACTTCGAACAGATGGCGTACCGTATCGCCTTCCTTGACGCCCCCGCCCAACCATTCTCCTCCGGAACGGGTAAACGAAAGCATGCTGGTCCGCTTGATATAACCGTCCTGGCTGAGCGTCACGAGCACATCCTCGGAATTGACGATCACCTCGAGGTTGACTTTCAGCTCCTCGACTTCGCTCTGAATTTCCGACCGCCGGTCGATGCCGTATTTGTCGCGAATTTCCTGCAGCTCGTCCCGAATAACGCCGAGCAGTTTTTTCTCGCTTTTCAAAATCCCGTTCAAGTAATCGATTTTTTCTTGACGTCCTTCAGCTCTTTCTCCAGCGTCACGATTTCGAGATTGGTCAGCCGGTACAGCTGCAAGGTCAGAATCGCGTCCGCCTGCCGTTCGGTAAACCCGAAATTCGCCACCAAATTGTTTTGGGCATCCTGCCGGTTTTTCGACGCTTTAATGGTCGCGATGACGTCGTCCAGCAGATTCAGCGCCTTGACGAGCCCTTCCAGCACATGCGCGCGGTCTTCCGCCTTCTCCAGCTCGTATTGGGAACGGTAGGTGACGACTTCCTTCTGATGATCGATATAGGCGCTCAGCATCTCCTTCAGGCCGAGCTGCCGCGGCGTCTTGTTGACGATCGCCACCATATTGAAATTGTACGTGACTTGCAGGTCGGTTTTTTGAGCAAATACGCCAAAATTCCGTTGGCGTCGGCGTCCTTCTTCAGCTCGACGACGATGCGGAGGCCTTCGCGGCCGCTTTCGTCGCGAACCTCGGCGATGCCTTCGACTTTTTTCTCCAGGCGGATATTTTCCATCGCCGTGACGAGGCGGGATTTTACTACCTGGTACGGAATTTCCGTAATGACGATTTGCCGTTTGCCCCCGCGCAGCTCCTCGATATCCGTCTTCGCCCGGATATAGATGCGCCCTTTGCCGGTCGAATACGCTTCCCGGATGCCGTCGCCGCCCATAATGAGCCCGCCTGTCGGAAAATCCGGACCTTTGACGATCGCCATCAGCTCCTCCAGCGTCGTATCCGGATTTTGCATAATGGCGATGCAGGCATCGATCACTTCGCGCAAATTATGGGGCGGAATTTCCGTCGCGAAACCCGACGAGATGCCGCTGACGCCGTTGACGAGCAGGTTCGGATACCGGGACGGCAAGACGACCGGCTCTTTCGTCGTATTATCGAAGTTGTCCTTGAACTGCACCGTCCGCTTGTCGATATCGCGCAGCAGCTCCATCGCGATCGGCGACAGACGCGCTTCGGTGTAACGCATGGCGGCTGCCGGGTCGTCATCCAGCGAGCCCCAGTTGCCATGCCCGTCGATCAGCACATGGCCCATCTTCCACGGCTGGGCCATCCGCACCATGCCCTCGTAAATGGAGGCGTCGCCGTGCGGATGATAATTGCCCATCACGTCGCCGACCGTCTTCGCGGACTTGCGGTACGGCTTATCCGGCGTATTGCCGGAATCGTACATCGCGTACAGAATTCTCCGCTGCACCGGCTTCAGCCCGTCACGCACGTCGGGGATCGCGCGGTCCTGAATAATATATTTGGAATACCGGCCGAATCGGTCCCCTACGACCTCCTCGAGGAACGCCGGCAAAAATTGCTCCAAGATGCTCACTATCGTTCCCCCCTTATCTTTCCAGACCGTTCATTGCCGCCACTATTCTTCATACTCCGTAAAGTCGACGTTTTCGATAATCCACTTTTTCCGCGGATCGACCTTGTCGCCCATCAGCGTCGAGACGCGGCGCTCGGCCTTGGCGGCGTCTTCGATCTGAACCTGAAGCAGCGTCCGCGTTTCGGGATTCATCGTCGTTTCCCACAGCTGTTCCGGGTTCATCTCCCCCAGCCCCTTGTAGCGCTGAAGCTCGCTGTTTTTGCCGAACTCCTTCAAATAATTTTGAAGCTGCTCGTCCGTCCACGCGTACCGGACCGTATTCAGCTTGCCGCTTTTTCGCGATATTTTATACAGCGGCGGCTGGGCGATATAGATCCGGCCCGCATCGATGAGCGGCTTCATATACCGGTAGAAAAAGGTGAGCAGCAGCACCTGAATGTGCGCGCCGTCCGTATCGGCGTCGGTCATAATAATAATTTTGCCGTAGTTGCAGTCCTCGATCTCGAACTCCGAGCCTACGCCGGCGCCGATGGCGGCGATAATCGCCTTGTATTCGTCGTTCTTCAGGATGTCGGCCAGCTTCGCTTTCTCCGGATTCATCGGCTTGCCCTTGAGCGGCAATATCGCCTGGTGGCGGGAATCCCGTCCCTGCTTCGCCGAACCGCCCGCCGAATCGCCTTCCACGATAAACAGCTCGTTGCGGGCGCTGTCTTTCGACTGCGCGGGCGTCAGCTTGCCGCCCAGGTTGGAGCTTTCGCTCTTTTTGCGGCCGCTGCGGATTTCGTCCCGCGCCTTGCGGGCCGCTTCGCGCGCCTTCGACGCCTGTATCGCTTTCTTGATGAGCGTCTGCCCGATCTGCGGATTTTCCTCCAGAAATACCTGCATCTTTTCCGAGACGACGGCGTCCACGACACTGCGGGCGATCGCACTGCCGAGCTGGTCCTTCGTCTGGCCGACGAATTCGACCTCGGCCATCTTCACGTTGATGACGGCCATCATCCCTTCGCGCAAGTCGTTGCCGTCCAAATTTTTGTCTTTCTCCTTCAGCAGCGACGTCTTGCGGGCGTATTCGTTCATGACGCGGGTGTACGCCGTCTTGAAGCCGGTCTCGTGCGTTCCGCCGCCGCGCGTCGGAATCGAGTTGACGAATGAGGCGATCGTTTCCGTGTAGCCGTCGTTGTATTGCAGCGCCACCTCAACCTCGATATCGTCTTTCTCCGCCATAAAATGGATCGCCTCGTGAAGCACCGACTTGCCCTCGTTCAGAAATTGCACGAACTGGCGGGCGCCGCCTTCGTAATGAAAGACGTCCTGGTTGCCGCTGCGCTCGTCCCGCAGCGTCACCTTGAGGCCCGAATTGAGAAACGCGATTTCCTGCAGCCGCTCCGCCAGCGTATCGTAATTGACGTTGATGTTGCCGTGAAAGACGCGCGGGTCCGGCTTGAACGTCACCTTCGTTCCCGTCCGGTTCGTATTTCCGATCACTTCAAGACCGGTCACCGGTTCGCCGACATGCTCTTTGCCCTCGTCGTCCACCCAATATTCGAACCGCTGTCTATGTATTTTGCCATCGCGGTAAATTTCGACCTCCAGCCACTCCGACAGCGCGTTGGTGACGGAAGCGCCGACGCCGTGCAGACCGCCGGATTTTTTGTAGCCGCCGCCTCCGAACTTGCCTCCCGCGTGCAGAATGGTATAGACAACCTGCGGCGTCGGGATGCCGATTTTGTGCATGCCCGTCGGAATGCCCCGGCCGTTGTCCCTGACCGTGATCGACCCGTCCTTATGAATCGTGACGTCGATCGCGTCGCAAAATTTCGCCAGATGCTCGTCCACCGCATTGTCGACGATTTCCCATATCAGATGATGCAGCCCGGAGCTGCTCGTGCTGCCGATATACATGCCCGGCCGCTTGCGGACGGCGGTCAGTCCTTCCAGTACTTGTATGTCATCGGCTTCGTATTGACGATCGGATGAAGCGGAAGCCATTTGTTGATCAAACAAATCCAATTGCTCAGCCATACGCGTCCTCCTTGTCGAAGTTGAGCCTCAACCATTTTAATTCAAGATGTCCTGCTTCGTAAAGACGCCGAAGGACACGACGAGCGCCGCAGCCGCCCAAACCGCAAGCACCGCAAGCGAAAAGACGAGCGACATCCCTTCGATCGGCGGCGGCGTGCCGTCCAAATAATTGGTCAGCTGCAGATTGACGCTGAACACATATTTCGCGGTTTCCCATGAGGAAGACATATTGGCCAGTATGCTCCCGGCGATGACCGCAGCCATCATCGTCACGATGCTGGCCGCGGTGCTGCGGACGAGCACCGATACCATCAGCGCCAGCATCGCCACGGTCATGGCCGAAAACCAGACCAGTCCGGCCTGCATGATCATGAATTGCCATTGCGGAACGGCGTGCACGAACGTGCTGTCGACTTCGGAGCCGTTAATTTGAAAGCCGGTGAACACCGGCATGGTCCACCCATCGTAGCCGAATACGAGCCCGGAAATCAAGTAGCAGAGCAAGGCGGTCGTCACCACGATCAACGATACGTAGAGCGTCAGGGCCACCAGCTTGCTGAATAAAATTTTCCAGCGGCGGACCGGCCGCGTCAGCAGCATCTTGATCGTGCCGGACGAGCGCTCGCCCGACACGAGATCGGATGCGATCGCGAGCACCATAAGCGGAATGAACATCGTTACCGCGTTGTTCATAAATCCGCGGGTAAACGTCACCGCATTCGGCGCATTCGGATTGATGTCGCGCTCCAAATAATATTGAAGCTGCTGGATCGCCACGCGCCTGTACCGCTTCCACTCCTCGGGTATGCGGTCGCTTGCCAGCGTATTCTGGTAATCGGCGATTTGCTGGATCATCTGGCTGCGCCAGTCTTTGAACTTCTCCGCATTGTTGCGCGACACGGTCAGCTGCGCGTAGGTGAAAACCGGAATGAGCACGACCAGAATCAGCACGATGACGAAGAACCGTTTCTTTTTCCAGATTTTCAGCGTCTCGTTCTGGATGAGCGGCAGCATCTCATTCACGGCTATCGTCCTCCGTCATGCTCAGAAACAGCTCCTCAAGCGTCGGCGCCTGCCGCTGCACCCCGCGCACGCCGATTCCCCGCTTCGCAAGCTTCTCGACCGCCGCCGGGATCCGTTCCGCCGGCATCGTCGTCACGATCGGTTCGCGCATGCCGGCCAGCACGCCTTCGTCGATCCGGTGCTGTCCCTCGGAGACGAACGCGACGCCGGGTATTTCCGCCAGCAGCCGCTTCCCCTCCTCCGTCCGGTCGAGCTGCCAGATGACGTACGAGCCGGCCTGCGCGATCAGCTCTTCCACCTCGCCGACCGCCAGCACCCGGCCTTTGTTAATGATCGCGACCCGGTCGCACATTAATTGAATTTCGCTGAGCAGATGGCTCGAGATGAACAGGCTGAGACCGTTGTCGGCCAACATGCGGACGAAGGCGCGCAGTTCTTTGATCCCTTTCGGATCCAGACCGTTCGTCGGCTCGTCGAGAATAAGCAGCTTCGGCCGTCCCAGCAAAGCCTGGGCGATGCCGAGCCGCTGCCGCATCCCGAGCGAATACGTTTTGACCTTGTCGAATATCCGGTCCTCCAGGCCGACGATATCCGCCACCTCGCGGATGCGCGCGGCATCGATCCCTTTCACCATGCGGGCGAAATGCTCCAGATTTTCCCATCCGGTCATGTAATCGTACATCTCCGGGTTTTCCACAATGCAGCCGACATGGCGAAGCGCCAGCTCGGGATGGCGGACGACGTTGTCGCCGCAGATCAAGATTTCCCCTTCCGTCGGCCGGATCAGATTGACCAGCATCCGGATCGTCGTCGTCTTGCCGGAGCCGTTCGGCCCGAGAAATCCGAATATTTCGCCGGCCCGAACGTCGAAGGTGACGTCGTGGATAATCCACTTGCCTCTAATTTTTTGCGGAGTCCCCTCACCGACAGCACCGTCTCCCGTCCGCCGGCCGCGCGCTCCGATCCGCCGACCGGACCGGGAATAACGGACAGCCTCGTCGTCGTTCCCATATGAGATCCCCCTTCGATTATTTCAGCGATTGCATAATGCGCGCCGCGATCTGCGCGTAACCGTCATGATTCGGATGAAAATGGTCCGGGGACAAGTAATCGCCGATTCTGCTCTCGAACAAGTCGAACGTCGGAATCATCTGCATTTGCGGATACCGGTGGATCAAGGCGTAAGCCCGCTCGTTCCATTGCTGCACCTGCAGGCTGCCGTCCCGCATCTCCATCAAATCGTAGAACGGATTGTACAGGCCGACGTAGACGACCGTCGCATTCGGATTCAGCCTGTTCAGCAGCGACAGCACTTCCTCGAACCGCTTCAGCGCTCCGGGGAGCATCCGCTCCAGCCGCTGCGGATCGATCACGTCCCCTTCTTCCTCGGCTCCCGACTGGGCATGCTGGAACAGATCGTTGCCGCCGATCGTCAGCAGAATGAGATTCGCTTGACGAATCGCATAGCGGTATCCGCTGTCGCGCTTCAGCTTCTCGAGCAACTGATCGGTGCGCATTCCGGCCACCGCCAGATTGTTCAAGAGCTTCACTGGTTTGTCCCAAAGGTCCGAGAGGCCGTTTACGACTTGCCGGACATAGCCCTCGCCTGTCGCATCGCCCGTTCCTTTGGTCAGCGAATCGCCGATCGCCACGACGTTCACTTCGGCCGCCTCCGCCAAACCCGGCTGCGACGCTTCCGGCGACGGTTTCGTCGCCTCAGCCGGCGCCGGAAGACGCGGATTCAGCATGTCTTGCAACGCATAGACGAAGCCGCCCAGGAGCAGCAGCGTTGCAGCCAGCGCGGTCAGCCCGACGATGCGCCATAATCTCGCGGAACTCGTGGAACGATACAACGCATGTAGTCCCCCTTTCCGAAAAGGATGATCCGCCCTTCGTTTCTTCGCCATGCTTTATACTTAATAAAATAATAGTTCCGTTCGCAATTTGCAAATCATACCACCGATTAATCGAGCGGGTCTGCGCCGAACGAAACGGAAAAAGGCCGGAGACGGAGCATCGGTCGACGCGGTTTCCGGCCGGGCTGCGTGCGGTTTCCGGCTGGCTCCTGCGGGCTGCAGCCCGATTAGCAGCCGGGTTTTCGAGCAGGCGCGGCCGGGTCTCGAGCAGGGCTGCGCCCGGCTCGGGCGGAACGCCGAGCAGGTTGCGGCCAGGTCTCCGGACCGCCGATCGACCTGGCGTTTCCGCCGCCCGCCGCAGCCGGCGGTTGGCGATACCGTCGCGGTCAGCCGGTCAGTCGTACTCCAGCGTCAGGCTTTCGGCCGCCTGGCGGGCAAGCGCCCGGGCTTCTTCCGTATTGCCGGCGGTGCTGAGCGCCACGGCCATCCGTCTGCCGGTCTTCGTCACCGGCTTGCCGAACAGACGCACCTGCGTGTTCGGCAAAGCAAGCGCCCGCTCCACGCCGCCGATCCGAAACGACTCCGCATCCCGGTCCGCCTTCAGCGTATGCGAGGCGCCGGGTGTCAGCAGCCGGATCGCCGGCACCGGAAAGCCGAGCACGGCCCGGACGTGCAGCGCGAATTCCGACAAATCCTGCGTCGCCATCGTGACCATTCCGGTATCGTGGGGACGGGGCGACACTTCGCTGAAGAGCACGCCAGCCTTGGTCAAAAACAGCTCCACGCCGTATATGCCGTACCCGCCAAGCGCATCCGTCACGGCGCGGGCAATCGCCTCCGCTTCTTCCCGCTCCCGGTCGGTCAGCGCGTGCGGCTGCCACGACTCGATATAGTCGCCGTCCTTCTGCACATGGCCGATCGGCGCGCAGAACGCGGTGCCGGAAACGGACCGGACGGTTAGCAGCGTTATTTCCGACTCGAACGTGACGAACCCTTCGACGATGACGCGCCCCTTCTTCGCCCGTCCGCCCTCCATCGCATAATTCCAGCAAGCTTCGATTTCCGTCTCGGCCCGGCAGATGGACTGCCCTTTGCCGGAAGAGCTCATAATCGGCTTGACCACGCAAGGCGTGCCAAGCTCGGCCACGGCCGCTCGCAGCTCGTCCAGCGTGTCGGCGAACCGGTACGGCGCGGTCGGCAGCCCGAGCTTCTCGGCCGCCAGCCGGCGGATTCCTTCGCGGTCCATCGTCAGCCGGGCGGCGGCGGCCGTCGGCGCTACCCGGTAGCCTTCGCGCTCCAGCTCGACAAGCGTGTCGGTCGCGATCGCCTCGATCTCCGGCACGATCACGTCCGGCCGCTCCTCCTCGATAACGCGTCGCAGCGCTTCGCCGTCCAGCATGTCGACGACATAGGCGCGATGGGCGACCTGCATCGCCGGAGCGTTCGCGTACCGGTCGACCGCAATCGTCTCCACGCCGAGCCGCTGCGCCTCGATAACCGCTTCTTTGCCGAGTTCGCCCGCGCCGAGCAGCATCATTTTGCGGGCCTTTGCTGTCAATGGTGAACCGTAACCGTTAAACAAGAAAAAAAACCTCCTCGGAAGATAAGTCCGCGCCGGCTAAGCCCATACGCAAGCCAACGCAGATGCTTGTTTCTTCCATTGTGGAGGTTTGCTTTCTAAAAATCAAGGATAATCAAGCCGAAAGGAAACGGTATTGCGCTTCGATCAGCCCGTAATAAACGCCTCGATGGGCCATCAGCTCGTCATGGTTGCCCTGCTCGACGATACGACCGTGGTCGAGCACGACGATCGTATCGGCATGGCGGATCGTCGACAGCCGGTGCGCGATAATGAAGGAGGTGCGTCCCTGAAGCAGCGTCTTGAGCGCTTCCTGAATGCGCAGCTCGGTTTCCGTATCGATGCTGGCCGTCGCCTCGTCGAGAATAAGAATGCGCGGGTCCGCCAGCAGCGCCCGGGCAAACGAGAGCAGCTGCCGCTGCCCCATCGACAGCACGTTGCCGCGCTCCTGCACCTCGGTGTCGTAACCGTCGGGCAGCGACATGATGAAATCGTGGGCGCGAACCGCTTTCGCCGCCTCCTCCACTTCCTCGTCGGTCGCATCGAGCCGGCCGAACCGGATGTTGTCGCGAATCGTGCCGGAGAAAATAAACGTATCCTGCAGCACGATGCCGACCTGGGAGCGCAGACTCTCGATCGTGACGTCGCGAATGTCCTGTCCGTCGACGAGCACCCGTCCCTGCACCGGATCGTAGAAACGGCACAGCAGGTTGATGATCGTGCTCTTGCCGGAACCGGTATGGCCGACAAGCGCGATCGACTGTCCCGCCTTGACGTCAAGCGAGATGCCTTTGAGCGCCGGCCGGTCTTTCTCGTATTCGAACACGATGCTGTCGAACGTGACGTCGCCGCGAATCGGCGGCAGCTTGCGCGCGTTGGGCAGCTCGCCGACCGTCGGCTTTTCGTCCATAAATTCGAATATCCGCTCCGACGAAGCCATGGCGATCAGCAGCTGGGAGTACATCTGGCCGAGACGGTTGATCGGCTCCCAGAAGTTGCCGATATAGTTCGCGAAGCCGACCAGCAGGCCGATCGTCAGTTCCTGTTGCTGGATAAGCACCGAGCCGTACCAGAACAGGATGAACGTGCCGACCGCCGCCGTCAGCTCGATGATCGGTCCGAACGTCTGGTTCAGCGCGGACGCTTTGTTCCATGCCTTGTTGTTGATCGTGTTCATATGGTGAAAGAAACGGATATTGTCCTTTTCCTGCACGTACGCCTGCGTCACCTTGATGCCCTGAATGCATTCGTTCAAGTGCGAGTTGATGCGCGACTGCTTCATGCGCACATCCTGCCAGGCGAACCGGATCCGCTTCCGCAGCGCGCTCGAGACGACGAACATGAGCGGAACGGTAATCATGACGGCAAGGCCGAGCTTGAAGTTCCACGCCAGCAAAATGATAACGATGCCGACAAGCTGTACGCAGTCCATCATCAGGTTGACGACGCCGTTCGTGAACAGATCCTGCAGCGCGTTCACGTCGTTCGTGATCCGCACAAGCACCGAACCGGCCGGCCGCTTGTCGAAGAAGCGGAACGACAGCTTCTGAATGTGCCGGAACAGTGCGTGGCGCAAATCGTAAATCACTTTTTGGCCGATAATGTTCGTGAACCGGATCCGGAACGTGTTGGCTGCCCACTGAATAATATATAAACCTAGCATGAGGCCGGCATACATGAACAGCTTGCCTTTGTCCGGCTCGCCGGATACCGGCTGGATCGCCTCGTCGATCGCCAGCATGACGATCGCCGGGATGGCGAGCCGCGTCAGCGTGCCGAGCACCATCATGGCAATGACGAGCGGCAGCAGCTGCTTCCGGTAAGGCTTCATATAAGTGAACAGGCGAGCGACCTGCTTCCAGTTGAACGGCTTCTCGATGACGTCGTCATCCTGGTAGACGAACCGCTCCCGTTTGTCGAAGTTCTGGGCGGACGATTGCTTCTCCCCGCCGCCCCGGTTCTTCTCCGCTTCGCTCACTGCGCGACTCTCCTCTCTACTTGCTGTACGACGTCTTGCTGTACGACGTCCTCCCGGTCCGGACGGTCGGCATACTGGATATTGTACGTGTCCAGATAATGGCCGGGCACCGAAATGAGTTCTTCGTGCGTGCCCCGCTGAATGACGTTGCCATCTTCGAGCACGATGATTTCGTCGGCATGGCGCAGCGACGAAATGCGATGCGCGATGATGAACGTCGTCCTTCCGGCCATCAGTTCCTTGAAGCCGGCCTGGATTTCGTGCTCCGTCTCCATGTCGACGGCGCTCGTCGCGTCGTCCAGCACGAGAATGCGCGGATTTTTGATCAGCGCGCGGGCGATGGCGATCCGCTGCTTCTGGCCGCCGGACAGCCCCATTCCCCGTTCGCCGACGACCGTATTGTAGCCATCGGGCAGCTCCATGATGAAATCATGCGCTTTGGCCAGCTTGGCGGCCCGTTCGATCTGCTCCATCGTCACGTCCTTGACCCCGTAAGCGATATTGTCACGAATCGAGGCGGAGAACAGGAACGTTTCCTGGAACACCGGCGCGATCTGGCTGCGCAGGCTTTCGAGGTCCAGCTCCCGGATATCGATGCCGTCCAGCGTAATACGGCCCTTGCGGACATCGTAGGCGCGCATCAGCAGCTGAATGACGGTCGACTTGCCGGAACCGGTCGCGCCGAGCAGGCCGATGACCGTACCGGGCTTGGCGTCGACGGAAAAATCTTTCAGGGCGGGCGCCTTGTCCGGGTAATGGAAAGTTACGTTCTCGAAGCGGACATGTCCTTTCACCTGATCGTCCTTCAAGACGATCGCGTTGTCGGCGTTGCGGATGTGAATATACTCGTTCAGCAGTTCCAGCACCCGTTCGCCGGAAGCTTTCGACTGGGTATAGTTGTTAATATGGAAGCCGATGCCCCACATCGGACCGATGATGTACCAGATCATGCTGAAAAATGCGACCAGTTCGCCGAGCGACAATTGCCCGTTGATAACATACAGACCGCCGACGACGAGCAGAATGACCGGCGACAGGTTGGCCACGAGCTCCATCACCGGAAAGTATTTCGCCCAGATGAGCGCGGCGCCGACCTGATTCGTTTGATACGCCTGGCTTCGGATCGAAAATTTGTCAACCTCGTAGGGTTCTCTGGCGAACGACTTGACCGTGCGCACCCCGGTAATGTTCTCCTGAACCGCCGTCGTCAGGTTGCTCATCGCCCGCCGCATCTCCCGGAATGCCGGATGGATGTTCCGTTCGAAGCGGATCGCCGTGTAAGCCAGAAACGGAATGGTTATCAGCGTAATGAGCGTGAGCTGCCAGTGAATCGACAGCATCATGGCTGCGCCGAACGCGATCATCAAAACCATGTTGAGAATTTGCGCGAAGCCGAATCCGATAAAGTTGCGGATGGCCTCGAGGTCGGCGGTCAGCCGCGACATCAGGTCGCCCGTCTTCGCCTTGTCATAGTACTGGAACGACAAATACTGCAGCTTGTTGTAGCAGGCATTGCGCAGGTTGAAGGCGACGCGGTTGCCGAGCCTTCCGCCGCACAGCCCGTGCAGAAACTGCATGCTCCCTTTCAGGGCGACAACGCCGACGACCGACAGCGCGAGCGCGGGCACAAGATCGAACCTTTCCGCAATGATAACATCGTCGATCAGAAACCGCAGCAAGTTCGGGTACACAAGCCCGAGCGCCGTCGCGCAGGTGAGGCAGATGATCGAAACGAACAACAGCTTGCGTTCCGACCAATAAAATGCCTTGAGCTGCCTGAATACGTCCAACTGAAACTCCCTCTCCTCGTTTCATTTTGTAAGCATGAATGAATATTATCAGCATCGTGTAACAACGGCAAACATAGGAAATTTCCGTATTTTACATTGTGCGTGCTTCCGTTCGCAATTGGAATCAAGTTTTGGGTGTATTCTCCAAAATAAGGCGAATACGTGTTCAACATCCCGGTATTGCTCAATTTTTTGCGCGAATTAACGGTAAAAATAAAAAAAGAAAATTTCATCCTCTTTACGGCTTCCCCTCAACAACACCCGTCCCGAAAAACGCCTTCCAGCAATCCGGGTTCCCCATAATAGAATGTGAACGTCAAATCGCCTTCA
>NZ_BOVJ01000130.1 GCF_018403665.1 Paenibacillus cisolokensis
AGGCGGTGGACCGCAGCCGTCCCGGACGGCTGAACGCGTTAACGTTCGTTTCGGTATGACCATAAAGAAATCGCAATGGCGAGCAAGGAGGGATGAGATGGACACGGCTGTAAAGGCGTCGTTCGAGACGGAACGGCCGGGAACGGCGAAAGCCGGGCGGCGGCGGTTTCGGAACAATCGGACGCTTCTCTTGATGTGTTTGCCGGCGATCGTTTTTTCGTCATCTTCGCTTATTTGCCGATGCCCGGCTTGTATCTGGCTTTCATTCAATACAACTATTCCGACGGCATATTCAAAAGTCCGTTTGTCGGCTTCGACAATTTTCGTTTTCTCGTCATGAACGGCGATCTGTGGAGACTGACGTTCAATACCGTCGCCTACAATCTGGCTTTCATTCTGCTTGGCAATTTTCTGCAAATTTTTGTCGCCGTCCTGCTTAACGAGCTGCGCCGAAAATGGTTCAAAAAAATATCGCAGACGATTATGTTTCTCCCCCATTTCATTTCGGCCGTTCTGATCGGCCTGATCGCTTACAACTTCCTCAGCTACGACTACGGCTATTTGAACAGCGTGCTGCAATCGCTCGGGCTTGAGCCAGTCAAGACGTATTCCAACCCGACCATTTGGCCTTTCATCATCGTCCTCACCTACCTGTGGCAGTCGACCGGTTACGGGTCCATCATCTACTTCGCAGCCATTATGGGACTTGACAACGAAATTATCGAGGCGTCGGAGATCGACGGGGCGAACGCCTTCCAGCGCATCCTCTACATTATCCTGCCATGGCTGAAGCCGACGTTCATCATTCTGCTGCTGTTCTCGCTCGGCGGCATTTTAAAGGGCAATTTCGGCCTGTTCTTCAACCTCGTCGGCGCGAACAACACCGCGCTGTATGCGACGACCGACATTATCGAGACTTATGTGTTCCGGTCGCTCATGACGAACTTCAACTTCTCGATCGGCAGCGCCGTCAGCCTCTATCAGTCGGTATTCGGATTCGTCGTCGTCGTGACGGCCAACTGGCTGGTGAAGAAGCTTTCGCCGGAAAACTCGTTATTCTAGGAGGTAACGGTGATGGACAATACGATGGATCATCGCAGCATCCGTACGGATATGAGCGGCAAGATTGTCAGAATTTTCGCTTATTTGTTCATCGGCGCGTTCGCCTTGTGCTGCCTGCTGCCCTTCCTGCTCGTCATCGGCACTTCGCTGACGTCGGAAGGCGCGATCAAGAAGTACGGGTTCAACTTCTGGCCGCGCGAGTTCAGCACGTTCGCCTACAAGATCGTCTTCGAGAATCCCGATCTCATTATCGGTTCCTATCTGGTCACGATTGGCATCACTGTGGTAGGGACGGCCGTCGGCCTGTTCCTCGTCGCGATGACGGGCTACGCGCTGCAGCGGCCGGATTTCGTCTACCGGAACGGCATCTCCTTTTTCATCTACTTCACGACGCTGTTTTCCGGAGGGCTCGTCCCGTTCTATCTGCTGATAACGCAGTATTTGAGCCTGAAAGACAATTACCTGGCCGTCCTGCTGCCCGGTCTGATGAGTCCGTTTCTGATCATTATGATGAAAAGCTTCGTCCGCTCCATCCCGCATGCGATCACCGAATCGGCCAAGATGGACGGGGCGGGAGACTTCACCATCTTCGTCCGGCTCATTCTGCCGATGACGACGCCGGCGCTGGCGACGATCGGGCTGTTCATCGCGCTCGGCTATTGGAACGAATGGTACAATTCGATGCTCTTTCTGTCTGCAGATATGCAGTACCGTCCGCTGCAGCTGTTTCTGTACAACGTCGTCACAAGCGCGGATTTCGTCCGCAACTCGGCGGCCGCTTCCAACGTCGAGCTGCGGGACGTGCCGCTCGAATCGATGAAAATGGCGACTGCCGTCGTGGCGACGGGACCGGTCATTCTGTTCTACCCGTTCGTGCAGCGCTATTTCATCAAAGGGATTACGGTCGGCGCGGTAAAGGGCTGATGGGTTGCGGCCGGTTGTTTGGGCCGTTTCACATAAGGGCGTGTGCCCGATCGACGATTTTATTTTAAGGGGAGATGAACATGGAAAAGGGGAAGAAGCTGTCCGCACTGCTGCTCGCCATTGCGCTGCTGTTCGGTCTGGCCGCCTGCTCGGGAAGCGGCGGCGGGAATGCGGGGACCGAAAGCACAGGCGGGACGAAACCGGCGGGTACGAGCAACGAAGGGAACGATCAGGCGGCCGATACGTCCAAGTTTGTCAAAATCAGCTACGTCGTGCTGGGCGACAAGCCGAAAAACGGCCAGTTCGAGAAGGTGCTGGCCGAAGTGAACAAGCGGATGAAAGAAAAGATCAATGCGGAGCTGGAATGGAAATGGGTCGAATGGGCCGATTGGCAGACGAAGTACAACCTGCTGCTCGCTTCCGGCG
Source organism: Paenibacillus cisolokensis (assembly GCF_018403665.1). GTDB lineage: Bacteria > Bacillota > Bacilli > Paenibacillales > Paenibacillaceae > Paenibacillus_AH > Paenibacillus_AH cisolokensis. The sequence continues at coordinate 2,413 of NZ_BOVJ01000130.1, forward strand.
AGCCGATCGATCTGATCACTATCGGAACGGATTGGCTCGACACGTGGGGCAATGCGCAGCGGGGCGCGTTCAAGCCGCTTGACGAGCTGCTGCCGAAGTATGCGCCGCAAACGTGGAAAGAGATTCCGGAAGAGGATTGGGCGGAAAGCAAATATAAAGGCCAAATTGTGCTCATTCCCGAAAACGACTATACGCAATGGGTCAACCACGGATTTTTTACCGCGGAGATTGGGCCAAGGAAGCGGGCATTACGGAACCGATCAAAGATTGGGAAGGCATCGGGAAATATCTTCAGTTCATCAAGGACACCAAGCCGGACGTCATCCCGTGGGACGCCGTGGCCAGCACCAGCATCTGGGGCGGCTTCGTGCAATCGTATACGGATATGCTGGAGCTGCCGATGTCGACGGGCTATTTGCCGGTGTTCGCGGCCAAGTCGTACGACGAGAAGTATACGGCGGCAAGTCCGGTATTCGAGGACACCTTCGTGAAGTTCGCCGAGATGATGAAGGAGTGGGCGGACAAAGGCTACTGGCGCGAGGACGTGCTGAACAACAAGAACGATACGCGCGCGTCGCTCCGCGCCGGCTTGACGGGGATGGACCAGCATCATACGCAGACGTTCAGCGGACTGCGGGTGACGATGGACAGAGACCAGCCCGGCTCGGAGCTGCAGATGTTCCCGTTCGCCCGCACGCGGGGCAACAATTTGCTGGAGCTGTCCATCACGCACGGCGGCACGTCGGTCGGCGCGCGCAGCAAAACCCGGAACGGGCGCTGATGGCGTACGATCTGATCCGCAACGACGAAGAAATTTACCATTTGATCAATTACGGCATCGAGGGCGTCCAGTATGAAGTGAAGGACGGCAAGCGCGTTCAGCCGGAAGGCTACGACGAAACGAGAGACTCGTTCTACTCCAACTTCTGGGGCGGACGCGTCGACAAGTTCGAAATTCCGAGCATCAATACGTGGGATCAAATCGAGGAGACGCTGTACGCCGAATACGACAAAATCAAGAAGCCTTATCCGTACGGCCAGTTCGTCTTCGACAAGACGCCGGTGGAAGCCGAGCTGACCGCCATAACGCAAGTAACGGGCGAGATGGGGCCGGCCATTACCTACGGCAAAGCCGGCGATCCGGCCAAGGCGGTGGAAGAGTTCCGCAACAAGCTGAAGACCGCCGGGTACGAGAAGGTGCTCGCGGAGCTTCAGCGCCAACTGGATGAATTTAAAGCGTTGATGGAAGGCTGAATAAGAAGGGACGCCCTCAAGTGTCGCTCCGCTTGCGGGGCGTTTTTTCTTTTTGCGGCCGAATGCCGTTTGACACGGCTGTCTGCATTGCCTTACAATGCAGCCAACGGCCATTCTATTTTGCATTACAAGGTAGGTGTCTTATGAATGATCGGTCGCAGATGCTGAAAGGCACGTTGGAGGGGTGCATTTTGCAAATCATCGGCAGCAGCGAAACGTACGGTTATGAAATATCGGAGAAGCTGAAAGCGAACGGTTTTCCCGATATCTCGGAGGGGACGATCTATCCCTTGCTGATGCGGCTGGAGAGGAACGGCCTTATTGCCGCCACTTACCGGCAATCGCCGTTCGGCCCGCGCCGCAAATATTTCCGCCTGACGGAAGCGGGCAAACAGGAGCTGGACTCGTTCTGGGAAAGATGGGTCGCATTGGAGAGCGCGGTCCGCAGTCTTTTTGCAGCGAAGGGGGACGTGCGCGAATGAGCGCCAATATTCGGCGGCTGAGGCTGGCGTTTTGCGATGAAAGGGTATTGAACGCTCGCGGCGGCCGGAGCCGTCTTTGCCGTATTCGTTCTGCTCATGAACGTATGGATTCGATCGAACCGATGAACGTTCATATCGGTCTCCTCGCCGCCGTTGCGGCTTTGCTCGTCATGCGGCAGGCGGGCGAGGTGGCCGGTTGCCGGGATTGACGCAGCTTGTTCGTTTCGACAGTCCGGGACTTCAGACGTTCCGGGCTGTCGCTTGTTTATCCGTGAAAAAGTTCGAAGGAGTGATTCGATTGAGGATGAACTGGTATTACCGCATGATGCTTTCCTATACGCCGATCTTTTTTGTTGCCGTTTCGTCGCTTATTATCGTGTTTTTCACGATGCTGAACAATGCTTCGGAAAAAAATATATGGAGACGAATCAGGCGATCGTTGAGCAGATTATGCGGAATACGGATGCCAACCTGAAGCTGATCGAACGGAACGTCGTCAGCGAGATGCAGTCGGACAAGACGCTGCAGTCCTTTTTCACGGACGAACCGAAGACGCTGTACGATTTCTTCCTTATCCAAAAGAAGCTGGTCGAGCTCAAGGCGTCCCTGCCGTTTTTCAGTTCGGTCTATCTGTACGATGCGGCGGCCGGGAAAGTGCTGACCGATTCGGACGTGTTCACGCTCGATTCGTTCGGCGACCGCTCGTTTATCGAGGCGTTCAATCGGGGGCCCGTTCCGTACGGATGGACGAAACCGAGAGCGTACGGCCAATCCCAACTGGACCGGAACAAGCAGCCGGTCGTTTCGCTCGTCAAGCTCTATCCGTTCGCTTCGGAGAAGCGGGGGGCGGTCGTCGTCAATGTCTACGTCAGCTCGCTCTTTCACTTCATCCGTGAATTGAACGAAAATGAAAGCGGTTCCGTAGGCATTATGGATGAAAATATGCATCCCTTTTTTCGTCCGCGCAGCCGGACGAGGCCGGACCGATCGCGGTTCAGTCCGAATATACCGGATGGAATTATTACGCCGACAGCGTTCTCTCCGGCAATTTTTCTGTCGTGTCGCTATTATCCGATATATGGGCAGCGGTCATCTTCGTCATTATTTTGGCAACCGTGGCCTGGTTCACGTTGATTACCCACATCCACTACAAGCCGATCCAGATGATGGCGGACAAAATTAAAAATTACACGGCGCGCAAAAGCGGGGAACTCGGCATCAAAAGCCTGCCGAATGAGCTGGCATTCATCGACACGGCGATCGATCAGCTGCTCCAAAGTTCGATGGATTACGAAAACCTGCATAAGCAGGACAGGCTCTTGCGCCAACGGACATTGTTTATGGAGCTGCTCTCCGGACTCCGCGTGATGACGCAGGAAGAGTGGAAGAAGCAGATGGAGGCATGGGAACTGCCCTATCGTTACGAGCGGCTTGGCATCGTGATGATCGAAATTGACGAATACGGCGCGTTTGCCGCGCAATACAAGCCGGGCGACCAATATTTACTGAAATTTCTGATCGAGACCGCCTATGGGGAAATGGCGCAAAAACGGGGCGTGCACGTCTGGCATTCATGGACCGAGCCCCACCGGTTAAGCATCGTTCACCATCTTGGCGAGGAAGAGGCTTCTTCCGGCGATACACTGCCGCGCCTTGCCGAAGAATTCCGCGCCTGGATCAACGACAATCTGGACATCACCGTCTCGGCGGGCATAAGCGAGGAATTCCGCTCGATCGAGGCAATCGCCTCGTTCCATCGCCAGGCGGCGAAGCATTTGTCGTACAAAGCTGTGTTCGGCGTCAATGTCGTCATTGACAGCCAGATCGCAGAGACCAAATTGCCGGGCGGAACCTACCGGTATTTCGAGCCGCTGACGGAGATGATCCGTTTCTACAAGCTGAACAACGGACAGTGGCAGGACAAGCTGCGGGACATATTCGGCGAATTGAAACGGGTGCTGCTCACCCGGAACGATCTGGCGAGGCTGACGAACGACCTGATCCGCGAATTGGAGACGGCCATGCGGACGCTGCCGGCCGGCATTCAGCGGCTATGGACTGCCGAATACCGGCATCAGTTCGAACAGGCGGCCCGGCATGCCGAGACGGTCGAAGAGCTGCAGGATCGATTGCACGCGGTCATGAACAAGCTGGCCCGCGATATGGAGCGCGAACGGATAAACCGCGACAGCCATGCCGTCGCCGACCGGATTAAAGCCTATATCGATCTTCATTATGCCGATCCGGACTTGTCCCTGATTCAGGTCAGCGACCGTTACAAGCTGAGCCCGCGCGTCGTCAGCCATCTGTTCAAGGAAGCGACCGGGGAGAAGTTTATGGATTATGTGCTCAAAGTACGCTTCGGGCATGCCAGGCGGCTGCTGCTCGAAACCGACGAACCGATCCAGAGCATTGCTGAACAGGTAGGCTATCTTCACGTCATTTCCTTTCATCGCGCGTTCAAAAAATGTTCGGCGTTCCGCCCGGAGAATACCGGAACATGCACCGGTCCCGAGAAGGGTAGGAAGGGGAAGCCGAATTTCCATGCCGGCACCGGCATTTCCGGGCTTGCCGTCGTTTCGGTTAAGTCCGTCATTTCGGTTAATCGCCCGTGCGGCGCCGAATTTTCATGCGTGTTAATCCCCGGATAAATGACAATTTGCGGTTTGACGCCGGGATGATACATTGTTGCCAAGAGCGCTCGGATTCGAAACACGAAGGGAGGACGAATATGGCAATTGCTGCGGGCGGCAAGCCTCGTGAGGCTATACGCCGGCGAAGCGCATGGCTGTATCGCGATTGGCAGCTTTATGTGCTGGTTTTGTTGCCGCTGCTTTATTTTTTAGTGTTCAAATACGGCCCGATGTTCGGCATCATCATTGCATTCAAGGACTACAACATTTTTCAGGGCATATGGGCGAGCCCTGGATCGGGTTTGAGACGTTTCGGGAAATCTTTGCGATGGACGCGTTCTACAACGCGCTTCGCAACACGTTCGTCTTGAATTTGCTCGACCTGCTCATCGGTTTTCCCATTCCGATCATTCTGGCCATATTGCTGAACGAGCTGCGCATTCAATGGTTCAAAAAGGGCGTTCAGACGATCCTGTATTTGCCCCACTTCATTTCCTGGGTAATTATCGGGGGGATGGCGCTGCAGCTGCTTGCGACCAACACCGGCATCGTCAACAACGTGCTCCGGTCTTTCGGTTTGAAAGCGATTCCTTTTTGACGGAGCCGCTGTATTGGATCGGCACCTATCTGGGAATCGGCATATGGCAGAGCGCCGGCTGGGGAACCATTATCTATTTGGCCGCCTTGACAGGCATCAACAAAGATTTGTACGAGGCCGCCGAGGTCGACGGAGCCGGACGTCTGCGCAAAATTTGGCATATTACGCTGCCGGGGATGAAGCCCACCATTATCATCCTGCTCATTATCAATATCGGCCATATGGCGAGCATCGGCTTCGACCGTCCGTATGTGCTGAGCAATCCGCATGTAACCGATGTTTCCGAAGTGATCAGCACCTATGTGTACAAAATCGGCATTCAATCGGCCCGCTACACGATCGCAACCGCAATCGGCCTGTTTCAGGCCGTGGTCGGTCTGATCTTTCTGCTGTCGGCGGATTATATTTCAAGAAAAATCAACGATCAGGGCATCTGGTGAAGGAGGGCTGGCCATGAAAAGAAACGCAAGCGGGAAGATCGCGGACATCGCCATCGTCGCGGCAATCTCCATTGCCGGCGTGCTCTGTCTTGTTCCCATGCTGCACATCTTCGCGCTGTCGCTCAGCTCGAACGGACCTATTATGGCGGGGAAAGTGACGATTTTCCCGGTGGACATCGATTTGACGGCCTACATGACCGTATTCGGCAATGCTTTGATGCTTCGTTCCTTGCTGTTTACGATTATGCTCGTCGCGCTGTTCACGACGATTTCCATGGCGATGACGGTTATGGCCGCCTATCCGCTGACGAAGCCCAAACTAAAGGGAAGAAATCTGTTTCTTGTTCTCATTGTGATCACGATGTTTTTCAGCGGCGGAATGATCCCGGAATATTTGCTTGTCAAAAATTTGCGGCTGCTCGACAGCATATGGGCGCTCATTCTTCCGGGAATGGTCAACGCATTTTACCTGCTGATCGCCAAAACGTTTTTCTCATCCATTCCCGTTGAGCTTGAGGAATCCGCCCGCATGGACGGAGCCGGGCATTTCCGCATTTTGACAAGCTTGATCCTGCCGCTGTCGCTGCCGGTTCTGGCCACCTTGAGCTTGTTTTATGCGGTAGGCCGTTGGAACGGATTTATGGACGCCCTGCTGTATATTACCAATACGAATTTGTATCCGCTCCAATTGCGGCTTTACGAAATGGTGATTAACAGCCAGGTCATCGATATGGCGACGGCGGAGGGCTTGAACAACGCCGCTCCGGTTCCGGAAAGCCTGAAAGCGGCTTCGATCATGTTCGCCACGGTTCCGATTCTTCTTGTCTATCCGTGGCTTCAGCGCTACTTCGTTTCGGGGATGATGATCGGGGCGGTGAAGGGCTGACTGTCGGCAAAATAACCTTTTATCTAAAGGAGTTGATCAGGTTGAGCATGACATCGTGCAAACGGTTCGCGAGCATGCTGGCGATAATGGCATTGGGCGTAATTTTGGCAAGCTGCAGCGGCGGTTCCGGCGGCAAAAATCCGTCCGGCGGCGCTTCAGGCGATCCGGCCCCGAACGCCGGGGCGAAAGACAAGCCGATCACGCTTCGGGTCGAGCTGTTCGACCGCAACAACACCCCTGCCGGGGCGCCGCCGATTACCGACAATTTCATGACGCAGTATATCCAGAAAAATTTCGGCGATCCGAACCATATTAAAGTCGAATTCGTGACCGTTCCCCGGTCGGAAGAGGTGGATAAGCTGAATGTCCTGATGGCGGCCAATCAAGCGCCGGATATCGTCTTCACCTACGACGAGCCGACCGTTCAGAACTATGTGAAGAGCGGCGGATTGACCGATCTCGGGCCGCTGCTCGAACAGCACGGCCAGGACTTGATCAACGTGCTGGGGGAAGACGTTCTCCGTTACGGCGTCTTCGAGGGCAAGCAGTATGCCATTCCGGCAAGGCGCGTGCTGACCGCGCAAAGCACGACCTTCATCCGTGAGGATTGGCTCGACGAGCTGGGGCTTCCGCTCCCGGAAACGACGGAGCAGTTTTACAATGCGTTGAAAGCGTTTAAAGAGAAAAAGCCGGGCAAATCGGGCGACCAGGTGGTGCCTTACGGCTACATCGACTACTTCCATATGCATCCGCTTCAGTACTCGTTCTGGGAATGGGACAACATTACGGACGAAGATCTGTATGCCACCCCGGAATGGCTGATGCCCGGCAACCGGGAAGCGTACCGTTTTTTAAACAAGCTGTATAACGAAGGCTTGATCGATCCCGATTTTGCCCTGCAGATGAACAAGGATACCCAGCAATTTCAAAAAGATCTGATCAACGGCCGCATCGGCGCCGCGACGCCCAACACGAACGAGCCGGTATATATGGGGTACCTCGCGGAATTGCTGAAGAACGATCCGAAGGCCAAGCTGACGCCGATCGACCCGTTCACCGATGCCGACGGCAAACGCCCGAAGCCGGTCTATTCGCCCAACGGCATGTATATTATGGTACCGAAGAACAGCAAAAACGCCGAAGCGGCAATTAAGTATTTGAACTGGATGGCGAAGCCGGAAAATATCATTACGCTGCAGAACGGAACCGAGGGCGTAACGTACAAAATGGAAAACGGGCTTCCGGTGACGCTCGATAACGAGGAGGCGCAGCGAACCCTCTACAACTACTTCGATTACTGTATCATTCTGAACGGCAAATTCGTCAGCACGACGGATGAGAGCCAAAATATCGAGGCCAACGCATCCGATCCGAACTTCAAGGATTTTACGGTGAAAAGCATCGAATACGGGATGAATGACGGAATCGTGAAGCCGCGGGTGGAAGAAACGATCCAGTCGGAAATCAAATACGCCACTACGCTGAAGCAGAAAGACGATGAAATCTTCGTCAAAGTCATTACGGCCAAACCGGCCGACTTCGACAGCGTATACGACAAAGAGGTGGCGGATTACATGAAGATCGGCGGGCAGGCCGTGATGGATGAGAAGCGGGCGGCTTTTCAGGCGCAGCGTCAATAAATGCAAAAAGGAGCTGGTCATCTTTGATTCGAGTTGCCATTATCGGAAGCGGCGCGATTTCTTCCTCCCATATTGAGGCCTATCAGTCGTTCGGCGAACGCTGCGAAATCGTCGCCCTGTGCGACCTACGCCGGGATATCGCGGAGAGGAAAAGACAGCGGCACCGTTTGGATTGCGCCGTGTCGGACGATTACCGCGAGCTGCTCGCGCGCGGCGGAATCGATCTGGTCTCGGTCTGCACGCCGCCCTATACGCACGCGCAAATCGCCATCGATGCGCTGAACGCGGGCGTTCACGTCATCGTGGAGAAACCGATGGCGTCCTCCCTGGCCGAGTGCGACCGGATGAATGCCGCCGCCGATGCCGCCGGCCGCATTCTGTCGGTCATCAGCCAGAACCGTTTCGGCAACGAGATTACGAAGCTGAAGCATGTGCTCGATTCGGGACTGGCCGGGCGGATCGTGCATGCGCAGGTCGATTCGTTCTGGTGGAGAGGCTATGTCTATTACGATCTGTGGTGGCGCGGAACGTGGGATAAGGAAGGCGGCGGCTGCACGCTGAATCACGCCGTCCATCATATCGACATGCTGCAGTGGCTTATGGGCATGCCCGACAAGGTGACCGCGGCGATGAGCAATACGGCGCACGATAATGCGGAAGTGGAGGATCTGTCGATCGCCATCCTTTCGTATCCGCGGGCGCTTGCGCAAATTACGAGCTCCGTCGTGCACCACGGCCAGGAGCAGCAATTGATTTTCAAGGTGAGAAGGCCCGGGTCTCCATGCCGTGGAAGGTTGCGGCTTCCACGTCGAAGGAGAACGGCTTCCCGGAAGCGAACCGAGAATTGGAGCAACAGCTGCAGCGTGCGGCCGATGAGGTGCAGCCCTTGCCTTATGTGGGTCACAAAGGGCAGATCGACAACGTATTGACCGCCATCGAGAACGGCAGCGGCGAAGTGCTCGTAACCGGCCGCGAAGGGAGGCGGACGCTCGAACTGATAACGGCCATTTACCAGTCGGCCAGTACCGGGGAAACGGTCCGTTTGCCTCTGTCTCCGGACAGTCCGTTCTATACCCGCGAAGGCGTGCTGGCGAACGCCGTACGATTCTATGAGAAGAAGAACGCGGTCGCGGAATTCGGGCAGAACGATATTACCGTAAGCGGGGAAACGGGTTAACGGCGTGCGGCAGGCTGCCGCACGCGAAAGCCAATCTTACAAAACAAACGATTTGTAAGATTGGCTTTTATTTTTCCGCTCTCATTCGACATAAACTTGCGAAAATTTCAATTTTTTATCGTTTTGATTATCGTTCGAAGCTCTGATCCTGTTAAAAGCAATAAGTTATCCCTTTCTTTTTGACGCCGGATAAATCGTTCTAAAGAACAAAATTATCATTTTGTTAGGTTTGTGGAAAATCAATCCAATATAAACATACTAAATTATAGTGCAATAGAACCAAAAAATCCAGCATCATTCGACAAAAAATAGATAAAAAGAACTACAGGGAAAATGACTCCAAAGCTTCATCCACCATATCATCGTTAATTCCGATGTATCTCAAGGTAACGGACGGGCTGGAATGTCCGAAAATATACTGCAGCATCGCTACGTCCTTAAAACGCTGATAAAATGGTAACCGAATGTTTTGCGCAGCGTATGAGTCCCGATAGCGCCTTCTACATTGCACGCTTTGGCGGCATTATGGATAATTTGCCATGCCTGCACTCGATGGATCGGTTTTCCCCCTTTTCGGGAAGGGAATAAATAGTCCGAATCGGCAAGATTCTGGGTATATTTTTCGATCTCTTTCCTGAGCGCGTTTGTAATAATAATTTTTCTGGCGTTTCCCGTTTTCTTCTCTCTTACTTTTAAATGCTTGGTGTGTGTCACGTCCAAAACCTTTAAAGGGAGGATATCGCTTATTCTTAAACCGGAATTGATGCCGAAGACGAATAGAAAATAGTCCCGATAAGAACGCGCCAGCAAATAATTTTTGATTTCTTGAATTTTATCCAAATCACGTATGGGCTCAACAGCATTTGCTCCATGTCTTGTTGCCATTATTGAGAACACCTCATTATTTCCGGGTAATACAATATATAATTCAATATGTAAGATTGGAATCCCTTTCTGAAATATCTGCAAGACTGAAAAGCCTTATTTTTTAAGGCTTTTTTATATGTTCGGAGATGTCTTGCAAATATTACAAAATGATAATTTTGTTCGATTCGAAAAGGGGGGCGCTCCGTTCAACAATATTGCACCGATTCCTGTACGATCCAGTCCGAACGTGAAACTAATGTATCGTTGACATGCATCCGTCCTTTCTTTCTGCCCGTTGATAAGCGCGGGCGGTCCTTGGCCTTAGCAAATGATAAAAATACCATTATTTCGGCGATTAGGGAATACGGCTCCTATATCGGAAGCAGAACAACAGGAGGAAAAGCGATGGAAAAGAAACTTGCTAAACCGGCCAGCTCTCAAGGAAAGGGAGTACCTCCGTTATCGGTTCATGCCGGTCAGATCGAAAAAAGAGAGAGTTTGCAAGGAAGCAGGCTCTGGACAAGGTGAAAGCAAGAACATTAGCCAAGCAGCAGCAGTTGGCTGAGCGGATCGCGTCCGCAACCGAACAGCTTGCCGCAGGGATAGAAGAAGCAAGCAGCGCTGCAGAAGAGCTTAGCGCAAGCGTAGGACAAATCGCGAAAGGCGCGAGCGAAACTTCTTCGGCGGCAGAAGAATCGAGAGCTGCCATTAACCAGATCGAAAAGGCATCCGTTGTGGCGAACCAAAACGCCAGGGAATCCCTCCAGCGCGTGGATGCCGCAAAAGAACTTATAGAGAATACGTCCAGAGACATAGAAGCGATGATAAAAGGAATCAGGACCGCGGCAGAAGCCAACATTGAGTCGGTCAAGCTGGTCGGAGATTTGGAGAAGCAGTCGGATGAGATCGGAAATATTGTGCAGGCCGTCGTAAGAATCGCCGATCAGACCAACCTGTTGGCCTTAAATGCTGCGATTGAGGCCGCAAGAGCCGGGGAGCATGGCAGGGGCTTTGCCGTCGTTGCCGATGAGGTCCGCAATCTGGCCGAAATATCCGAGAAGTCCGCAAGAAGCATCAGAGAATTAGTATCGGAAATTCAAAACAATGTGAAAATTGTTGTGAGCGATATTGAAAATGCCGGGAAAGCCACGAATGCAGAGGTGGAAAAAGCAAAGAAAACGACGGAAGATCTTGTGAAGATCGACGAAGAAATCGTGGTGGTCAAGAACGGCGTAGCCGAAATCGCACAAAATGCGGCCGATGCCAGCAAGGGGGCCTCTGAATTCCTTAGCCTTGTCGAGCAAATTGCGGCAGCAGCCGAACAGCAAAGCAGCGCTACCGAAGAAGTCGAAAAATCGTTGCAATTGCAAAACAAAGCTTTCGATGAGCTGAATTCGGCCGCCTCCGAATTAGCCCAGATGGCGGAAGATCTGAAGGTATCTACAGACGCCCAAAATCATCCGAGTCGCTTGCCGCCGCGGCAGAGGAATTAGCCGCCAACGTGGAGGAGGCCAATTCCACATCCGCAGAGATTATGAAGGCCATGGAGCAAATTTCCACGGGCGCCGAGATGCAGGCGGAACTGACCGAAAAGTCTTCCCTGTTTGGCGAAAAGCTTGTGGTCGCAGCGAAACAAATGTATGAAAGGGCATCGGTCTCTACGGAAAAGGTGACCGAGCTGCAGCAATTGATCGAAAGCAACAAGATCGCGGTAGAGGATATGATTGCCGGCATTTCGGCTTCGGCTGATGCCAGCCTGGTTGCGGCCAGAAATATCAAAAATTTGGAAGAAACGATCCGTAAAATCGACAAGATCGTGGATGCCATTGTGAATGTAACGATTCAGACCAATATGCTGGCGGTCAACGGGTCTATCGAAGCGGCCAGGGCAGGGGAATTCGGAAGAGGCTTCTCTGTCGTAGCCGGCGATATTCGGGCTCTTGCCAATGAATCCGCCGAAAATACGGATAAAATCAAGGATCTGGTACGAAGCATCCAGAGCCAGATTCAAAGAGTTGCAGCGGATATTGACGTTTCCAGCAAGACTTCGTTTACCGAAGTGGAAAAAGCGAAGAAGATAACGCACAACCTGAATGTGATCGAAGAAAGCATGATGAAGATTAGTATGGGAACGAAGGATACGGAAAAGGGCTCGGAAGAATCGCTGGTTGCGTTGGAACAGGCCAAAAAAGCGATAGAGCAGATTGCAATCGCCGCGCAGGAGGCCAGCAGGGCTACGCAGGAGGCGGCGCACGCGGCAACCGAACAGGCGAAAGGAATGCAAGAACTGGCCGAAGCTATCGAGGAGATATCCGGGCTTGCGGATGAACTTCAAAATATGTAGCGGATGGGAGGAGAGGCTATGGTGTCTGCCGAAAAAATGCGGGTTTTCACGAATGCCAGCTGGTAACCTTCCATCTTGGGGACGATGAGTTCGGAGCGGACGTCATCCATGTAAAAGAAATCGTGAGAGTTCCCGAAATTACCAGAGTGCCGAACGCTTTGAGTTACATCGAAGGAGCCTGCAACTTGAGAGGCCATGTCCTGCCCATCATCGATGGGAGAGCCAGATTCAATATGGAAAAGAAAGAAAAGAATGAAAACAACAGGGTATTGGTCATCGATGTAAACGGCAAGGCAACCGGGATTATTGTCGATCGGGTGTCCGAAGTTATTCGGGTCAACGCTTCCGACATTGAGGAACCACCGCAAATCGTAAAAAATGCAAATGCGGATTATCTGAACGGAATTGTCAAGCTGGATAACGGGAACAGACTGATTATGCTGCTTGACATTGTCAAAGCGGTTAGCGGAGATGGCGAGACAAGAACGCAAACGATGGAGAAAGACATCTCAGGCGACCGGTTTCCGAAAAACAGCAATGCGTCGTCATCGAATGCTGCCGTCGATGAACAACTGGTCTCCTTTTTGCTTGGGAAAGAGGAATATGCGATCGGGATTATGCAGGTCAAAGAAATTATACGTGTTCCGGACATCATGAAGGTCCCGAACTGCGAAGCTTATGTGGATGGCGTTGTATCCATTCGAAACCGTCTTCTTCCCCTTATCAATTTGAGAACTTACTTTGGCATGGAGCCCAAGGCGATCACCGATCAGACAAGAGTTCTGGTTGTGGATATGGGGGGCTTTACGGCCGGGATGATCGTAGACAAAGTATCCGAGGTGATCAGGGTACCTGCCGACATGATACTGCCCCCTCCAAGGTTTTCCGCGCAAAGCGGAGAGCAGCTTAAAGGAGTGGCCAAGCTGAACGGCGGCAAACGCCTGATCATGCTGCTGGACTCGTCGAAAATTATGTCTGCCGATGCGTACAGGATGATCAGCGGCCTGAACGATGCGCCCCAGGAGAGCGAGGGGGGCAAAAGCACCGAAAAACAGATTACGGACGAGGAGCAGCTCGTTGCGTTCAAAATCGACAATGAAGAATACGGGATCAAAATCAAGGATGTGCAAGAGATCAATCGCATGACCGAAATTACCAAAGTTCCGCGCGCTCCCTACCACATCGACGGTATCGTGAATTTGCGGGGGAACATCATCCCGGTTCTGGATTTGCGAAAGCTTTTCGGGCTTTCCGCCAAAGCCATGACCGATGCCACAAGGATCATCATTGTGGATTCGGCCGGCGAAAAACCGGAATGATTGTGGATTCGGTGTCGGAAGTGCTCCGTTTTGAAAAAGCGTTGATCGAGCCGCCGCCGGAACTGTTGAAGAGCGGTATTGACAGCAGTTATGTGGAAGGTGTCGGCAAACTCGATGATGGGAAAAGGATAGTCCTGATCCTGCGCCTTGATAAGGTCCTGAATATTGAACAAATTTCAGCATAATGGGAATGGATATGCCGGGCAACGCGTGTTGTCCGGGATCAGTCCGATGTTCGCCGTATTTCTGCAGGTGATGGTTATGAAGAACAAAATAAAGGTACTGGTCGTAGATGATTCTGCATTGATGAGAAAAGCATTGCGGGAAATGATCATGACGGACGAGGAGCTTGATGTAGCGGGCGCGGCAAGGGACGGGAAGGATGCCATCGAAAAAGTGAAGGAATTAAAACCGGATGTGATCACGATGGACATCAATATGCCGGAAATGGACGGATTAACCTCCATGCAGTATATCCTGAACGACAATCCTGAAATTCCGGTGATCATCATCAGTTCCTTAACCCAGGATGGCGCGCTTACAACCTTTGAGGCTTTGGCGCTGGGGGCTTTTGATTTTGTGGCCAAACCTTCCGGAACCGTGTCTTCCAATTTGCATATTGTCGGAAGAGAAATTATCGAGAAGATCAAGCTTGCCCACAAGCATGCCAATCGCAAAAATCTGAGGAACAGGATCAGAACCCGAAACTCCTTTTCAGGAACAAGGGAGGCTGAAGTCCGGGCAAATTCCGGCGCTGTCCGGAACCCTGAATTGTCCAAAGTTGTCGTGATCGGCGTGTCCACGGGCGGACCGGGAGCGTTGATGGAAGTTATCCCGATGCTGCGAGCCGATCTGAAAGCTGCGCTGATCGTTGTTCAGCATATGCCGCCGTCCTTTACATCCTCTTTTGCCAAAAGGCTGGGGAAAGCTTGCCCTTTTCCGTTTAAAGAAGCGGAAGCGGGCGATGTGCTCGCTGACGGAAGAGGGTTTCTCGCTCCCGGAGGCTATCAGCTGCTTGTTCACAGGGACGGCAGAATGCTGCGGCTTTCGGCCAGTCCCGTGACGCCGTTTATGCCCAGCGTGAACGTGACCATGGAATCCGTGCTCAAGGCATACGGCGGCAAAAATGTGGTAGGTGTCCTGATGACCGGCATGGGCGACGACGGAGCCGATGCCATGGTGAAAATCAGAGCGGCCGGAGGGGTAACGATTGCAGAAGATGAATCCACGGCGATCGTCTTTGGGATGCCAAGGGCGGCAATCGAAAGAGGCGGAGCCGAGATCGTCGTTCCATCCTACCGGATAGCGGACGAAATTGTCAGGGCCGTCAATCTTAAATAAGAACGGATATGTACATCAAATGGCCGATGGCGGCTTCGTGAGGGTGGTAACATGAAGGATTCATTGTATGTTACATATCTTGAGGAAACCGAGGAATTGCTGCAGGAAGCGGAAGAATGTCTGATCAGATTGGAGAGCGGCTACTCGACCAACGATTTGAATGCATTGTTCCGAGTCTTTCATTCTATCAAAGGTTCTTCGCAAATGATCGGATATGAGGATATAGGCAACCTGACGCACAAGATCGAAGATATGCTGGATATGATTCGAAAAGGCCGAATGGATCTCGACGGTCAAATGCTGCAATTGTGTTTCGACGGGCTGGATCATGTCAAACGATTGTTCGAGTCAAAAAACACGATGGCCCGAGAGGGCGA
>NZ_BOVJ01000131.1 GCF_018403665.1 Paenibacillus cisolokensis
CGAGGCGCCGCGGGCGGTTAGGGTCCTGCAGGTGAACAATGGCCCGCGCATCCGTGGCCGCGCGGGCGGATAGGGTCCTGCAGGTGAGCAATGGCCCGCGCGTCCGTGTCGCTGCGAGGGGATAGGTGCAGGTGAGCAATGGCCGCGCGTCCGTGGCCGCGCGAGCGGATAGGGTCCTGCAGGGGCGCAGTCGCAGCGCAGTGGCGGCATGCCGAGCCATAAGCCAACAAGACTGCCGGGAATAATTCCCGGCAGTCTTTTATAATTGGAATCAGTCAAATCTTTACACTATATTGACATTATACCTGCTATAATGAATGCGCTTACATATAGCGACGCATATTTACACCGATTGGATGGATGGATAACATTTCTCTTAAATCGTTTTGTTCCTTCCTGCGTTTCTACCCCATTCTATTCTATTCAGATTGGCATGACGACAACATTAAGGAGGTCCGTATGATGGATATTTTGCTGATCGAAGACGAAGAAAGCATCCGGGATGTATTAAAATCGTACTTTCTTAATGAAGGATGGAATGTAAGGGAAACTGACAACGGGAAATATGCGCTGCAATTGATCCAGAACTTTAAAATGGATCTCGTCGTGCTCGATTTGATGATCGACGGAATGCCCGGCGAGGACGTCTGCTGCAAAATCAGGCAATTCTCGACCGTGCCGATCATCATGATCACCTCCAAAGTGAAAGAATCCGATACGATTAACGGTCTCAACCTGGGAGCCGACGACTACATAACGAAACCGTTTCGCGTGAAGGAGGTCATTGCCCGCATTTACGCTTTAAAGCGGCGGATGGACATGTTTACAAACGACAAATCGAACGCGGTCGTGACCAAACGGTTCAATCAGGGACGATTTGTCATCAATTATACGACGAATGAAGTTTATGTGGATGGAAGACGGGTGGAGTTGACCCATACGGAATTCAAGCTGCTCAGCGTGTTGACAAAAACGCCGGGGAAAATTTACAGCAGGCAGGACTTGACGTATGAAATTCACGGCTATCGGAATATTGACGTCGGACGGACGATGGATATGCATATCCGCAATTTACGGAGCAAAATCGAACCCGACCCGAAAGAGCCGAAGTATATCGTGACCAAGATCGGCGCCGGGTACAAATTCGATGTTCAGCCTGAAGCCCAGCTATCATGATGCGCTGGTTATCCGGGACGCGAACGGCGCTCTTTGCCGCCTTCGCATCCATGTCCGTCCTGCTGCTTTCGGCGATGTATATCGGCGGTTCCATAGCGCGGGATATCGAGCTGCTCGAATATAAGAAGCAATATTACAAAGATCAGAGCTACAAGCTCGCCTACGCCGTTCAGACCCAGCTGAAGTCCGGGCCGCTGCCGGAAGACCAGCTTCAAATGCTTAAAGACTTGTCGTCGGTTTACACGTTTGCCTATCGCTATTATGCGGCCGACGGCACTACCGTGATGTACGATTCCGCCGAGCAGCGCCCGCGTTCGGCCAAGCCGTACGAGTTCGATGTTCCGATCGTTGTCGATGGCAGTACGGTCGGATATATTATCACGTACGTCGATCTGGGCAAGCGCGACTCCTCCTATTACCCCGGCGCGGGTATGGAATCGTCCCGCCATCACCTCGCCTTGTTCGCCGGGCTGCTCGTTTTCGCCCTTATCGCAAGCTTGGTTCTCGCCCGCAGGCTGTCTCAACCGATTGTGCGGACCGGCAAGGCGGCCGAGCGCATTGCGTCCGGCTATCGGAATACCGAGATGCCGATGGCCGGAACGAACGAAATCAGGCAGCTTGCCCATACGATCAACGTCCTGATCCGGGAATTCGACCGTCAGGAAGGGTGGCGGCAGCAGATGATGCAAGATTTGGCGCATGAGCTCCGGACGCCGCTGACGTCGCTGCTTTCCCGCCTGGAAGCGATACTGGACGGCATCTTGCCGTCGACGGAAGAGAATATGCACAAGATTCATACGGAAATCGAACGGCTGTGCCGGCTTGTGGACGATCTGGAAAAGCTGTCGGATGCGGAAGGGGCCCGTTTCCAGCTGAACATCCAGCGGGTGGACATGTCGCAGCTCGTCCGGGACGTGTACGAAGGCTTCGTATTTATGAGCAAAGCCAAATCGATCCGTCTTACGTTTCAGAAGCCGCATGTGCCCTGCTACGCCGAAGTCGATCCGGATCGCATCATTCAAGTGATTTCGAATTTGCTGTCCAACGCGATCAAATATACGCCGTCCGGCGGAGCGGTCGAAGTGGGGCTGTATCCCGCCCGCAACGAAATTGTCGTATACTGCCAGGACAACGGCATCGGCATATCGGAGACGGAGCTGACGCTGATTTTCAACCGTTTCTATCGGGTGGACAAATCACGTTCGAGGCATAACGCCTCAGGGGGAATAGGCGTCGGCCT
The DNA here is from genome assembly GCF_018403665.1 of Paenibacillus cisolokensis. Classification (GTDB taxonomy): domain Bacteria; phylum Bacillota; class Bacilli; order Paenibacillales; family Paenibacillaceae; genus Paenibacillus_AH; species Paenibacillus_AH cisolokensis. Next base: position 2,417 of record NZ_BOVJ01000131.1, read on the forward strand.
GAGCATCGCCAAAGCGCTCGTCGAGGCGCATGGGGGAATGATCGGCGCCGAGAGCGTGCTGGGCAAAGGCTCAAAGTTTTATTTCTGCATCGAAGCTGCGGACTGACCGCGGCACGCGGCAAGCGAAGACTGCGAATGGGCCGGATGGCCGCAGTCCGGCCGCTGGCGATTTTCTCCCGGTCGAACTTGCGCCGTCGGCAAAGCTTTACACTATATTGACAGCAACGCTGCTACTATAAATGATAGCGGGATGTTCCGCGCCGTTTGAGAGATACCGATAACTCTGCACGTTTCATCACGCTTGCTAAGGGGGCGCTACCTTTGGCCAAAATCTTATTTAACCACGTATACAAGCGATACGGCAAGTTCAAGGAGTACGCCGTCAACGATTTCAACCTGGAAGTGGAAGACCGGGAGTTTCTCGTCTTTGTCGGCTCGTCCGGCTGCGGGAAGTCGACGACGCTCCGCATGCTGGCCGGTCTCGAGGAGATTTCCGAAGGCGAAATTTATATCGGCGATACGAAAGTGAACGATGTTCCGCCCAAAGATCGGGATATCTCGATGGTATTTCAAAATTACGCGCTATATCCGAATATGTCGGTGTTCGAGAATATCGCCTTCGGCCTGCGGCTGCGCAAAATGCCGAAGCATGAAATCGAGCTTTCGGTCAAGCGGGCGGCCCGCGTGCTCGAAATCGAGAACTTCCTGGACCGCAAGCCGAAGGAATTGTCCGGCGGCCAGCGGCAGCGCGTTGCGCTGGGAAGGGCGATCGTCCGTACGCCGCAGGCGTTTCTGATGGACGAGCCGCTATCGAATCTGGACGCGAAGCTTCGCGTCCAGATGCGGACCGAGCTGATCAACCTGCATAAAAAGATCGGCGTGACGATCATTTATGTGACGCACGACCAGGTGGAAGCGATGACGATGGGCGACCGGATCGTCGTAATGGAGAAGGGCGTCATTCAACAGGTCGATACGCCGGAGAACGTGTACAACAAGCCGGCCAACCTGTTCGTCGCGAATTTTATCGGCAACCCGCCGATGAATGTTATCGCCGGCAGGCTGCAGGAGGGCGAGAACGGACTTGAATTTCATACGAACCGGTTCGCGCTCCGGATTCCGCAGCGGCAGGCGCATCAGCTGCGCAGCGTCAACCAGGGGGCGGGCCGGTCGGTCGTCATGGGCATCCGTCCCGAAAATATCAGCTTCGAGGATGCCGCGTTTACGGCGCCGGATCATGAAAAGCTGAGCGGCGTGCTGCAGATCAACGAATTTGTCGGTTCCGACCGCTACTACCATATGAACATCGGAACGCCGAAGCCGATCGTCGTGCGCGCCCATCCGCGTTATCACTTCGGCGAGGGAGAACGCGCCGAATTTGCCGTCGATATGAACAAGGCGTTGTTTTTCCATAAAGAAACGGAAAAGCTGCTTGCCGATTGAAGATGTTGCCGGCGAAGGAGGAACAGGGGATGGCAGGGGCAAATCGAAAACGTTTCGGATTCCGGTTGTGGACCGTCATCTTGTCGGCGGCGCTGCTCGTCACCGCTTTAGCGAAGGATAAGCCGGATACGGGCCGTACCGTGCATGCCGGGTCCGCGCATGCCGAGTCCAAGAATGCGAACAGCTTGTCCGCCGACCGGTTTGTAAGCGCTTCTTCCGGGCTGAAGGAGCCGTATTACGAGGAAGTGCGCCGGCGGATGGCAGACGAGCGAATACCGTACGGGACGCGGCAGTATGTCATTTCGGCCGCGCATATTTCGGAAAAATCCGAAGATTCCGATATTTCCGTCGGTTCATATGAAGGCGAGGACGGCGTGCTGCTTTGGTCTAATGCCAAAGGCTGGGTCGAGTATGAAATCGCCATCGGTGAGGAAGGGCTGTACGAAATCGAAGCCGAATACGCGCCGATCGCGGACGATAGCCGGAGAAACCGCCGCGCGTCCATCCTGTCGGCGCAAATTAACGGCGTCTATCCGTTCCGGGAAGCGCGCTCCATGTCGTTCGAGCGGGAGTTCCGGAACGGGCCGCCGAGATATGACGCCAACGGCCATCAACTGCAATCGGCCATTGAAGAAATCCGCGGCTGGAAGCGGAAGCCGTTCCGCGACTCGGACGGCGCTTATGCGCTTCCGCTGCGGTGGCATTTGCAGAAGGGCGTGAATACGATCCGGCTTCGCCTATCCCAGCAGCCGCTGGCGATCAAGTCGTTCACGATCCGGCCGCCGGCGGACATTCCCGGCTACGCGGAAGCGAAAGCGTCATACCCGGAAGCGACGGAGCCGAGCGGGGACACGATCGTCCTCGAGGCGGAGCAGTTCGAGAAGAAAAATTCGACCTCCGTTCAGACGCAGTACGACCGCGACGCCTTCACGACGCCGAAGTCGTTCAAGTACAGAGCCTACAACGTGCTCGGAGGGTGGGGCTGGTACAAGGGCGGGCATGCGGTGACCTGGGAGTTCGAGGTGCCGGAGGACGGGCTGTACAAGCTCGGCATGCGCGTCAACCAGAATTCGCGCAAAAACTTGTCCGTATTCAGAACGATATACATCGACGGAAAAATTCCGTTTCGGGAGCTGCAATCGTATCCGATTCGCTACGCTCCCGGCTGGCGGGGGGAAACGGTCGCGGACGAGAGCGGCGAGCCGCTGGCCTTCTATTTGACGAAAGGGAAGCATTCGCTCACCATGGAGGCCGGTTACGAGCCGTATATGCCGGTCATCGCCAATGTCGAGCCGATGGTTGAAGCGCTGAAGACGGTGATCGACCAGATCCGTTCGGCTACGGGCAACCGTCAGGACGACCGGTTCCGCGTATGGGATGTCGAGAAGGACATTCCCGGTGCGACGGAGCGGCTCGGCGGCATCAAGGAGCGGCTGGACCGGCAGGTGGAAGCGCTCCGGGAGATCAATCGGGAGATCGACGTTGTGGCCCAGACGTATCGTTCTGCGGCGAAAGATATCGAGGAGCTCATCGAGCAGCCCGAAAAAATTCCGACAAGCCATCTGACGCTTGGCACGATGCTGGAGCAGCTGCAGGATCAATACAGAGTGTTGATGGATAGTCCGCTGCAGATCGACAAGCTGTATGTCGCGCCCGTTCAGGCGCCGTTCCCGCGGATGGAGGCGAATTTTTCGAGAAGACGAAGGCGGTTGCCGCGACCTTGTTCCATTCGTTCGACAAGCAGAACCGGATCGGCACGCAGGACAGCGACGTCCTGAACGTCTGGATGATGATGGGCAGAGACTATGTCGATGAGCTGCAAATGCTGGCGGACGAGCAATTTACGCCGGAATACGGGGTAAAGGTCAAGGTCAATCTCGTCCAGTCCCCCGACCTGCTCATTCTGGCGAAAGCTTCGGGCATATTGCCGGACGTTGCGCTTGGCGTTCCGGGCAACATGCCGTTCGAGATGGCGCTGCGGGGAGCGGCGCTGGACATCGGGTCGCTGCCCGGCGGCAAGGAGCTGATCGAAAGCTATCATCCGGGGGCGATGCTTCCGTTCTATTACGACGGAGGTTACTACGGCATACCGGAAACGACCAGCTTCAAAGTGCTGTTTTACCGCAAAGATATTCTCGGCAGGCTGAACCTTGGCGTGCCGGACACCTGGGACGACGTCTACCGGATGATTCCGACGCTGCTCAAGCATCAGTATTATTTTTACGTTCCGCCGGACGATTTCTCGTTCATGTTCTACCAGAACGGCGTCGACTTGTATACGCCGGACGGCATGTCCACCGGGCTGAACCGGCCGGAAGCGTTCGACGCGTTCAAGAAGTGGACGGATTTGTTCAACATCCACGGACTCGAACGGCAGGTTCAAAGCTTCTACAACCAGTTCAGGGCCGGCACGATGCCGATCGGCATCTCCGATTTCAACATGTATATGCAGCTGATGGTCGCCGCTCCGGACATTTTGAACGAGTGGGGGATCGCGCCGGTCCCGGGTACGCGCCAGCCGGACGGCTCGATCGTGCGCTGGGCGGCGGGCAGCAATCCGACGAGCGCGATGCTGTTCAGCGATACGCCGGAGAACAGGCGCGAAATGGCCTGGAAGTTTCTGCAGTGGTATTTGTCGGAGGAGACGCAAACCGACTACGGCTTGAATATGGAGCAGCTTCGCGGCGAATCGTTCCGCTGGAATACGGCGAACGTCCGGGCTTTCGCCAATATGCCCTGGCGGGCGGACGATCTGGCGGTCATTCTCGAACAGTGGAAATGGATCAAGGATATTCCGAACGTGCCAGGGGGCTATATGACGACGCGCGAGCTGGCGAATGCCTGGAACCGTGCGGTCGTGCCGGAAAGCCAGGCGCTGGAGTCGCCGCGCGTGGCGCTGGAGAAGGCCGTCAAATCGATCACCCGGGAGCTCGTCCGCAAGCAGCAGGAATTCCATTTCCGGGACAAAGCCGGCAACGTCGTGCGGACGCTTGACCTGCCGCAAATTCGCGAGCCGTGGAAAGGAGCGGATATCGATGTCGAGTAAGGCGGAAATCCGCCCTTTGCCCAAGACGAGAACGCCCGGAGCCGCGTTCGGATTCGGGAGCAAATGGACGCGCAGCATCAAGGAAACCGCAAGGAACGCATGGAAATGGCGGCTTTCCTACCTGTTTATCGCGCCGTTCTACCTGATGTTCCTGTCGTTTATTCTCATTCCGATTGTCGCCGGCGTGCTGCTCGGATTCACGTACTTCAACGCCATCCAGTTCCCGACATGGGTCGGCTGGATGAACTATCAGAATCTGTTCTCCCAGGACATCATTTTCCTGCAGCACGTCGTGCCCAATTCGTTCAAATTCGCCCTGTTTGTCGGACCAATCGGCTATATCGCCTCTTTTCTTCTCGCATGGCTGATCGCCCAGCTGCCGGGACTGCTGCGGACATGGTTCGCGCTGGCCATTTATGCGCCGTCCTTGACGGCGGGCATTGCGATGACGGTCGTCTGGCAGGTCATGTTTACCGGCGACCGGACCGGTTATTTGAACAGCTTCCTGCTGAAATGGGGGCTTATCGAAAAGCCGGTGCTCTTTACCCAGTCCAGCGAATTTCTGATGACGATCATGATTATCGTCTCGATCTGGTCCAGCATGGGCATCGGGTTTCTGGCTATTCTCGCGGGCATTCTGAACGTGGACAAGCAGATGTACGAAGCCGGACGGATCGACGGCATTTCGAGCAGGCTGCAGGAAATCTGGTACATTACGATTCCGTTGATGAAGCCGCAGATGATGTTTGCCGCCATCATGTCGATCGTCTACACGCTCAAGGCGGGCGCGATCGGCACGCAGCTGTCGGGCAGCAATCCGACGCCGAACTATGCCGGCCAACTGATGATCAACCATATCGAGGATTACGGCTTCATCCGTTACGAGCTTGGCTATGCGAGCGCCATCTCGGTCGTTCTGCTCGTCGTCTGCTACGCTCTGAGCCGGTTTTTCGGTTACCTGTTCGCTCCGAAGGAGGGAGAATAGATGCGCGGGCTCGACAATCGGATGATGCAGCGCCTGTACGGGAAGCGGAAAGAGTGGATGCTGGCCGTCAGGCGGTTCGACCGCACGCAGCAGGCTATCGTATTGTTTCTGGCGCTTCTCTCCGTCTTCATGCTGCTGCCGATCGTGTACGTGTTCAACCATGCCTTTAAACCGCTGCACGAGCTGTTTCTGTTTCCGCCGACCTTTATCGTGCAGGATCCGACATTCCAAAATTTTATCGAGCTGCTGGCGCTGACGCAGGATACGGTCGTCCCGGCGACGCGCTACCTGTTCAACAGCATCGTCGTCACGTTTCTGGCCACGGCGGGGATGGTGGCAACCGGCGCTTTGTGCGCCTACGCGCTATCGAAGCATCCGTTCCCGGGCGCGAAGCTTGTGATGGGGTCGATCATTACGTCCCTGCTGTTCGCGCCGGAGACGATCGCGATTCCCCGATACGTTGTCGTGCAAAGTCTCGGCATCATGAACACGTATTGGGGGCATGTGCTGCCGATGATCGCGATGCCGGTCGGCGTCTTCCTGATCAAGCAATTTATCGATCAGGTGCCGAACGAGATGATCGAGGCGGCCAAAATCGACGGCACGACCGAGTTCGGCATTTTTCTGCGGATCGTCGTGCCGATGGTTACGCCCGCGATCGCGACGATTACAATTCTGGCGTTTCAGAACGCCTGGGGCAATGCGGAGACGTCCACGCTGTTTATGCAGGAGGACGCGATGAAGACGCTTCCGTTCTATATGGGCACGCTGACCTCCAATCTGGCGAACGCGGTTGCCAGACAAGGAGCGGCGGCCGCCGGAGCGCTCATCATGTTTTTGCCCCAACTGATCATCTTTCTGCTGTCCCAGCGGAAAGTCATCGCCACGATGGCGCATTCGGGAATCAAGTAAGCCGGCGGGCAACGGAGGTTGGACCATGGTACTGCATCTGGTTAGACGGACGGCAAGGATCGGACTCGTTTGCCTCCTTTCCTTGGCCTTCATATCGATGAAGGCGCATGCCGAAGCGCCTTATCGAACCTATTTCGAGAACGGCAACGGCCGGGAGATTCCGACACGGCCCGCCTACAGTCCGGCCGGCGTAATCGGTGACGACATTTATGTGGACGACGGCGAAGGCGGAACGGTTCATTCTCCGCTCAAACGGCCGCAGGACCTCTTTATCGATGCGAACGATCATATTTACATCGCCGATACGGACAACAACCGGGTGGTCGAATTCGACGACCGCGAGCGGTTCGTGCGGGAAATCCGGGTACCGGAAAGCCCGCTGAAAAGTCCGCAGGGGGTGTTCGTGACGGACGACGGGGACATCTATATCGCCGATACCGGCAACAAGCGCGTCGTCCGGCTGGACCGGGAGCTGCGGCTGGTGCGCGAATATGTGCGTCCGCAATCGGAGCTGATCCACGAATCGTTCATTTACGAACCGACCAATATGGTGGTCGACAGCAACGGCTTCGTCTTTGTCGTGTCCAAAGGAAGCTACCAGGGCGTCGTCCAGTTCGAGCCGGACGGAGCGTTCTTCGGATTTTTCGGGGCGAATGCGACGGAGGTCAAGCTGATGGACCGCATCCGGCGGCTGCTGTATACGAAGGAGCAGCTGAGCCGGCAGGTCAGGCTGCTGCCGCCGATTATCCGGAATATCGAAATAGACGGGCAGGGCTACATTTATACGGTATCCGGCTCATCCAAGGAACAAGTGAAAAAGCTGAATATCCGCAGCGAGAACGTATGGAAGGAACTCAGCTTCGGCGAGAAGGTCGCGCTGACGCCGGAGGAGCGGGAGAAGGACGTGCAACTGACCGACCTGGCGGTCGATGCGGGCGGAAACATGACGGTCATCGATAAAATTTGAACATGGTGTCGCAATACGATGCCAGCGGAAAGCTGCAGTTTTTCTGGAAAACCCGGCGTCCTCCACCGCCGTTCTGGGCTTGACCCAAAGCCCGGTCGCCGTGGATACGAATTCGCATGGCGAGCTGTTTATTTTGGACGATGCCTTGAACGTGGTGCAGAAGCTGAAGCCGACGGCGTTCGGGGCCGCCATCCGGCAAGCGTTCATGCTGACACAAAGCGGCAACTATAAGGAAAGCGTGCCTTATTGGGAGGAAGTCATCAAGCTGAACGCGCTTTTCTCGCCGGCTTATCACGGGCTCGCGCAAGCGGCCTTTAACGAAGGGGATTACGCCAAAGCGATCGCGTATTACAAGCTGGCCGGGGATGCGGCGGGATATTCGGACAGCTTCTGGCAGCTGCGGCTGCAGTGGTTTCAGCGCCATTTTTCGCTCATTGCGAACAGCCTGCTCATCGCCTCGGTCGCGCTTGCCGTCGCGCTCAGACTGAAACGGAATTTCCGTTTCGGCGCTCCGTCCCGGCCGCGGTGGAAGCGGCCGCGTCAGACATGGATTCGGCAGCTGCGGCATGCCTTCTACATTTTGAAGCATCCGCTCGACGGCTTCAGCGATTTGCGCTTCAAGAACAGCGGCGGATATGTAAGCGCGTTCCTGCTGCTCGGCTCCGCGGTGCTCGTGCTGCTCGTCAAAACGTATTATACCGGCTTTTCGTTCAATCCGAGACCGGCATCCGAACTGAACGGCGGCTTCATCATGTCCGGTTTTCTCGTGTCGTGGCTGTCGTGGGTCGTGTGCCATTACTTGATCGGCTCGATCCAGCAAGGGGAAGCCCGCTTTAAAGACGTGTTTGTCGGGAGCTCGTACGCGCTGTTTCCGTTCGTCCTGCTGTCGCTTCCGCTCGCGCTTGTCTCCAATGTGCTCACACTGAGCGAAGCTTCGATTTACCAGTTTTTCGAATGGGGCGCCATGCTGTGGTGCGGTGCGCTGTTCTTCTGGAAGATCCAGTCGCTGCAAAATTACAGCGTCGGGGAGACGGTCGTCAACATCGCGCTGACGCTGCTGGCGATGATCGTCATGTGGGTGCTGATCTTCACCGTATTCGGTCTCGCTTCGGAGCTTGTCAGCTTCGGCTATACGATTTATCAGGAGGTGACGAAGTGAAACGGATATCGGTCCCGAAGCGTTGGCTGGCGTTGGCCGCAGTGTGCGCCGCGACGCTGGCGGCGCTGGCGGTCTTCGCCGCGCTGGCCGCGAACCGGCAGCCGCCGGCTGCGCCGCAGCCGGCTGCGCAGACGGCGGCGCAGCCGGCCGTGCGGCAGGAAGCGGCGGGAAGCGGCGTACCGGCCGCTCCGGTCCCGGACAAAGGCGAATTTGTCCCCGTCGCGGAGAGCCGATATTTGACGCTGAAGGCTAACCCGGCAACCGGCCATTTCATCGTGACGGACAAGCGGTCGGGGGATGTCTGGAAGTCGTATCCGGAGGAGGCGGGAAGCCGGGACGGACAGAATCAGGGGAAATGGCTTTCGAATCTGGAATCGCCGGTCATGATCAGCTACGTCGAGTTCAACGTCCGCCGGGATTTGGCGAAGGAATCCAATCTGAAGGAAGGAAAAGGGCTCGTTACCGGCTTCGCGGCGACCGGGCAAGGCTTTCAGGTGCGGTACGAGTTCCCGGAGCTCGGCTTTGTCATCCCGGTGGAAGTGCGCCTTGGCGAAGACTATGTGGAAACGAAAATTTTGAAAGACGGGCTGAAGGACGCGCGAATCTTTACCGAGGAGGAACGGAAGACGAAGAAGGACAACGAAGCCCGGCTCGTATCCGTTCGGCTTTATCCGTTCCTCGGCGCGCATACCTCGGAGCAGACGGACGGGTATCTGCTGCTGCCCGACGGCCCGGGGGCGATCGTGGACTTCAAGCGGGATCGCGCCGGCACGAACCATTATTACAACGAGCGGGTTTACGGGGCGGATTGGGCGTACAGCGCCAACGCGAAATTTTCCATCCGCCGATCGGTTCGCGCGCCGGTCTTCGGGATCAAGGCGGGCGAGAAATCGCTTCTCGCCGTCATTCATGAGGGTGCGGAGTACGCGAACGTGGTGGCGGCGCCTTCCGGCACGTTCAGCCCGTACAATTGGGCGACGGCCGAGCAGCAGTACCGATTTATGGATTACCAATATACAAATACCAAGAAAACGGAGGGTTATGTAACCTTTACGAAAGAGCTGACGGCGACGGACCGTTCCGTCCGCTATTATTTGATCGCCGGCGGGGATGACGGCTATGTGCGGATGGCGGCCCGCTTCCGGCAATATCTGATCGACGAAGTCGGCATGAAGCGGCTGCCGGCCGGCGATGACAAGTTGGCCTTGCAGCTGCATGTGCTCGGGGCCGACGCCGAACGGGGCTTTCTGTGGGACTCCTATTTGCCGCTGACGACGACCGCCCAGGCGCAGGAAATCGTGCAGGAGCTGAACGCGGTCGGCGTCGAGCGGATGTCAGTCACCTATTTGGGCTGGCAGCGAAAAGGATACAGTTCGTACGGCGGCAGCTTCCCGCTGCCGGGCAAGCTCGGCGGCAACGAAGGGATGAGGCAGTTCGCCGATTTCGTGCATGCCAAGGGATACCGGCTGTATCTCGACGGATCGAACTACGCCTTCAACAATACGGGAGGCGACGGGTTCAGGCGCAACCGGGACGGTCTGCGCGACAACGGCGCCTCGGTCATCAGCTACCGCCGAAGGGGCACGGATAAAACGCTCGTAAGCCCGCGATTTGCTTCCAAGGTGATCGAAAAAGATTTGGACAAGATGCGGGCGCTCCATGTTGACGGTCTCGTATTCGGTCAAGGCATCGGCTCTTTGCTGAATACGGACTATAACGACAAATACGCCGCGACGCGGGAAGAGGCGGTGCAAATCCAGCAGCGCATGTTCGGGATGACGAAAGATGCGCTCGGACATGTTCAGGTCGAGGACGGAAACATCTATACGTGGAAATACGTCGACCATATTCACGGACTGCCTGTCGACGGTTCGGGCGATCTGTTCGTCGACCGGCAAGTTCCGTTCCTCCAGATCGCGCTGCACGGGCTCGTCACCTACTCGTCCGAATACGGAAACGACAGCGACGATTACGAGACGGCCTTTCTGAAGGGGATCGAATACGGGGCCGTTCCGTCCTTCGTCGTGACCTATGCGAAATCGCAGCAGTTGCTGGAGACGCGCTCGCTCGGGCAGTTTTTCAGCACCTACTACAAAGACTGGCTGCAGGAGATGGCTGCGCAATATCAGCGGTACGACGAGGCGCTCGGGGACGTGCAGCAGCAATGGATAACCGGCCATCGCGCATTGGCGGACGGCGTCTTCGAAACGGCGTACGGAAACGGCAAACGGATCGTCGTCAACTATAACGAGCGGCCGTATGCGGGAGACGGATGGACGGTACAGCCAAGAGACTTTGTCGTCGTCAAGTAGGAGGTGATCGCGTGGCTAAAAACGGGTGTTGTCAACCAAAGCATACAGCCGGCTCGAAGGGCTCCTGTTCATGCTCCCCTGGCTGACGGGCTTTCTCATATTCATGGCTTTTCCGCTCGTCTTCTCGCTCTATATGAGCTTTCACAACGTCAGAGTGCTCCCGACCGGGATGAAATACGAGCCGGCAGGCATCGAGTTTTACAAAACGATTTTGATGGGGAGCGCCGAGCTTTACGACCAGCTCATTCCTTTTTCCAGCAGGTTGTGCTCATGGTGCCGGTCATCGTCATCTTCTCGCTGCTGATCGCGATCTTCCTCAACCAGAAGCTGAAGGGCCGGATCGTCTTCCGCGCGATCTTCTTTCTCCCGGTCATTTTCTCGACGGGGGCCGTACTGCAGGAATTTATGAATCAGGAGGAAGGCGGCCTCGGCTTTATGCGGAGCGAAATGGTCGGCGGCTTTCTGGACGCGTATGTCGGGGGAAGCCCCTGGGGCAAGCCGGTGCTGGCCGTGCTGGAGCATTTCGTGCTCGTGCTCTGGTATTCGGGCGTGCAAATTATCGTCTTTTTGGCCGGCCGCCAGACGATTCCCGGTTCGGTGTACGAATCGGCCAGAATCGATGGCGCCACGCCCTGGGAAGTATTTTGGAAAATTACGCTGCCGGCCATGTCTCCCTTCATGCTGCTCAATGTTTTTTATACCGTCGTCGATATGTTTACGTTTCCGTCCAACCCGATCATGTCGTTGATCGGCACCGGAAATTACGGCTACAGCAGCGCGCTTGCCTGGATTTATTTCTTCATTGTGCTCGTGTTTCTCGGCGTTGTCATGCTCGTCTACAGCAAGCTGTTCCGGTTTCGGTAAAGTTCATTTTCGCAGGGGGGTGAAAACATGAGCGTTGTCAAATGGGACGTGCCGAAAGCGGCCAGAAGCAGGCCGGTGTTCAAGCCGACCCTTCGGCGCTTGCGCTACTTCGTTCTGGGCCGGGAAGTGGATAAAGGTTTTATTTTCAAATTGCTGCTGTATCTCATACTGATTTCGACCTCTTATATCTACTTGAACCCGATTCTTAAAATGATGACGAGAATGCTGATGGATGCCAAAGATCTGATCGATCCGACCGTGACGTGGATCCCGTCGTCGCTTTATTTCGGCCATCTCTCGTCGGCATGGGATATACTGCAATACGCCAAATCGCTCTCGATCAGCGTCGGCGTTTCGTTGACGGCGGCGGCTTTGCATTGCGTGACATGCGGCCTCGCCGGCTACGCGCTGGCGCGGCTCGACGTCCCGTTCAAGAAGCTGGCCTTCTTCCTGCTGCTGCTCGCCTTTATTATCCCGCAGCAGGTTATCGTTCTGCCGACGATTCTGCTGTTCCGGACGCTCGGGCTGGACGGCAGCCTGTTCACCCTGATTTTGCCGGCCATGTTCGGCTTCGGCGTGAAAGGCTCGCTCTTCGTCTTTATTTTCCGGCAGTTTTTCATGACGCAGCCGAAGGAGCTGGAGGAGGCGGCCAGGCTGGACGGCGCTTCCGCCATCCGGTTCTATGTCAAGGTGATGCTGCCGTTGTCGAAGCCGGCCATTCTGGTCGTCTTCCTGTTCTCGCTGGTCTGGACATGGAACGACACCTATTTGCCCCGCATGTTTCTCGCGAGCGCGGCCGACGTGCCTCTGGCGACGCAATTGACGCGGATGGACACGATGTTGAACACGTTTATCGAATCGGGCGGCTATCCCGAGTATGTAGCCGAACCGATCAAGATGGCGGCCAGTTTTCTGACCATTCTTCCTCCGCTGCTCATCTATCTCTTCACGCAGCGGTATTTCGTGGAAAGCGTGGAGCGGACCGGCTTGGTGGAATAGTACGAGCGGCGCTGCGAGAGGGGTGAGGCCGGGAGAGATAACGGGGGAATTATTGCGGTTAGGGGAAAGCAAGAAACCGGCAGTCGCAGGGAAAAGCGGACGCAGCAAGCGCGGCGGAAAGCGGTGCCTGCGGAGGAGAGCCGTGCGCGGCGGTCGGGACAGAAGGCGGCGCATGCGGAGAAGGGCCGGCCTCTGCGCATGCGGAGGTGGCCCAAAACTGCAAAAGTGCATTTTTTCGCTCCAAAAAGCGCGAAAATCAAAAATGCCTGCAAAAATACAGTTTTCTAGGATATTTATGCTGGTTGAGGTTTTTTCAAAAAAAATCCTGCATTATCGCAGAAATTTCACCGTTTTGGTTATAGTCAGCGCAAAAAAGATGTACTTTTGCAGGAATCTTCGGTTCGGACTTTAGAGTTTGATCGGAAGAAAACGTAAACCATTTTCAAAGGAGGAGTCATTCCATGAGAAAGCGAACTAAACATTTAACGCTCATCATGCTGACGGTTACAATCTTCGCTCTGCTTGTCGCGGCTTGCTCGTCAGGCACGGAACAGGCGCCCGGTTCGTCGGACACCCCGACCGCAAACACGAACGACAACTCGGAACAGACGGGAGATACGGAAGAACAGAAGGCCGATCTGAAGCGGTTTTCGAACGAGCCGGTTACGCTGAAAGTGGCGACGCCGTGGGGGATCGATTACTTCATGTCGCGGATCGGCAACCATATTCAGGAAAAGCTGCCCCATATTACGCTGGAGCATATCGACTGGGACGGCACCGTGGAAAAATGCAGGAATTGTACGCGGCCGATGTCGTGCCGGACGTGCTGCTCGCGTTCACCGGACAGAAGCCGTTGGAAGATTTGGAGATGGTGTATCCGCTGGACGAGATGCTGGAGGCTTACGGCTTCGATATCGGCACGCTCGATCCGGCGGCGGTTGCCGAAATCCGGGCGCGCGACGCGCAGGGGCGGCTTGTCGGAATGCCGCAGGAAATGGGCTATATCGGACTCTATTATAATAAGGAAATATTCGATAAATTCGGGGTGGAATATCCTAGGGATGAGATGACGTGGGACGAAGTGCTCGATCTGGCCAAGCAGATGACGGCCGAACGGGACGGCGTCAAGTATCGCGGCCTGGAGTTCGGAGTGGACGCTCCGCTCCTGCAACTGTCGGTGACGAAAACGGACCCGGAGAGCGGGGATGTGCTGCTGACGAAAGAGCCGAAATTTACGCAGTATATGGAGCTGATGAAAAATATTATGAAATTCCGGGGATGATCGATCCGGAGGCGACGGGATTCGCGGAAAAACGGTCGCGATGAGCGTCAACTGGCACGGCTTTTGACATGGTTCGGCGGCGGATCCGATGAGGAAGCCGTGGAATACCAGAAACAGATGGACATTGCCCCGCTGCCGTCCTGGCCGGATTTGCCCCAAACGTCCACCATTCCGGTCGGCATTCATCCCTGGGCGATCAACAGCTTCAGCGAGCATAAGGAAGCCGCCCTGCAGTTCGTCATCGAAAGCGTCTCGCCGGAGTATCAGACGAAGCTCGCGCGGGCGGGAACGCCGACCGTGCTGTCGGATATGGCGATCAAGCAGCAGTTCGGCGCGGAGCTGATCCGGTTCGAGGGGAAAAACATCGGCGCCTTTACGAAATATCCGCTGGCGGAACCTCCGGCCAGATTGAGCTATTGGGACCGTTACGTCAATCTCGATATGCAGCAATTTACCCAATCCGATATGAACATTTCGGAGTTTTTGCGCAAGGCGGAAGAAGAATCCCAGTTGAAAATCAAGGAAGCGATGGCTCAGCAGAAGTAGCGGCGGTTGACAGGAAACGGCCGTTGAAAGAAGGAGTCGAAGGATGGAGGACATCATCAAATATGCCGCCCAAGTAAGACCTTCGGAACGGCAGCTTGCTTTGCAGGACATGGAATTTTACGCCTTTATCCACTTTTCGGTCAACACGTTCACGGATCGGGAATGGGGGACGGGCAAGGAAGATCCGGCCATCTTCAATCCCGTCCGATTCGATGCCGATCAGTGGGTGGCGGCCTGCCATGCCGCCGGCATGAAAGGGCTCATTCTGACCTGCAAGCATCATGACGGCTTTTGCCTGTGGCCGAGCGCGTATACCGAGCATTCGGTGAAGAACAGCCCCTGGAAGAACGGCCGGGGCGACATCGTGAAGGAGGTGTCCGACGCGTGCCGCAGAGGCGGCATCAAGTTCGGCATTTACTTGTCGCCGTGGGACCGCCACGAGCCGACATATGGCGATTCGCCGCGGTATAACGCGTTTTTCGTCAACCAGCTGCGCGAGCTGCTGACGAACTACGGGGACATCTTCTGCGTCTGGTTCGACGGCGCCTGCGGCGAAGGGCCGAACGGCAAGCGCCAGCAGTACGATTGGGACGCTTATTATGCGGTTATTCGCGAGCTTCAGCCCGGCGCGGTCATTTCGGTCTGCGGACCGGATATCCGCTGGTGCGGCAACGAGGCGGGCTATTGCCGGGAGTCGGAATGGAGCGTCGTGCCGGCATCGCTTCGGGATAACGAGAAAATTCAGGAAAATTCGCAGCAGACCGACGACCGCGAATTCGCGCGGAGATACAATTCGCAAGACCGGGATCTCGGCAGCCGGGACATTATCCGGCATGAGCGCGAGCTGATCTGGTATCCCGCCGAGGTCAATACGTCGATCCGTCCCGGATGGTTCTACCACGCCTCGGAGGATGACAAGGTTCGGCCGCTCGAAGAGCTGCTGCGTATTTATTACGGCTCGGTCGGCGGCAACGCGACATTCCTGCTCAATATTCCGCCGGACACCCGCGGATTGATCCATGAGAACGACATGCAACGGCTGCGGGAGCTTGGCGACGTCATTCGGACCACGTTCCGCGATAATTTGGCGGCGCATGCGACCGCCACCGCTTCGGAAGCGGCGAGCGGATGCGGGCCGGACAAGCTGTTCGACGGAAACCGGGATACGTACTGGGCGCCGGAGGAAGGGACGGAATACGCCGTCATCGACATCGACCTCGGGCGGGAGGTGACGTTCGACCATATCGTCCTGGCCGAGCACCGGTACAGCCAGCGGATCGAGAAATTCCGGCTGGAGGTACGCGAAGGCGGCGAATGGAAGCCGTTGTGCGAAGGAACGGTCGTAGGCCGCAAGCGCATCTGCCGGTTCGCTCCCGTCATTGCGCGGTTCGTCCGGCTCACCATTCTGGAATCGAGATGGTGTCCGACGTTGTCTTCCTTCGAAGTATACCTGGGGCCGCAGACCGAGGGGAATCTCATTCCGCAGACAGCTTGGGGAGCGTCCCGGACCGAGTAGAATAAAGTCAAAGCATTCGGTCGAGGGTGCGGAAAGGACAGGTGCGAGTAGAAGTTGCGATTTAAGGAGGCGAGGGAAAGCGGAAGTGGTGATCCTTCCGCCCTGAGATTGAGGTCAAGGAGTGCCATCTCCCGGTGTAGTCGGGAGAATCCGTTAAGAGGATTTATCGGAAACACTGGTTAGTCGTTCGTCTGTTTTCCGGGCCATCAGGAAATGCTTGATGTACCCGAATCCCATCAGTTTCTTGCGATTCTCGTCCCATATGCGGAATTTAAGTGATTTCAGGCTTGACAAAAGGGTAACAGGCGGAACATCCTGGAATATCGTATTCTCTTCTTGAACACGGTCCAGATAGTAGTTCGGCACCCGGGGGCTCAGGTGATGAATATGGTGGAAGCCAATGTTTCCCGTAAACCAATGCAGAACCTTGGGCAGCTTATAGAACGAGCTCCCATGTAGAGCCGCGCTCAAATGATCCCATTTCTCGCCTTTTTCAAAGTAGGTTCCCTCAAACTGGTGTTGGACGTAGAAGAGCCAGAAGCCGGCCAGACTTGAAAACAGAAAGACAGGTCCCTGGACTAGCAAGAACGCTTTCCAGCCGATTGTCCAACAAAGCAGCCCGATGATAGCGGCTATTCCGAGGTTGATGATGTAGGTATTAAGCCGTTCCTTCATCTTGGCACCCTTCCGGTTAAACCGGTATTCAATGAGGAAAACATAGGAGGGACCGAGTCCGAACATAATCAGAGGGTTCCTGTACATGCGGTAAGCCAGTCGCTTCAGCGGCGGTAATGCCAAATATTCCTCCACTGTCAACGTCCAAATATCCCCCATACCGCGCCGATCCAAGTTACCGCTGGTAGCGTGATGGACCGAATGACTGTGCCGCCACTGATGATACGGGCAGCAGGTCATGATACCGGCAACCGTTCCTAATATCTCGTTTGCGGTACGGTTGGCAAAGAAGGAACCGTGACAGCAGTCATGAAAGATGATGAAGATCCTAACCAACAAGCCGCCTGCCAGAACAGCCAGCACCAAGGTGAGCCAATAAGACACCGAAAGACTCCAATACGCAGCGTACCAGAGCATAAAGAAAGGTATAAAGGTGTTCATGATTTGCCAAATGCTTCGCTTCAGGTTCGATCTCTCGTAAGGTGCGATAATCTTCCGCCAGTTTTTCTTCTCGTTATGATCGATCACTAAAAACTCCTCTCGCCAATTCAATAACTGAAATCATCAAAGCACGTAAAATTGTCCTGTAATGGACAACGACCGCTAATGTATATTAGCGGTCGTTGGGTACTTCGTAAAGTATAATGGATGTCCGCAATGTTTCAGTTACAATTAGGATACCATACCGGATAATGGAAGTCAACATTTGGCGTTCTATGCGAAGCCGGAAAGCAAGGGAAATTGTTCAAAATTAACAATGAGCTAGTAGGAGATTTAGGATTGATAACGAAATAGAAAGGGTCGAGGTAGCGATTGTCGTTCTCGGAATCAAATGGAAAAATTTTGATGTAGCATGGAGGATTCCTGGCCGATGACTTATCAGAAAGTGAACATCTCTTCAGAAGATGACATCTATTTTGCGTTAAGTACCGTTCGTCATTTTATGATGCAACTCCCTTTTTCCGAGTCAGATCAACAGAGAGTTTATGTGAGTGTTTCACTAGCGTTGCATCAA
>NZ_BOVJ01000132.1 GCF_018403665.1 Paenibacillus cisolokensis
GCACTGCTATGCTGTGGGGGCGCTGCAACGCGCGCCCTTGTCGCACCGCTATGCTGTAGGCGGCGCTGCAACGCTTGTGCGGTTTGCATGTGCCAGGCTCAGGTCCGGCATTTCAGGACATGAGCCTGGTCGGCAACGTAGCGGTGCAGCGCTTCGCCCATACGGGCGCCGGATTGCGCGCAAAGGACGGCCGTGTTGGCCGGATTTGAAGTTTGAGGCGGCGATTTGCGTTATGTTCCGGCCAACACACAGATTGCAGAAGATTGCGTATAGTTGTGGAATGAACACGTTGCGTCTCCTTACGCCGTCCGTTGCGGCTAGGTGACTGCGACGAACGCCAATCCGGCGAACAGCGCGGGTTGCCGGCCGGCCTCTTTCGCCCGCTGCGGCAAAGACGTTCGTGACGCCGGCTTAAAGGCCGTCCGCCGGCATTAACCGTATTCTTTATACTCCGGTTTGCTTCCGCATATCATAAGCCCTTGCCCCCAGTTGACGTGGACGTTCTCGGTCGGCGGGTCGGCCGGATCGCGGTACTGGAACAGCACGTTGCGGCGCGACCGCTCGCTGCGGTTCGGGCCTGAGCCGTGAATCGTCAGGTAGTTGAAGAAGAGCACGTCGCCGGCCTGGGCAGGACACGGCACGCCCATCGACAGCGGATATTCGCGATGGTCGAGATAATGGCGCCCTACATGCTTGAGCGGCCCTTGCTTGTGCGAACCTGGCAGCACGCTGATGCAGCCGTTCTCGAGATCGGCGTCGTCCAGATGGACGCTGGCCGCCAACATCGTATGGCGCTCGTGCGGAAAATAAGGATAGTCCTGATGCATCGGGAACGCCGCGCCTTTCTCCGGCGGCTTCACCAGCATTTTGCTGTGGTGCAGCTCGACGTTCGGGCCGATCAGCTTGGTCAGCACGGCCGTCATACGGGGATGCACGGCCGCCCGCGTGAAGACGGCATCCTGGTATTGGACGTCGTGGAAGCCTTTCAACACCAGCTTCTTCAATTCTTCAGGGGACATGTATTCGCCCTGCCACGTGGAATTGCGGTCGTATTTCGATCGCGCCGCCTTTTCGATAATGCTGTCAACAGCCTTTCTCATCTCCTCGACTTCTTCCTGCGAGAAGACGCCCCGAACGAGCAAGTAACCATTTTCCTTGTAAAAATCGACATCTTGTGTTGTAATCAAATCGATCACCTCTATGCGAGTGAATGTTGTGGAACCATTACCATCATAACCTGCACGGCGGTTTTTCGTATTTGCACGATGAAGACCATTTCATTGCACAAAACGGACATTTCCGGTCTTCCAGCCGAAGGAGGCGCGATTATATGGATCAAACGCTGTGCGAAAGGGCGGTCGCCGTTCTGCGCAGGCTGACGGCCATGCGCGGCATGGATGGCGAATATGCCATCCATTATTGGGGAGGCTCACCGAATCATCCCGACAACCCTTATCACCGCCACTCTTTCATGGAATGCTGCTATGTCGTGTCCGGCAGCGGCGAGTATCGTGACGGAGAGGAGTCGCACCGAATCGGCCCGGGCGACCTGTTCGCTTCCCGTCCCGGCGTCTATCACCAGATTCATCGCGGGGAGAAGCTGTTTCTGCTATGGGTTGCTTTTGAGCCCGCCGCCGGTATAAGTGCGGAGAGGGAGCGGCGCTGGCGGGAATGGGCCGGTTCCGCGTCGTATTTGCTCCGCTCCGCGGGAACCGGTCATCCGGCCGGGGCGGCATGGCGCGGGCTGTACGGCGCGGCTGCCGAAGGAATGAGCGCGGAGACGCTGCAGGCTTGGGCGGACGCGCTGATCTCCTCGATGTGCGACGCCTTTACCGCACATCGGCCGCTGTCTCCTATGCGCGCCGGACCGGAGCAGTTGCTCGAACGGGCTAAACGGTTCGTCGCCGACAATCTGGATCAACCGTTGCAGCTGCAGATGACGGCCCGGACGCTGCATATTTCGGCCCGCCATTGCTCGCGGCTGTTTGCCAAATACGAAGGAATGAGCTACACGCAATATGTGAACCAGCAGCGGATCGAGACCGCGAAAGCTTTGTTGCGTTCGGGCAGCGTATCGATCAAAGAAGTCGCCGAACGGACAGGGTTCGGCAGCGTCCATTATTTTACGCGGATGTTTGCCGCCCGCACCGGCATGACGCCGGGAGCGTACCGGGATCTGCCTTCCGATTTACCAGTCGGACGACAGGAATGATGCTGCAACGAATCCGTCCTCGCGGTATAATGGGTGGAGGAAAACAAAGGAATACAGGGAAAGCGGGGAGAACGACACAATGCCGGACATGTTAGTGAAACTGTATGCGCTGCCGGAGACGGAGACGCCTGAGCAATACGCCGCGCGCACGGGGATTACGGTGCGCCGCGCGATCGGCCCGGAGAAGCTTGCCGTAGCGGAGTGGGTAGAGAAACATTTCAGCAAAAACTGGAGAAGCGAATGCGAGGTGGCGTTTTCCCGTCAGCCGGTGTCATGCCTTGTGGCGGTGCGGGACGGCAAGCTGCTCGGCTTCGCCTGCTATGACGCCACTTGCAAAGGCTTTTCGGTCCGACCGGTGTGGACGAAAACGAACGGGGCCTCGGCATCGGCAAGCAGCTGTTTTGCAAACGCTGCAGGCGATGCGCAGCGACGGCTACGGATACGCGGTGATCGGCGCGGCCGGTCCGGTCGCCTTCTACGAAAAACGGCAGGCGCCGTCGTCATCGAAGGTTCGGTCCCGGGCGTATACGCCGGCATGATCAAGTCGTCATAATCGGAGAGCTTTCGCAATTCTGACGATATTTACGGTAAAACCGCCGTCATGCGTCAAAACCGCCGTCAAACGGCAAAACCGTCGCCGTCGGATTGTCCGTCGCATTTTTTCAATGTAAAATAACGATTTCGCCTGGAACGACTTCGCCGCAAAAGAGCGAAGTCGTTCTTTTATATGTTATAATCATAAGATGACCTTGCGAACGGAAGGAGAACCCCGATGGAGCCGAAATCCCCTCTGGACAACAAGATATTGGCCGAACTGGAGGAGAAGCTCAGCCTGTACATGAAGCCGATCATTGTGGAGCGGGGCTGGCGCTACTACCTCAACGGCCGCGTCAAACATGTGAAAGAGATGGACGGCAACACCATTATGGGCGCGGTGCAGGGGGAGGAGATTTATGCGGTAACGCTGGCGACGGACAATTTCTTTTACAGCGCCTGCACCTGTCCGTATGATTCGCTGTGCAAGCATATGGCCGCTCTGTTCTTTGCCTATTGCGAACGCGCCGGCTGGCGTCCCGAACTATCGTACGAGTCGCTAGTCGGACGCAAGCCCGCGCCGGCTCCATGGCAATCGGCCGCATCGGAATCGGCCGCCGGCGCTGCGGAGCCGAGTCATCCCGGGGAGGAAGGCTCGCTCGAGCAGTGGCGTTCCTGGTTCGGAGAGCAGCACGGCGAGACGTGGAAGCTGTGCCGCCACTCGCTGCACCATATGCAGCCGGTGCTGTCGGGGCTGAAGGGGCTCTCCAAAACATGGCCGGCGGACCGGCGCCGTCTCCACTGGATGGCGGCCATTCTGTTCGTGCTGGAACAGACCGACAAGGCAATCGCCTCGGTCGATTCGTACAACCGCTATTACCAGGAAGTTTCGTATTCGCGCATGGCGGAGCCGTGGATCGCGCATTTTCATGAGCTGGTTTCGGAACGCCGGAACGAATATGCCGACGAGCGGGAGCGGTCGTGGACGGAAGGGATTGCCGATTGGCTGCTGAGGCGTGCGACGAGCGGGGAAAAGGCGTTGGTCAGGTGGGATTCGCTGTATTTGCAATTCAGCCGGACGTTGTCCGAACACCGGGCTTTTCGAATGAAGGAAAAGGCGGCGCTCGAGAAGATGCTTGGCAAGTCGGAAGCCGCGGACCTGGGCAAGGCGGAAGCGACGGGCCTGAGCAAGTCGGAAGCCGCGGACCTGGGCAAGGCGGAAGCGACGGACCTGGGCAAGGCGGAAGCGACGGGCCTGAGCAAGTTGGAAACGGCGGACCTGGGCAAGGCGGAAGCCGCGGACGGCGGCCATCCGTTCGTCCGGATCGCTTATGCGCAGCACCGTTTTCACGAGGAAGCGGACGAAGAAGCGGTCGCCATGCTCGAGGGAATCGCGTTTGCGCATACGGCGGCGGTTGCGTTTCATTGCGCCCGGGTCCGGCTGGAACAGCACCGGTGGCGCGATCTTGAATGCTGGATGGCATATCTGGCGGAGCGTCTGCCGGAAAGAAAAACGAACGACGCTCTCCATTCGTTTCTGCTGCTGTGCGGTCTCGCGGCCGACAGGCAGCCCGATGGCCGGTGGGAGGCTTACATGATCGATCTGCTGCCGTCATCCTACGCCACGCTGTCGCAGCATTGGCTCGATCACGGGCGATTCCGCGACTGGGCCGACCTGCAGCTGCTTCTCGGCATCCGTCCGGAGGAGCTGGACGTTCAGGCGGTGCGGGAAGTGACGCGGCAAGCGCCGTCCGCGCTTATTCCACTCTATCATCAGGCGATCGAAGAATCGATACGGGCGCGCAACCGGCAGAGCTACCGGATTGCCGTCAAGCAGTTGCAAAAGCTGGAAAAGCTGTACAAATCCGTAGAGGCACGGGAGCGGTGGAACGAGTTTTTCGGCAGTCTTGTCCGGAAGCATCAACGGTTGCGGGCGTTTCAGGAAGAATTGGAGAAAGGGAAAATGCTGACATGAGGACGACCTGGGGCATACGCGCGGTGCAATTGCAAGGGTACTGGCATTCGGAAGGCGGCGTGGCCATTCTGGAGGATAACAGCGCGGTCATCGGGAAAAGGCTGCGTCAGGTGCTGTTTGCCCGGCACGAAGCGTCCTGGTACGGCTCGGATATCGAAGAGGGCGAGGCGTTCGGACGGTCCATTGTGCAGCTTTCGCCGCTTCTGGCGATGGATTATTTGTCCGATCCCCGGCATGTGCGGCTGCTCAAGGTCGAATGGTCGCCGCGGCTGCTTGTGCTGCGCAAGCTGGCCGAACTGCTGCGGACGATGCTGCTGAACGGCTGGTTTGTGCCGGATATGCGGGAATGGGACCGGGAACGGCGGATGTGGAAGCCGGCCATTCCGGAGTCGGAGCAGGGAATGCGCGAGGAATGGGAGCATTGGCTTCGGCAGGCGGAGCAGAACGGCGACGGCGGGGTGAAGGAGTGGCTCGGACTGGCCGTCGAGGCGATCGTGAACGGGGACGGCGCGGCGGGCGCGGCCTGGAGAGCGGTCGAAGCGTCGCACAAGGATTCCCTTTACCGCAAAATGGCCGATGAAGACGACTGGCAGGTCGCTGTCGGATTGAAGCGGGACACCTTCCCGTTTCGGCTCGCGATCCAGCTGTCGGAACCGGACGCAAGCTCCGGCTGGAGGCTGGCGCCCGCTGTCCGCGACCGCGACGGCGGCGAATGGATGCCGCTGGAACAGGGAGCGGACGGAGAATGGAGAGCCGCGGACGGGCGCGAGCTGCCGTCCGAATGGCTGCCTCTGCTTGACGGCAAGGTGCGCAAGGAAGCGGCGGGCTGGCTGAACGCCGCCCCCGGACTGGCGGCGCGGGAAGGGGAAGCGGAATTCGCCGGCATCAGGCGGCTGCTGACGGACGACGAGGCATGGACGTTCCTCGCGCAAATCAGTCTGCGGCTGCTTCAGGCCGGCTGCCCGGTGCTGCTGCCCGGCTGGTGGGAAACGGTTCGCTCCCGCAAATTGCGGCTGCGGGCGAAGGTGAAGTCGCTTGCCGGCACGGGCGGGCAGGCGATGTTCGGACTGCATGACATCGTGCAGTACGACTGGCGGCTGGCGGTCGGCGAGGTCGATCTGTCCGAGGAGGAGTTTATGCGCCTTGCCGCCGAGAACCGGCGGTTGATGCGCATCGGCGGGGAATGGGTCCATCTGGATCCGGCCGATGTCGACAGAATCAGGCGATGGATGAAGCGGGTCGGACGGAAGAAGGGGCTGACCTTCCGCGACGTGCTCGAGCTGCACCTGCGCGGAGGCGCTTCGATTGACGACGGCGCAGGCGAATACGAATCGCCGATCCAGGCGGAGGTGGAACTGGACGCCCATCTGGCGGGCTGGCTGCAGCAGCTTCAGCAGACGTCCTCGCTTCCGCTTGTCCCGGTGCCGGCCGGCTTCCGCGGCGAGCTCCGCCCCTATCAGCTGGCCGGCGTATCGTGGCTCGCCATGCTGCGCCGTTTCGGATTGGGCGCTTGTCTCGCGGACGATATGGGCCTCGGCAAAACGGTGCAGTTTGCCGCTTATTTGCTGCATGTGAAGGAGCAGCGCGCAGCTTCCGGCGACGACGAGGCGGCTCCGTCGCTGCTCATTTGCCCCACTTCGGTCATCGGCAACTGGGAGAAGGAGCTGGAACGGTTCGCCCCTTCGCTCAACGTCGTGCTCCACTACGGTCCCCGAAGAGCCAAAGGACGGGCGTTCGCCGACGCGGTGGCCGGAGCCGATCTCGTCATCACGTCGTACGCCCTTGCACCGCTGGACGAGGAAGAGCTGAGCGGCGTGAACTGGAATACGCTCTGTCTGGACGAGGCGCAAAACATTAAAAACGTGTATACGAAGCAGTCCGCTGCCATCCGCAAATTGCAGGCCGGCCACCGCGTCGCGTTGACCGGCACGCCGATGGAAAACCGGCTGACGGAGTTGTGGTCGATTTGCGATTTTCTTAACCCCGGTTATCTCGGCTCGCTTGCCGAATTCCGGAAAGCGCTCGTGCAGCCGATCGAGCGGACGCGCGACGCGGAGCTGATCGCCGGCCTGCAGCGTTGGGTGAAGCCGATCATGCTGCGGCGCGTCAAGAACGATCCGGCGATCCAGCTGTCTCTTCCGGAGAAGCACGAGGCGAAAACGTACGTTTCGCTGACGGCGGAGCAGGGGGCTGTCTACGAGAACATCGTGTCGGACTTGCTGGAGCGGCTTGACAAGTTGAGCGCCATGGAGCGCAGAGGGCTGATCCTCGCTTCGCTCACGAAGCTGAAGCAGGTGTGCGACCATCCGTGGCTGCTGACGAAGCGGGACGGCCGCGTCTTATGGAAGCCGGAGCTGTCCAACAAGACGGTCCGGCTGCTGGAGATGATCGAAGAGATCGCCGCCGAAGGCGAGCGCTGCCTCGTTTTCACGCAGTTCGTCGAGGCGGGCGAACAGATCCGCCGGCTACTGGAGGAGCGGCTCGGCATGCCGGTCCCTTATTTGAACGGCAGCGTGCCGAAGGCGAAGCGGGACGAGATGATCGCGGCGTTCCAGGACCCGGCTTCCGACTGCTGCGCGTTCGTGCTGTCGGTGAAAGCGGGCGGCACCGGACTGAATTTGACGGCGGCGAACCACGTGTTCCATTTCGACCGGTGGTGGAATCCGGCGGTGGAAAATCAGGCGACCGACCGGGTATTCCGCATCGGCCAGACCAAGCGGGTGCAGGTGCATAAACTGATTACGCTCGGCACGCTGGAAGAGCGGATCGACGAAATGATCGACCGCAAGCAATCGCTGAGCGAGCAGGTGGTCGGCCAATCGGAGCAATGGATAACGGAGCTGTCGACGGACGAGCTGAAAGAGCTGTTTGCGCTGCGCCGCAGATGGCTGAACGGTTGAGCCGAAAGAACCGTCTATGGCAGAGGAGGCGATCAGGATGACGGAAGAAAGCAGGACATCGGGCGGGGATGAACGGACGACGGCCGGCTCCCTCGAGCCGTCCGCTTCCGGCGAAGCGGAGAGCGGAGAAGGCGGAAGCCGGCCGCCGTCGGATGAAGAGCGTGCCGGCGCTGCCGGCGCTTCGCCCGAATGGCTCCGGTTCTATGCCGCCGTGAAGGATAAAGTCCGCAGCATGAGAACGGAATAGAGCGGCTTCCTGCGGCGGCGGCGCAAAACGGCGTTCCCCTCCCGGTTCCACTGGCCGGGCAGGAACGCCGTTTTCTACTCTTCCGATAACTCGTCAAGCGTCATGCCGAGGCTCGGCGCCATATGGGTGAGGAACCATTCGATTTCGGGCATGTCGAGCTTGGCGAGCGATTGCTCGATCTGGCTTTTGGCGACGGCAAATTCCCGATTGCCGGAAGATACTTCGGCGAAGCATTTCAAATAGGCGTCGAGCAGATCGGCCGCTTTGACAAGCGCGCGCAGCTCAAGCTCTTCGCCGCTCTCTTCCCCGCCGTCCGCTTTGCCGAGCAGCCGCGCGTACGCCGGCTTCAGCTCGGGGGGCAGCATGCCGTGAAGGCGCTCGGCCGCCATCTTCTCGATCTCGCGGAAGCTTGCGAGCATCCGCGGATTGTGATGTTTGACCGGCGTCGGAATATCGCCGGTGAACACCTCGGTCGCATCGTGGTACAGCGCCAGCGTGACCGCGCGGTCGGCGTTCAGCTTCTTGCCGAATATGCGGTTGCCGATCTCGCACAGCATATGCGCGAGCAATGCGACATGGTAGGAATGCTCGGCGACGTTTTCCTTCGTCGTATTGCGCATCAGGCTCCAGCGTTCGATATATTTCAGACGGTACATATAGGCGAAAAAATGGCTGCTCAAGTTTCACGCGCTCCTTTATCCGTACAATGCGAATCGGCGGCGGAACAGCCGCGCGTCCGGCGCCCTGCGGGCCCGCAAGTCCGTGCGAAGCCCGGCGGCACCGATCCGCCCGGAGGCGGCAGGCCGGGCAAGCATATGCCAATCGATCCATGTATGCTATTATATAGTGTATAGAGAAATGCGACCAGAGAGGAGATTACCGCTACGCCATGCAGCATTTTGAAGAGAGCATATACCGTCTGATCGTCGAAACGTCCACCAATCTTCCCGGCGATGTCCGCCAGGCGATCCGGAAAGCCCGGGAAGCCGAAGACCGCGCCACCCGCTCGGGCATTTCGCTGTCCACGATCGCCGAAAATATCGAGATGGCCGAGTGCAACGTTTCGCCGATCTGTCAGGATACCGGGATGCCGACGTTTGTCGTGCATACGCCGGTCGGAGCCAACCAGATCGTGATGAAGCGGCAGATCCGCGAGGCGGTCGCGCGCGCCACGAAGGACGGAAAGCTAAGAACGAACTCCGTCGACTCGCTGACCGGCGCCAATACCGGCGACAATCTCGGACCGGGCACGCCGGTCATTCACTTCGAGCAGTGGGAAAAGGATGAAATCGACGTCCGGCTCATTCTGAAAGGCGGCGGCTGCGAGAACAAGAACATCCAGTACAGCCTGCCGACGGAGCTCGAAGGGCTCGGCAAAGCGGGGCGCGATCTGGACGGCATCCGCAAATGCATCCTGCACGCCGTCTACCAGGCGCAAGGCCAGGGGTGCAGCGCCGGGTTCATCGGCGTCGGCATCGGCGGCGACCGGACGACGGGCTACGAGCTGGCGAAGCAGCAGCTGTTCCGGCGCGTGGACGATACGAATCCGATTCCGGAGCTGAGGGAGCTCGAAGAGTATATTATGGAGAACGCGAACAAGCTCGGCATCGGCACGATGGGCTTCGGCGGGGAAGTGACGCTGCTCGGCTGCAAGATCGGCGTCATGAACCGGCTGCCGGCCAGCTTCTTCGTCTCCGTCGCCTACAATTGCTGGGCTTACCGGCGTCAGGGCGTGCTGCTGGACGCGCAGACCGGTGCGATTAAGGAATGGCTCTACCCGCAAGGAAGCGAGCAGCCGATGCGGGACGAAGCAGCAGCTTCCTCCAGCGCCGGACAGGAAGCGGCCGCAGAGTCGGAGCGCCGCGAAGTCGTGCTGACGACGCCGCTGACGGAAGAGCAGGTCCGTTCGCTGCGCGTCGGCGATATCGTCATTCTGAATGGGGAAATGCACACCGGCCGCGACGCGCTGCACAAATATTTGATGGATCACGACTCTCCGGTCGACCTGAACGGCGCCGTCATCTACCACTGCGGCCCCGTCATGCTGAAAGAAGGGGACAGCTGGAAAGTGAAAGCGGCCGGACCGACGACGAGCATCCGCGAAGAGCCCTATCAAGGGGACATTATTAAAAAGTTCGGCATCCGCGCGGTAATCGGCAAAGGCGGCATGGGCGCGAAGACGCTCAAGGCGCTGCAGGAGCACGGTGCGGTCTACTTGAATGCGATCGGCGGCGCGGCGCAATATTACGCCGAATGCTTCAAGAACGTGAACGGCGTCGACTTCCTCGAATTCGGCATTCCGGAAGCGATGTGGCATCTGCAGACGGAAGGCTTCGCCGCGATCGTCACGATGGACGCGCACGGCAACAGCCTGCATGCCGACGTCGAACGCAGCTCCTTCGAGAAGCTCGAGCAATTCAAGGAGCCGGTATTCAAATAAATAAGCGAGATGATGACTTATCCGTCAATTCGGTCTTGCCCTTAACAAACGTTTTGAACAATGGATGTTTCTTCTGGTCCCGGGATCGCTAGTCCTGGGGTTCTTTTTTTCGGATACGCTGCTGCCGTTCGTCAAGGCGGTTCCCTATCTGTTCGCTTATGTAACCTTGACGATGGCGATCGGCTGCGGACTGGAGCAGCTGAAGGCGGTTATCCGGAAGCCGGGCGTGATGATCGGAACGCTGCTGATCGCCCATATCGTCTCTCCGCTCGCGGCGTACCTGATCGGTAAGTATACGTTCGGACCGGATTCTCCTTATGTGGTCGGACTTGTGCTGTTTGCGCTCATTCCGCTGGGGGTGTCGACCGTGTTTTGGGTCGGCATGTCCGGGGGCAGCGTGCCGCTCATACTCGCGATGGTCGTGCTGGATTCGGCGCTCAGCCCGCTCGTCGTCCCGGCCGGAATCAAGCTGCTGTTCCATACCGACGTAGCTCTCGATACCGGGCATCTGGCGTTCGATCTGGCGATGATCGTAGTGGCCCCCACCGTCATCGGCGTGCTGCTCTGCGAGCTGACGCGCGGCCGGATTCAGCCTGCCGTGCAGCCGTATGCCGCTCCGCTGTCCAAGCTGTGCTTTATTGCGGTCGTCGCCCTGAATGCGGCGGCGATCGCTCCGTATGCTGCCGGGCTGAAAGCGGATATGCTAAAGCTGGTGCCGATATCGGTCATGCTCGTCGCGCTTTGCTATGCGTTCGGCTTTATCGGCGCAGCTCCGCTTCGCAACCGCGAAAAGCAGGTTACGGTCTCGTATGCGACGGGCATGCGCAATATCTCGCTCGGCATCGTGCTGGCGATCGGGTATTTCAGCCCGCTGACGGCCGTCCCGGTCATGCTGACGATTATGATTCAGCAGCCGGTCGCCACGCTGTATCATTACGCTTTACAAAAACTTCATAAATCGAAGGCTGGCAAGGCGAACGCGATGCAGGTACGATAATAATGTCGAAAACCGTGCCGCCGCCGGTCTTGCGAAGGCGAGCGGAGACAGAACGGAGAGATGACATGCGAATGAACAGCTTTCGCGCCAGGCTGACGCTTATTATGATCGTGCTGATCGGCTTGTCGGTTACGGCTTCCGGTCTGATGATGGGGCAGATATTCAAAGACAGCCATCTTGCCGAGCTGGAGGACAACATGGTGCGCGAGATGAAGCTGATATTGGCCAAGACGGAGTGGAGAACGGGGCCGGAGCAGGAACTGTTCGCCTATTTTACGAATGAAGCGACCGCGCTGAAGGAGATTACGGGAGCGAGGGTAACCTTTATCCGCGGCGACGGGACGGTGCTTGGCGACTCGGATCACGAGCCGCAGACGATGGACAATCACGCCGACCGGATCGAAGTCCGGGAAGCGTACGAGAAAGGCGTCGGCCGGACGATCCGGTACAGCGACACGCTGAAGCAAAACTTGCTCTATGTCGCCATTCCGGCGGGCGAAGGGGAAGATGCCGGCATCGTCCGCCTGGCGATGAGCCTGAAGACGGTGGAGAAAAGCATTTTCCGGATGTGGGCGGTGCTGATCGCCGGCCTGGCCGTGCTGTTTGTCGCGGCGGCGCTGATCAGCTACCGCGTCGCCCTCGGCATGACCCGGCCGCTGGAGCAGATTACGAAGGTCGCCCAGCGGATCAAAAACATGGATTACCGTGCCCGGGTCAAAGTCGGCAAGCGCAGCGAAATCGGCGAACTCGGCCACGCGATCAACACGATGGCGGAAAGTTTGCAGGTGCAGATGGAACGCATTCGCCGCAACGAAAGCCAACTGGAAAGCGTGCTCGCCAATATGATCAACGGCATCGTGATGATCGACGCGAACGGCCGCATCGTGCTGATGAACCGGCGGGCGGAAGAAGTGCTCGGCGTTAAGGCCGGCGAGCTGACCGGAAAGCATTTTAGCGAAATGCGGCAGCAGTACGAGCTGGCCCGAATGATACAGGACGCGATGGACAACAAAGAGCATCTGCGGGAAGAGATTACGTTCTATTTCCCGGAGGAGCGGCTGCTCGAACTGAATCTGGTGCCGTTCCGCCAGGACGGCGACGAATTCGGCGGCGTGCTGCTCGCCGTGCAGGACGTTACGGCGATTCGCCGGCTGGAGCGGATGCGCAGCGAGTTCGTCGCGAACGTCTCGCACGAGCTGAAAACGCCGATCGCGGCGGTCAAAGGGTTCGCCGAAACGCTGCTTGGCGGCGCCGTCGACGATCCGGAGACGGCCCGCGCGTTTCTGCAAATCATATTTGACGAGAGCGACCGCCTGAACCGGCTTATCGGCGACATTCTCGAGCTGTCCAAAATCGAGTCCCGGCGCGTGCCGCTGCAGTTTTCGCCGGTCGAGCTGTCGTCCTTCCTGGAGCGTACGGTCGAGGTCGTCAAGACGGAAGCCGCCCGCAAATCGATTGCGCTGGAGCTGAAGTGCGAACAGGATCTGTATGTCGAAGCCGACGAGGACAGGCTGCGGCAAATTATGATGAATTTGCTGGCCAACGGCATCAATTATACGCCGGAAGGCGGCAAGGTGACGGTGATCGCCGAGGCGATCGCCGCGAACGGCGAACCTGCGCCGGAAGGCGCCGATTACGAGCGCGTCCGGATCCGGATCACGGATACCGGCATCGGCATCCCGAAGAAGGATCTTCCCCGCATATTCGAACGGTTTTACCGGGTGGACAAGGCGCGCTCCCGCAGCTCCGGCGGCACCGGACTCGGCTTGTCCATCGTCAAGCATCTGGTCGAGCTGCACAAAGGGACCATTTCGGTCGACAGCGTCGTGGGCAAAGGGACGACGTTCACGCTCGAATTGCCGGTGCTGCAGTAGAAGCGGCACGCCGGGCTGCTGGCCCGGCGCGATAAAATTTTTACATGGCGTTAACAAAATGATTCAAGCATGTTCGCACGTGCGATGATAAAATAGAGGTATACGGAACAGACTTAAAGCTAACGGCGAAACGGCACATAAGCGTTCGTCCGTTCGCAAGGTGGGGGATACGATGTCGCACAAAGTGCTGGTAATTGAAGACGAACCGACGCTGGCCCGTCTGCTGTCGTACAACCTGACGCAGGAAGGGTACGAAACAACGGTGATCGATCATGGCGCGGAAGGGCTGCAGGCGGCGCTGCAGCGAAAATTCGATCTGATCATTCTGGATATTATGCTGCCCGGCATGAACGGCTTCGAAATTTTGAACCGGGTGCGTCAAAGCGGCATTCTTACACCGATCATTATTTTAACCGCGCGCAATGCGGAAGATGAAGTCGTGCAGGGGCTCAAGCACGGGGCCGACGACTACATTACGAAGCCGTTCGGGGTGGCGGAGCTGCTGGCCCGCGTATCCGCCGTACTAAGGCGGACGAACGCGGAAAGCGCGAAGACGCCGTCTTCCTCCGACAATGTGATCGAAGCCGGAGACCTGCTCATCTACCCGGAGAAATACGAAGTCATATTAAATGGAGAGACGGTGCCGCTGCGGCCGAAAGAATTCGAAGTGCTGCTGTATCTCGTTCAGCGGCCGGGCATGGTCGTGACGCGCGACGACCTGATGAATGTCGTGTGGGGGTTCGATTATATCGGCGGTCAGCGCACGGTCGACGTTCATGTCAGCTCGCTGCGCAAAAACTGGAGCTCGGCAGCCAGTCCGTTCAGATCGAATCGATCCGCGGCGTCGGCTACAAGCTCGTCATGCCCAAAAAACCGCAGCGCCCAGATGAGGCGTGCGGGTTGCAATTGACGGATCATATATCGCTTCACCGCGTCTGTCGCGTTTGTTGCGGTATTTCCAAAATCGGAACATTCTATTCCGTTTTTTCCCCAGCCGGCCATAGGGCCGGACTTTCCTTCGCGGTTCTCCTTCGCGCGGCCGGTCAGGAACGCATAGATCGCAACGGCGGCAATTCCGTTGTATCACGACGGCGGCAATCCCGCCGTATCGGCGGAAATCTCGTTGTATCGCAACAGCGTAAATCCCGCTGTCTTCCGATGCTAGTTCTGGTTCCAGGACAGCATTTTCTTTTGGAATTCCTTGGGCGAGCATTCGTTATACTTCTTGAACATTTTGTAGAAATGAGCCATATTCGGCATGCCTATTCGTTCCCCGACTTCCGATACGCTGAGATCCATCGTCAACAAAATGCGTTCCGCCCATTTGATTTTCCGGTAATTGACATATTCGGTAAAGGATAATCCGATCGTTTTCTTGAAAAACTTGACGAAATAGTAATAACTCATATTGGCCAGCTTGCACACTTCCTCCACCTGAATGCGGTCGGTCAGATGGCTTTCGACGTAGTGAAGCACCGGCTTCAGCCGGATCCGGTTGAAGTCTTCCTGTTCGGCCAGCATCCTGCGCGAATCGTTGCGGAGCAGAAGCAGCAGAATGCGTTTGATCAGCATATTGACGGCAAGCTCGTAGCCGGCCTGCTTGGCGCTCGCTTCCTGCAAAATTTCCCGGATACAGTCGGCGATTTGCGCTTTCACATCCGGTTTCTCATCCAGAATGTAGTTGACCCGGCTGAGCGGATTTTTCGTTTCGGAGAAATAGCGCATATACGTAATCGTGCTGTGGTCGAAAAATTGCTCCAGGTCGAATTGCAGAACGATATAGTCGAGCGGCGCGTCGAAGCTGCGGTCCCGGTGCAGCTGGTAGGAACCGATAATGGCGACGTCGCCCGCCTGCAAGCGGCGGCATTCGTCTTCGATATAAACGTCCAATTCCCCGTCCAGCACGAGCAGCAGCTCGAGCTCGCGATGATAATGCCAGTTGATTAACAGATCTTTGTGACGATGAGATTTGAATATCCGCAGCGACAAAAGAGGGTTTTCATAAGCGACCTTTTCATTATAAATTTCCAATCTTATTTCTCCAGTCATAGCAAAATGACATAAAAGCATCGCCAGAAAAGCCATTTTTTTTGGACAGCGTTTGTCCTATACTTATTCTATTGCATCATAGCCTGTTGAATCAAGGCTCATGGATGTATTCACAACATCATTACAATCCGGGAGGATGATTCGAAGTGTCCAAAGTACGCGTGGGCATTATCGGCTGCGGCGGTATTGCGAACGGCAAGCATATGCCGAGCCTGGCGAAAGTGAAAGAAGTGGAAATGGTGGCGTTCTGCGACATCATCCGCGAGCGCGCCGAAGAAGCCAAGACGAAATTCGGAACCGAGCAAGCCAGCGTATACGAGAACTACCGCGACCTGCTTGCCGATGCTTCTATCGATATTGTGCATGTATGTACGCCGAACGATTCCCATGCCGAAATTTCTATTGCGGCGCTGGAAGCCGGCAAGCACGTCATGTGCGAGAAACCGATGGCGAAAACGGCTGCAGACGCCCGCCGGATGCTGGAAGCGGCCAAACGCACCGGCAAAAAGCTGAGCATCGGGTACCAGAACCGTTTCCGCGCCGACAGCCGCTACCTGAAAGAAGCTTGCGCGAACGGCGAACTGGGCGAAATCTATTTCGCCAAGGCGCATGCGATTCGCCGCCGCGCCGTGCCGACTTGGGGCGTGTTTCTGGATGAAGACAAGCAAGGCGGCGGTCCGCTCATCGATATCGGCACGCACGCGCTCGACCTGGCGCTGTGGATGATGGACAACTACAAGCCGAAAGCGGTGCTGGGACGGGCCTATCACAAGCTGTCCCAAAGGGAGAATGCGGCTAATGCCTGGGGACCGTGGGATCCGAAGCAGTTTACCGTCGAAGATTCCGCTTTCGCGATGATTACGATGGAGAACGGCGCTTCGATCGTGCTCGAGTCGAGCTGGGCGCTCAACTCTCTCGAAGTGGACGAGGCGAAGGTGACGCTCTGCGGTACCGAAGCGGGAGCCGACATGAAGAAAGGGCTGCGCATCAACGGCGAGCAGAACAGCCGTCTGTATGTCAAGGAAATCGAGCTGAACAGCGGCGGCGTGGCCTTCTACGAAGGCCAATCGGAAGATCCGGCCGAGCTTGAAGCCCGCACCTGGATCGATGCCGTCATCAATGACAAGGAATTGATCGTAAAACCGGAGCAAGCGCTCGTCGTATCGGAAATTCTCGAAGCGATCTACGAGTCTTCGCGCACGGGCAAAGCGGTATATTTCGACTAATCGCATAAAGACGGCCCCGTTAGACCGTTTCCGGCCTTGCGGGGCCGTTTTTTTGTTGCGTTCGGACGGATTATTTTTTGTAATGCGCGGGCGGACGGCATTGCGACATTGAAGGAAGTCTTGAAGGGATTCGCGGCAACGCCGCAGCGGAATGTTCCGAAGCGGAATGTTCCGAAGCGGCCGGCTTTCGTACGGGGATGTCACAAATGCCGGCATTCGGCTGTCATTCTTGACGAACCCGAAACGATAGAGCGGAGGTACCGGAATGACGCTGGATCAAACGTACACGCAGTACAAATCGATGCTGTTCGGACTTGCTTACCGGATGCTGGGCATTGCAGCCGATTCGGAGGACACCGTACAGGACGTATTCGCGCAGTTCATGCAGCTGGATGCGGCCGAAATCAAGAACGAGAAAGCGTATTTGACGAAAATGACCGCCAAAGGCAGATTTCTCGGCGGATTTGAGCCCGCCCGCTTGAACGGAGAACCCGGATTGCTGCAGAAAAGGGACGGCCGCATCGTCATGGCCGTCATGGCGGAATGGGAACCGGAAGGCTCCCGTATCCGCCGCTTGTACATCGTGCTGAACCCGGAGAAATTAACCCGCTTTAATCGAAGCAGCCCGGAAACATGCCGGTCGCAACGCCGAGCCGGTTCCACGCATTGATGCTGTTGATGGCCATAAGCAGATCGACAATCTCTTTTCGCCGAATATGCTGCGCACGCGATCGTAGACTTCGCGGGGGACGCCGGCTTCCGACAGCTTCGTCGCATATTCGGTCAGCTCGAGCGCCGCGCGCTCCGCTTCGGAGTAGAGCGGCACTTCCCGCCATACGGGCAAAAGTAGAATCCGGTCCATGCTTTCGCCCGACCGGAGCAGCTCTTTGGCGTGCATGTCGATGCAGAAGGAGCAGCCGTTAATCTGCGAAGCGCGCAGCTTCATGAATTCGTACAGCTTATGGTCGAGGCCGCTGTTCTTGATATACTGCTCGAGCGAGAGCATCGTTTTGAAAGCGTCGGGATTGGCGTTCCGGTAATTCATTCGGAGTTCCATCGGTCATCTCTCCTGTCCTTTGATTTGGGATTTCACCAATACGACAGGCGGAAGCCGCCGTTTGTGACACCGGCGCTGCATATCGAACAAAAATAACTTTTCCTCTTGAATCGGTGCGGAAGAGTGTGTACTATACAAGATATAATTTCATACGACTCATATAATTTTGGGAATATGGCCCATAAGTTTCTACCGGATGACCACCGTAATCGTCCGACTATGAGTGACAGCGAGCGCGCCTCGGAAGTTCCGTTTTTTCGGCTCGGGAAGAAGAACGGAACGGCCGGTCATGCATGCCTATGCATAACGTGCGCACCATAAAGGGTTTAAGCCCGGATGGACAGGCTTCACTTGAGAAACCAGCTCAAGGAGCCTGTCCTTTTTGATTTCGGAGAAGGAGCGGTAGCGGAACATGAAATTGCTGGAAGAGCGCATACGTCAAGAGGGGCTGATTTTGTCCGATACGGTGCTTAAAGTCGATTCGTTTCTGAATCATCAGGTGGATACCGTGCTGGCGCTGGAGATCGGAAAGGAATTCGGGCGGATATTTGCAGACGAGCCCGTGACGAAGGTGCTGACCATCGAAGCCAGCGGCATTCAGTTTGCGATGGCGACGGCGATCGCGCTGGGCGTACCTTTTCTTTATGCGAAAAAGAAGAAAGCCGTCACGCAGTCCGATGCGGTATATTCGGTTCCCGTCCATTCGTTTACGAGACAGGAGACGTATCAGGTGAGCGTATCCCGGCGTTATCTGGGACCGGACGACAACGTGCTGATCGTGGACGACTTTCTCGCTACGGGCGCGGCGCTTGCGGGTCTGGTCGACATTGTGAACGAATCCGGAGCGAAGCTTGCAGGCGTCGGCTGCGTCATCGAGAAGAGCTTCCAGGAAGGGCGCGATTTGCTGGAGCGCAAAGGCGTCCGCATTCATTCCCTGGTTCGGATCGCCTCGATGTCGCCCGGCGAGATTCGCTTCGCGGAAGAGGAACGTACCATTCATCACGTTAAGGAGAAGGTGTAGGATGCAGAGCAAACAGAGGGTCGTCACGCTGGGCCTGCAGCATGTGCTGGCCATGTATGCGGGCGCGGTCATCGTGCCGCTGATCGTCGGGGCGGAGCTCAATCTGAACAGTACGCAAATGGCGTACCTGATCGCAGCGGATCTGTTCACGTGCGGAATCGCAACGATTCTGCAGGTGATCGGCACCAAATATTTCGGCAGCCGGCTGCCGTCGTGCTGGGCTGCACCTTTACCGCGGTAGGACCGATTATCGCGATCGCTTCCGCTTCGAATCTGGCTACCGTATACGGCGCCATTATTCTATCCGGTCTGTTCGTCGTGCTGGCAGCTCCGCTGTACGGCAAAATGCTCCGGTTCTTCCCCAAAATCGTAACCGGGTCCGTCGTCACGATTATCGGGTTGTCCTTGATTCCGGTGGCGATGAACAATGCGGCGGGCGGTCAGAACAGCCCGGATTTCGGCCAGGCGCACAATTTGCTGCTCGCGCTCGGCACGTTCGCCGTCATTCTGCTCGTGAATCGTCTCGCCAAAGGATTTCTTCGCGCCGTCGCCGTGCTTGTCGGCCTGGTCGTCGGCACGATCGCCGGATATATGATGGGCATCGTAGACTTCCAGGCGGTGGCGGACGCGTCCTGGGTCAGCGTGGCGCAGCCGTTCTACTTTGGCGCCCAAATCAGCTTGACGGCCGTATTTACGATGATTCTCGTCAATATCGTCAGCATGGTGGAGTCCACGGGCGTCTATTTCGCGGTGGGCAAAGCGACGGACCAGGAGGTCCAGCCGAAGCAGATCGTGAACGGCCTCCGTTCCGAAGGCCTCGCCATTATGCTGGGCGGCGTGTTCAACGCTTTCCCGTATACGGCGTTCTCTCAAAACGTCGGCCTGATCGCGCTGACGCGGGTGAAGACGCGGGACGTCATCTTCGCCGCGGGCGCCATCATGGTCGTGCTGGGTCTGCTGCCCAAGCTGGCGGCGCTCACGTCAGTCATCCCGAGCGCCGTGCTCGGCGGGGCGATGATCGTCATGTTCGGCTCGGTCGCGGCATCCGGCATTTCGATATTGTCCGAAGTCGATCTGCGCAAGGACGGCAATCTGCTGATCGCCGCCTCGAGCATTGCGGTCGGTCTGGGCTCGGCCGTGCTTCCGCAAATGTTCGACCAGCTGCCGGATTTTGCGAAAATGCTGCTCCAGAACGGCATCGTCACCGGGTCGCTCACCGCGATTCTGCTCAACATCGTGCTGACCGGTCGGGAAGACGCGGCGCCGCTTGCGCGGAAAAGCGCTTGATCCGGCCGCGCGCCTGGGCTTGCCGGGTGCGTTTAGCGGGGGCGCTTACCGGGGAGCGCCTGGGCTTGCCGGGAGCGCTTACCGGGTATATGCAACCCAACGCGCACCAAGCTGTGCCCGGGTCCCCGCCAAGCTCTGGGTTCGGCCGGCCTTTAGACGCGGATGCGGGGTCGTTAGCGCGGAAAGGCGGATGATCCATCCGTGCGCCGGGGGAACCGGCGCGGCATGCCCCGGACGCGCACCAAGCTGTGCCCGTCCCCGCCAAGCCCCGGATCGTTCGGTAGGACTTGTCTCTGGGACGTGTTCAGTCATGTTCCGCATGCTAACCATGCCCCCTGGACATGCCCCTGGATGTGTAATCGTTGCCGCGCCCTTGGATCGTTCAGTCATATGCTGCGTTATTGCTACGCACCCGGATGTGTAATCGCATGCCGCTTGCTGCGTTATTGCTACACATCCGAATCGTCCCCGCCATGCGCGGGGGCGTTTTGTTTTGTATAAGAAAACCCCCAGTTCGACTGGGGGTTCAGGAAAGCTTCTAGCTATGAGTAGTCATCCTTTGCACTCAGATGATAAGATGAGAGCCGGTCTGCCAACCGCTCAAACTTACCAAGGAGGACAAAGGATGGACAAGAGCAGTCTAGCACATACGAAGTGGAACTGTAAATATCATATTGTATTCGCTCCGAAATATCGAAGACAAGTGATTTATGGGAAATTGAAACGAGAAATTGGAAAAATCCTTCGGGAGTTATGTGAGCGAAAAGG
Source organism: Paenibacillus cisolokensis (assembly GCF_018403665.1). GTDB lineage: Bacteria > Bacillota > Bacilli > Paenibacillales > Paenibacillaceae > Paenibacillus_AH > Paenibacillus_AH cisolokensis. Next base: position 20,588 of record NZ_BOVJ01000132.1, read on the forward strand.
GGTAGAGATCTTGGAAGCGGAAGCATGTGCGGATCACATTCACATGCTGGTAAGTATTCCGCCGAAGTTAAGTGTGTCGGAGTTTATGGGGTACCTAAAAGGGAAAAGTTCGCTGATGATCTTCGATAAGTTTG
>NZ_BOVJ01000133.1 GCF_018403665.1 Paenibacillus cisolokensis
ACTCTTCCTGAGTTCTGTGGTATAATAATAAATTAAATTTTAGATATTATATTATACTGCCGCTTTATTGCGGTGTCAAATGATATCGGCCTTCTTCCGGGATATACGAAACGCCGCCGGTCTTTGCATGTGCAAAGCCGGCGGCGTTTGTTTGAGCTACGCCGAGATGAGGCGACTTTAGCGATCACCTTTTTCGCGAATTTCCTTGACGATCTGCTCAGCGATCTCTTGCACCCTTTTAATCCCAAGGTCTCCTTCCCCGTGTTTTCTGACGGATGCCGTACCGGAGGTTGCTTCGTTTTCCCCGAGTATCAACATGTAAGGAACTTTCTCCAACTGAGCCTCACGGATTTTGTAGCCCAATTTTTCGTTTCGCCCATCGATCTCCACACGTATACCCGCATCTCTCAGCGTCGCCTTCACTTGAACAGCATAGTCAAGATAACGATCCGACACAGGCAGCAGCTTCGCCTGAACCGGCGCAAGCCAAAGCGGAAACGCGCCGCTATAATGTTCGGTCAAAATGCCAATGAAACGGTCAATGGAACCGTATACGGCACGATGAATTACGACTGGCCGGTATTTCCGGTTGTCTAAGCCGATATACGACAGGTCAAACTTTTCCGGCATCTGAAAATCCAGCTGGATCGTCGCGCACTGCCAACTCCGCTTAAGAGCATCCAGAATGTGAAAATCGATTTTAGGTCCGTAGAAGGCTCCGTCTCCTTCATTAATCCGATAAACGATGCCCAATCGATCCAATACATTCTGAAGCGCCGTCTCCGCTTGATTCCACAGCTCATCGGAGCCCATCGACTTTTCCGGCCGTGTCGACAATTCCACATTGTATTCGAAACCGAACACTTCATAGACCTGATCGATCAGCTCGATAACGCGAGCGATTTCATCTTCGATCTGGTCAGGTCTTACAAAGATGTGCGCATCATCCTGGCAGAATGTACGCACACGCATCATCCCGTTCAAAGCCCCCGAAAACTCATGGCGGTGCACTTGCCCGAACTCCGAAATCCGGATCGGCAGTTCGCGGTAGGAATGCAGGCTGTTTTTGAAAATCAGCATATGTCCCGGACAGTTCATTGGCTTGAGTGCGAATTTCGTTTCATCCACTTCTGTAAAGTACATATTTTCGCGATAATGATCCCAGTGGCCTGACTCCTCCCACAGTCTTTGTTTCATCATAAACGGTGTGCGCACTTCGTCATAATCCCGTTTTTGCTGCATATTGCGCAAGAATTGTTCAAGCTCCGTCCGGATGATCATTCCTTTGTGCGTATAGAAAGGCATCCCCGGCGCTTCTTCGGAAAACATGAACAATCCGAGCTCTTTGCCCAGCTTCCGGTGATCCCGCTTTCTGGCTTCTTCAAGCCGTTTCAAATGCTCGTCGAGCTGTCCTTTCTTCGGGAATGAAGTCCCGTAAATACGCTGAAGCATTTTATTGTTCGAGTCCCCTCGCCAATATGCGCCGGCCACATTCATCAGTTTGAACGCTTTGATGTGGCCTGTGGAGGGCAGATGCGGTCCGCGGCAAAGGTCTGAAAACTCGCCTTGCGTATATATGGTGATCATGGCATCTTCGGGCAAACCGTCAATAAGCTCCAGCTTGAGCGGTTCTTCAAGCGCTTCGAACATTTTTACGGCTTCTTCGCGGCTCATCACGCGGCGGACGATTGGCAGGTCTTCCTGCACGATCTTCTCCATCTCTTGTTCGATCGCCTCAAGATCGTCGGTCGTGAGCGGCTTCTTAATGTCGATATCGTAGTAAAACCCGTCTTCGATAACGGGCCCTATACCGAGCTTGACCGCCTGATTCCCATAAATGCGTTTAATGGCTTGCGCCATCAAGTGCGCCGTACTGTGGCGGTAGACTTCCAACCCTTCCTTGGTGTCGAGTGTAATGATTTCGACTGACGCGTCCTCTTCAATCGGCTGTTTTAAATCGACCAGCTTGCCATTGATTTTTCCTGCCACGGCTTCTTTCTTCAATTTTGAACTGATGGACTCCGTCACCTGTTCCATAGTCGTGCCGCGATCGTATTCCCGGATCGCTCCATCGGGAAGTGTCACTTTTACTGCCATTTGAAACCCTCCGTCATCAATTTATTTTGAACGCAAAAAGCGCACCTGCCCCCAAAAGGGACGAGTGCGCTCGTGGTTCCACCCTTATTCGACTCGCCAAGAAGCGAATCCTCAATCCATTCTGTAACGGGAATACCCGGCGAAGTTTACTCTCAAGGAAATCCCCGATTTCAATATCGCAGCTACAAGGTGGTAAATCCTTAGGGTTGCCGAAGAGGCTTTCAGCCGAAGTCCTCTCTCTCTGAACGGATCTCGTTAAGGATTCATGTCCTTGATTACAGCTTTTATTTTCTCATATATTATCGCCTGGTAATTATAAAGTCAACCGGCTTGTTATTTCAGCGCATTTCTACAATACTGTCCCATGAAGCGAGCATCTGCATGCGAGATTTTTCATTGCTGATGAGTGCTTCCAGCTTTTTGTAGGTACGGGGCAAGTTCCATTCCGCCCTTTGGTTGAAATATTTGCTCGCAAGTCCTAGTATCCGAATCTGAAGATCCCTATATTTCTCTGACGAATACTTTTTGTATCCGACCAAATCATCGGAAGTATACGTAATCTTTGGTGGCCATTCATCCATTATGGCTGCAAACGTCCCAGGTGTAGGAATGAGGGAAACAAACATAGAGATAAGTATAATCATAGACAAGATGATTTTATGTCTTCGCTTCATAAGCATCACTCACCTGTCTGCATTGAAATTTACCCAAAGATTCTTCCTTCAGGTGCAAGCTTAAAACTTCTCGAGATTGTCCAATCAAAGTACCAGAAAGGCCAGTTCTTTTTTTTGAATTCATTTAATTCTTTTTTAGAAATAGTCGCCAGATGCCATACCGTTACTTTATTACCTTGTTTAAGTTCAAGATAATCTCTCTTAGCCAAAGGCGAGCCCTCTTTCAGAATTACAGCCCGAACAAAATATGGATTACTAGCAACATAATCAAAGTAAATTCTCGTTTTAGGTGCTGCCTTGATCGTTTCCATCGTTACCTTATAAGCTACAAGGTACTCCCTTTTAATAGGCTTCCCATCTTCCTTCATCAAACTCGAAGTCGGTACCCAGTCGCGGTACGGACTCTCCGGGTCATCCATATCGATAATCAGAATTTGCTCGAACGTCCCCCTGACCGCGTAAGAAAGATCGTGCGTCTGCGGCAACGGGTTCATCTTTCCGCCCCACATCGTTTCCAGGTTGGTTCCCCGGAATGCGACTTCCGCATAGGATGCCGCACGTTTGTCAACGGTCAGCTTTCCACCGTCACGTACGGTCAGCAGCCGATCAATGATGACAGCCGCTTGTGCCCGCGTCGATTTCTCGTCCGGCCCCAGCTCACCGTTTGTCAGACCCGTAATGAGGCCCCGTTTGGTGGCTTCGTACATCAGTTGCTTGTTCGAAGCATTTTTCAGTTTAGGATCTAATGCACGGACGATCATGTTGCTCATCTCTTGCCGCGTGATCGGATCGGTCCAGACCGAAAAGTCGCTATTCTTGTAGATCCCTTCAGCTTTCGCGGCCTTGACGTAAGGGATATACCACTTTTCCCCTTTTGCGCGCTCCGGCACCTTTTTTCAGCAGCGGTCAATACCATTTTGGCAAATTCCGCACGCGAGATCGTGGTGTTCGGTTTAAACGTCCCATTCCCAACGCCTTGAGCGATTCCCAAAGCAGACGTCTTCAAAATGGACGACTCCGCCCAATGTCCTTTCGGCACGTCCGAAAAGCTAATCTTCTTGGCCGCTTCAACCGAACATGCAGCATTCACCATCATTATGGAAGACAAGACCGCGACTACAGCGGTTCTCACGATCCATTTCTTCTTGCTCATCTTCATCATCCTTTCATTTTCGTGTATCGGTCCGGCGGAGCTTACCGCCGCGGCGCGGCGGAACCGTCCAGCACAGAGGCTCCGGCCAAAAGGAAACTGGAATAGCGGACCGGTGAAACCGGGAGCATATGCCGGGAAAACTTTTGGTTGGAGGGTGCTGGATGGTACGCTTGGCGAGGGCGGTAAGCCAGCTTTAAGAGGACCGATACCGCTACATCCCCGACTGCACATACTCATAGATCGAAGGTATGCGAATGGGATCCTTCGAAAAGCTTCGCTGCATGAGCTGCGGATAATCCATTTCGATCACGGCTACCACAGCAGGTCCGCGAAGATACTTCGTCAGATTGTACGCGGGATTCGAGTACAGAAACGGGAACGAATGGTTCGTTTCATCGATCACTTCGAAATGAATCAGTTGTGCAGACCACCTACGGTATGTACTCTGACGTAGTGTAGGCTTTGCCGAAATACGTTGTTGGCAGATCCTCTTGTGAGAAGCGATAAACAAACATCGGCTTGTACACGTTCGTCACTCCATCTGCAAGGTTTTGGCTCTCATTATCTTAATTTCCTTTGCATATTAATTCGACAGGAAGAGCCCATATCCCTTGTAGTGATGCGGTTTTTGGCAATTTTCAAGCTTCCAGCAAGCCCTAATCTGCCGTAATGGGCGACCGTTCGGCGAACGACTTCCCTGCCCCACGCATCCCGGCCCCCCTATTCGTTCAAATCACGATGCGACAATCCCGCTCCTGGACGCTTATCCGCTTGATTTCATCTTTCGTTAAGGTTCGTTCGCTATAATGCGGATATCGGTAGCAGCCAGGAATTGAGGGATCGATCATGAACAACCAGCAAGAGGATACCGGAACAAAGACAGCAGAGCTTTCGGTTCGCCGGACCAAAGAGCGGATCGAGGAAGTGACGATTTTGCGCGCGCTCGCTTTCCTGGCAGTGACGCTTCAGCACTGTATTGCGGAGTATATTTACCGGGCGGACATTCTGCCGGCGGATTCGATTATGCTGGCGATGCTGTTTCACTTCACGCGGTTCGGTACGCCGACGTTCGTATTCCTGTCCGGTCTCATCCTCTTCTACAATTACAGCGGAAAGTTGGATTATCGCTCGTTCATCCGGAAGCGGTTCGGCGACATATTCGTTCCGTTCCTGTGGTGGACAGTCATTTATTGGGTTGCGGTAGACGGGGTGATCGGCGGCAAGCTGGCGCAGCCTTCCGCTTGGATAGGCATCTTTCCGCAGTTGCTGGTTCCGACCAACGGATACCATCTGTGGTTTATCATCATGATTTTTCAGTTTTACTTGCTGTTCCCGCTATTTTCCCGAGCTGTTGCCTTCTTCCGGGATCGGCTGAAACGCCATCCGGAAGGAGAGTCGTTCGGCCGGATTGCCGGCGTATCTGCGCTGCTGGGCCTCGCGTACCTGGTTCTGATGTGGGCGTCCTATTATCGGATGCCGGATTGGGCAGCCTCGGCCAACGGTTTCTGGTCTGCGGTCATCTCGTACCGGTCTTCCTATTTTGTGATGTACTTTTTTACTTTCTGCTGGGCGGCATTTGCGCGTTCGGTCTCACCAGATTCCGGAAGTTTGCGATCGATGCGGCGGGGTGGGCGGCTGCGGCGTTCATCGGGGCGTATATTTGGCTCGGTTACGATGTTCTGCGCTACTCGACGGAGCGAATCAATCTGCAAGTTTCCACTTATTTAAAACCTTCGACATCCGTCATTATCGTCTGTCAGTTGCTTCTGCTGTACGGCTTCGCACTGCTGCTGCGTCAGCGCCAAGGCCGGCTCTACCGTATGCTGCGGTTTATCGGACGGTATTCGTTCGGCGGCTTTCTGTCGCACGCATTCGTCCTTATGCTGGTCAGCCTGGTGACGCGTTCCATTCCGCTTTCCGGGGCTCATCTTCCCGCTGCGGTCATCACGTTTTGCTGGTAGCGTCGGGTGCAATCGGATTGACCGTTCTGCTCGGCAAGCTGCCGTTCGGGCGTTGGCTGGTCGGCTCGACCGGACGGCCGGCGGCTGCAGGCAATCGGAAGAAGACATCATGATGCGAATCCGAACGCGGACCGTTCATGTCTCTTTACAAGATCGTCCTCCATCTGCTAGAATGGCAATGTCTATTTGTAAACCCAATAAAAACAATATGGTTAACATTTTGGTGTGATGGATGTCATCAAGATACCCAGCCCTACAGAGAGGATGATCACCATGAAAACCGTGACAGCGGATAGTCGATGGCATGCGTTTGCCCTTAAAGCGCTGGACGGGGAATGTTTGACGATGGAAGAAGGGCTTGCCGTGCTGGAGGCCGATGATGACGAAATATTGACGATTATGCAGGCTGCTTTCCAGGTCAGAAAACATTACTACGGAAAAAAGTAAAGCTGAACATGATCATCAATGCCAAAAGCGGTCTTTGTCCCGAAGATTGCGGATACTGCTCGCAATCGATCGTTTCGACCGCGCCGATCCGGAAGTATACCATGCTCGACAAAGAGACGCTGCTTGCGGGCGCGCGGGAAGCGATGGAGCGCAAGGCCGGAACCTACTGCATCGTCGCATCGGGGAAAGGTCCGACCGACAAGGAGCTGGATCAGGTGGTGGAAGCGGTCAAGGAAATCCGCCGCACGATGCCGCTCAAAATTTGCGCCTGCCTGGGCATTTTGAAGGACGAGCAGGCCGAACGTCTGGCGGAAGCGGGCGTACATCGGTACAACCACAATTTGAACACCAGCAAAGCGAATTATCCTTCCATTACGACGACGCATACATACGACCAGCGTGTAGAAACGGTGCAGAAAGCCAAACGAAGCGGAATGTCCCCCTGCTCCGGCGTCATTATCGGCATGGGCGAGACGAACCGGGAAATTGTCGAAATGGCTTACGCGCTCCGGGAGCTCGATGCGGATTCCATTCCGATCAATTTCCTGAATGCGATTCCGGGGACGCCTCTGGAAAAAGCCGGGCGCACCCCGCCCATGAAGGCGTTGAAAGTATTGGCGCTGTTCCGCTTCATCTGTCCGACGAAAGAAATTCGCGTCGCCGGCGGCCGGGAGGTCAACCTCCGTTCCTTGCAGCCGCTCGCCCTGTATGCCGCCAATTCCTTGTTTGTCGGCGATTACTTGACGACGGAAGGCCAGGATGTCCAGGCGGACCACGCCATCATCGAAGATTTGGGATTCGAGATCGAACTCAACGCTTTATCAAGCTGACGGACTTGGCCGCCGCTTTCGGTCATGAAGCACATGCCCGGTTCGTTCGTGCGACCGGGCATGTCGTTCCCGGGCATACCGGCAATTCCAGTCGAATCCGCAGCCCAGGCACGCGTTCTTCGCGCTGCTCGTGGATTGTTATCCCTCGATCAAACCAAGATACCGAACTTCCCCGCCATTTAACTTGACGATCAGTATCAGCCGACCTTCGCCTTTCGGCTTATAAATTTCGGTTCCGACCGGCAGTTTCGTCGCCATTGCGTCTTCAAAATCGAGACCGTCTCGATATTGCTTCATAATGGTACCGATCTGATCGCCGGCAGACAGCTCTTCCTGCTGCACCCATTCGATGTGGCTCGCGTTTGTGTAAACGATTCCGTTCCATTGAAATATATCCGCATCCGAATGACCGGTGAGGATTTCATGCGCCGTCGGATTATGGGTGGATGCGGCGAAAGGCTTCGGCGCGTCGATCTTGGCGGCTTGGCACCCTGAAAGGATCAGGACAGCAGCGCACAAGCAAATCAACATTTTCATCCATTTCACACCCCATGGTAAAGGACGTTTCAGATTTGAAAATGTTGCATGAGAAGCTTACCCGTTGCGGCTACCAAGCGGCCCGGCACGCCCCGACAATGCGCGAGATCGCCTCGTTTGCCGGAATCGACTCTTTTTCATCCCCTTTCGCTCCATGAACTCGACATGTCCGTTTGCCGCCTCTTTGCCTACGACGATTCGAAACGGAATGCCGATTAAATCCGCATCTTTGAATTTCACGCCGGGCCGTTCCGCCCTGTCGTCCAACAGCAGTTCGATGCCGTGATCGCGAAGACGCTCATAGCAATCGTTCGCAAGCCGCATTTGCTGCTCGTCATGAACGGATACCGGAATCAGGTGAACCTGAAACGGCGCGACCGCGAGCGGCCAGATCATCCCGTTTTCATCATGGTTTTGCTCGATGACGGCGGACATCATGCGGGAGATGCCGATGCCGTAGCACCCCATGACCGCCGCCCGGGTTTGGCCGGCCTGATCCAGGAAGGTCGCCCCCATTCGTTCGCTGTATTTTGTTCCGAGTTTAAACACATGGCCCAATTCAATCCCGCGGTAAAAAGCCAATTTCCCTTCGCTGCAGCGAGGGCAGTTGTCGCCTTCTGTCGCGTTGCGAAAATCTCCCGCATGCCGGAGGTCGATGTCCCGCTCGGGACATACATGAATATAGTGATAGTCGGCTTCATTGGACCCGGCAACCGCATCTGTCATCTGAACGACCGAACGGTCGACCAATACGGGGACGGTCAAACCGATCGGCCCCGCGTACCCTGCAGGTGCGCCGGTCACCCTCTCCACCGTTTCGGGATCGGCTATGGCGATGTTTTCGGTCCCGAGATAACGTTTCACTTTGATCTCGTTTATCTCGTCATCCCCTCTCACCGCGACGGCTACCGCTTGACCATCGGCGATGAAAATAACCGTCTTGATCGTATCGGCGGCCCGAATCCGCAGCGAACGAACGAGCTGCTCAATCGTCCGGATACCGGGCGTATGAAGCTTCTCAAGCGGTGCCGAAGCCGCTTCGCCCTCCTTGCCCCCGGCTGCCGCGGACGGCGCGCCGGCTTCCGTTCTCTCCAGATTGGCGGCATAATCGCAATGGGTGCAAGCCGCAATCGTATCTTCGCCGATGTCGGCCAGCGCGATAAATTCATGCGTTTCGCCCTGGCCGCCGATCGCGCCCGCATCGGCCTCGACCGCGCGAAACGAGAGGCCGCATCGCTCGAATATCCGATGGTAGGCATCGAACATGCTCCGGTAGGATCGATCGAGCCCCTCCGGGTCCGAATCGAACGAATAGGCGTCCTTCATGAGAAACTCCCGGCCCCGGAGCAATCCGTAACGGGGACGCCGTTCGTCGCGGAACTTCGTTTGAATCTGATATAGCGTGACAGGCAATTTCCGGTAGCTGGAGATTTCGTTTCGCACAAGCGCCGTGACGACCTCCTCGTGCGTCGGGCCCAAAGCAAATTCCCGGCCATGGCGGTCAACCAAACGGATCAGCTCCGGTCCGTAAACCTCGTACCGCCCCGATTCTTTCCACAGCTCCGCCGGCTGCATGGCAGGCAGCAGCAGTTCCTGGGCACCTGCCCGGTCCATCTCTTCCCGGACAGTCTGCTCCAGCTTGCGGAGAACCCTTCTCCCGAGCGGCATATAAGTGTAGATGCCTGCCGCCAATTGCCGGATAAATCCGGCTCGAAGCAAATACCGATGGCTCACGATTTCGGCGTCTCCGGGCGATTCGCGCAACGTCGTCGGCAATAAACGGCTCTGGCGCATCGATTCATCCTCCCATCTGTCATTTCCTGAAAAAAACAAAAAGACACATCCGTCAGGGACGAATGTGTCGTGGTACCACCCTGTTTTGACCGCGGCGAAGGCAGCGCCAGCGGTCCTCGATCGGGTAACGGCATAGGCCGGCGACGGTTTGGATGCGAAGTCCGCCGCAGCTCGCAAGGTGGGGACGTTCGCTCGCTGCGAGAAACCTTTCAGCCGGCGGGTTTCTTCTCTGTACGGCGATTGCGGAACGTACTGGCCTTGGTCAAAGCTTTTCCGTTATATTTCAAAACTGTAATTTCCACATACTGTATCATGAATAGGGCGCGGCCGTCAAATCGGCGCCCTTGGCGCCCTTTTACTTGGCCCAACATTCATGCACCGCATGGATGAACCCTAGCAAATCATCCGCAATCGGGGAATGCCCGGCATTCTATTGCACCTCGTATTCGCGTCGTTCAATACTTCAAGCATTTCGTGCAAGTATGGGTATCCCACTTCTCCTCCGCCGTATCGACGCTGTCCACCCAATAAAAATGGCCTAACGCATTCCCGTTCTCCACCACTTTGGTTTTGAAATTTTCGACGGATACCCACGGGCAGTCCGGCCGATGAACTTTATTGGGATTGTAACTGTCGGTAATGACGATAAACCCGATCCCCTCTTCTTTTATTTTCAAAAATTGGCTCATGTCTTTGATTTCCATACTTTCGACCATTTGCGATTCCCTCCAATGCCCGGTTTCTTCTATGTCACGGATACTGCCCATATCCAGCTCCGCCGTTATACGATTGCATGATCCGACTGGAATCTTCACGCCAAGATCTTCCACGTGCTACCATTATACCATCAGAATCTTCAAAAATTGCATTCAAATTCGCAATACCTTCGTTATTCCCGATTATAAAAGAAAAAAGCCGCATAATGCGGCTGGTCAACGTCTTCTTTATATGATCGTCCAGCGGCAGCCCTCATGCTCAATCGGTTGCGGTTCCCCGCCGGAGGCCATAATCTGAATCTTGCAACCGCCAATATTGCAGCCCATTGGTTTCAAGTATACAAAAAAGACCCTTCAACAAGTAGAGGGTCTTCTTCTCGCATCCGCAATTACATATTCGCCTGCTCTTCCTTGGCCATGGAACGAATATAGAAGGCGCCGAGCACGGAGCAGAGGAGAAAGCTGAAGAAAGCCATCGCCGCCGCCAGTTCGCGCTCGCGGAATACGCTGAACACCTGCTGCATCGATACGCCAAGCATCTGCGGCGAGTTGGCGCCGAGCAGGAACGGCGCGGTGAAGGAGCCGATGACGCCCATGAACACGAACGTTAGCGCCACAAGGAAGGTTTTATAGGACAACGGAAAAATAAACCGCAGAAAATTTGCAGCTTGCCCGCTCCCACATCTTTCGCGCTTTCGATAATCGAGGCCGGAATGCCGGTAAGCGCCGAGCTGAGCAGCATCGTCGTGAACGGAATGTTGAACCATAAATTCGCGATAATAATGCCTTTCTCGTCAAAGATAATGCGCGGCAGTTCGATGCCGAGCGGACTTAGAAGCCGTGCCAGCCAGCCGTGATTGCCCAGCAGGTTGATCAGCCCGTACGTGGCGATCACGCCCGGTATGAACAGCGGGATCATGTACGTCTTGCGTATCCATTCGACGAGTTTCCCGCTGTTGAAACGCATATAAAGCGCCAGCGAATAGCTGACGGTCAGCACGAGCGCGCAGGTGATCAAGGTGATGCGAAGCGTATACACGATGTTGGTGCGCATTCCTTTGTCGGTAAACAAAAACTGATAGCGGCTCAGATCGTATCCGCCCTCGCCATTGCTGAGGCTCATGATCAGCGACTGGATGATCGGAATGACGACGATGATCATCAGAATGGCGAAGGAGGGGAGGACCATCGCCATCCCCAGTATCGCCTGCTTGACATCTTTCCTCATTGCGCGGCCACTTCGCTTTGCCAGCGTTTGTTGATTTCCGTTCCCAAATCTCCGATATTGAACGTTCGGAATCCTTCGGCCACGCCCTTGAATTTGTCCTGCGTCTCCTGCGGCATATTCTCCAGTTCAATGCCCGGAAAACCGTTCATTTTCTCGACGATGACCGACTGCGCCTCCGGCGACAGCACGAAGTCCAGGAACTGATAAATCGCCTCTTTCTTGTCGGATTCCTTGTTCACCATAAGATAAGTCGGCCCTCCGTTAAAACCGGGCGTAATCTGCTGCATTTTGATCGTATCGGGAAGCAGCCCTTCGTTCTGCTGCTGCAGCACCATGTCGGACCAGGCGGGAATCATGTCGACCTCGCCGTTCATGAGCAGATCGAGCGTACCCTGGTTTTCTTCGGATATATCCCTTTGCCATAGACATAGGCTCCGAGCTCCTTCAGCGTTTCAAAACCGCTGTCCCATTTCTCCATAACGGAAGGGTCGCTGTTATGAATCTCTTCTTCGGGCAGGTCCTTATAAATGACCGTTTGGACGAACGAGCTTCCGGAGCCGCCGGTGGACGGATCGTTATAGGCGAATTTTCCGGGATGTTGGCGGATCCACTCCAGCAGCTCGTCAAGCGTGGTCGGAGGGCTTGCGATCTTCGCGCTGTCGTACGCCAGGACGACGGCGGACGAACGATAAGGAATGGCGCGATAGCTGACATCGTTCATCGTTTGGGCGTTCACGTTGGCCAAATTCGGAATCCGCTCTTCGTCAAGCGTCTCCCACACATCGTCCTTGACGCCTTGCGTAACGGCTACGATGCCGTCTTCGTACAGATCGATTCCGCCCGAGCCTTTGCCCGCTTGCTTGGCCGCCAGAATCCGGTCGTAGGTCGGTTCGGCGCCCGTCCCGGACGGAATATAGACCAATTCCACCTTGACCTTGTCATTCTGCTGCTCGAACATCGGGACGAGCGTATCCCACAGATCCTTGACGTTCTGCGAGCCGGTAAAGTAGAAATTGAACTTTACAGGCTCCTGCGAAGCAGAGCCGCCGGATGAAGCGTCCCGGCCCTGTGCCGGGGAATCCGTCTCCTTGCTTCCGCCGCATCCCGCCAGCAAAGAGAACGTCAGTACGATAGCAGCGGACAATATCAGCTTTTTCTTGATCGAACGGATCATGTTCCATCATCCTCCATTGTTTTCGTTAACCGGATAAGCGATCATCCGGGCAAAGGCGATGCCGACATCTTTACCGACCCACAGATCATGAATCGCTTCCTTGGATTGGAACGTACGGATGACGCCGTATTCAGGCAATTCGACGGAAACTTCCGCATAGTGTCCGAGAATCATCATCTGTTTGATCTTCCCGGCCAAACCGTCTCCATCGTTCGCTGCGTCGTTCAGACTGACATCCTCCGGCCTGACGGCTACCGTCACCCGGCCGTTTAAACGTTTCGCGTTCGGGAATGTCAGCCTTCCCACCCGGATGTGATTGCCGTCCGCCACCCCCTCCAGAAAATTCATTTTGCCGATGAATCGGGCTACGTACAGCGTCGCGGGCTCGTCGTATATCCGCTGCGGTTCGGCAATCTGCTCGATGTGCCCGTGATTCATGACGACGATGCGGTCGGACAAGGACAACGCTTCTTCCTGATCGTGCGTCACGAAGACCATCGTCAGTCCGGTCTGCATCTGAATTTCGCGCAGCTCCTCCCGCATCTCATGCCTCAGCTTCGCATCCAAGGCCGAGAACGGCTCGTCTAACAGCAGCACAGCCGGCTTCAGCAGCAGCGATCTGGCGAGCGCGACGCGCTGCTGCTGGCCGCCCGACAGCTGGGTCGGATACTTCTTCTCGTATCCCGGAAGACGGACCAGCTTCAGCGCTTCCGATACGGCGCTGCGAATTTCCGCTTTGGACATTTTGCGGATTTTGAGCCCGAACGCCAAATTATCGTAAACGGACATATGCGGCCACAGATTATAGCTTTGGAATACCATCGAGGTCGGCCTTTTCTCGGGCGGAAGCTTGATGACGCTCCGTCCTTCGATCAGAATATCCCCCGAATCCGGCTCCAGAAAGCCCCCTATGCTGCGCAGCACCGTCGTCTTGCCGCAGCCCGAAGGACCGAGCAGCGTCACGAGCTCGCCTTTCTTGACGTCAAGGTTGATCTGGCTTACACCGTCGCCGGTTTTGTAACGTTTGGTCAGGTCGCGAACCGTCAACTGAATGCTCATTTCCATCCTCCGTTTCCGGAACGATGTTCCGTTATTTCACCTGGAATCCGCTCGCAAGAACGTCCGCGCTAATGAGCCTCTGCGCAGCCAGCAGCAGAATAATGGTCGGCAGCGTCAAAATGATCGAGAATACTGCTCCTGCGCTGCTGGGGAAGTCCGAGATGATGGAATACATGACGATCGGCATCGTCTTGTAATCGGGAATGCCGACCAGGAACGTCCCCTGCGCTTCGTCGAGCGAGTTCAGAAACGTGAACACGGACGCGACCATAATGCCGGGCATCGCCATCGGGAGCGTGATGCTCCGGAATACCCGGAACGGACTCGCACCGACATCCCGCGCCGATTCCTCCTGAGCGGCGTGCACATTGCGAAATGCCGCGGTCGGAATCCAGGTCATGAACATCAGCACATTGATCATATGGATCAGGACGACGCCTATAAGCGTGTTCATAAGTCCGAGTCTGTAAAACAGCACCGCAATCGAGACATAGAGCCCCATCTTGGGAAAAGCGTGCGTAAGCAGAAAGGAAAACAGGAAAAACCGTTTGAGCGGAAACCGGAGTCGGGCAAAAGCGTATGCCGCCGGAATGCACAGGACGATGGACAACGCCGTCACGATGGCGGCGATCAGAAAGGACAACGAGATGGACGCCACGATATCGTCCTGCTTCAGCACGAAGCTCCACCATTTGAATGACCAGACATGCGGAAGAATGTCCGGATAGCTCCATTTTCGCTGAAGGCCAGCACAAGCAAATTAAGCAGCGGGCCCGCGAAGAAGACGGCAAATAAGGTCAGCAGAACAAACTCGACGATGCGCCGAAGACCGACGGCCCTGAAATACCACATGACTGAATCGCTCCTTTCGTCACGTCGATTGCCGAACGATAATTTCGCTGGCGTACTCCTTGAGCTTGGGCAAACCGTATTCCTCGCGGATGAGCCGGTCTACGATTTCGACAGCGTCCCGCCCCATTCCGTTCGCATCCACGCTGACCGTCGTCAGCGAGGGCGTATACATGCCGGCGTACTCGATATTGTCGAACCCCATGACCGCCGCATCGTCAGGGATGCGGACGCCGCGTTCGAGCAGCACTTTCATCGCGCCGAGCGCCAGCATATCGTTCGTCGTGAACAAGGCGGTATACCCTTCGCGAACGAAAGCTTCATAATGCTCCGCCATACGCCTGCTGCCGAGTTCGAAGCTGGATTCCGGCGACGAGACCACCTTCATCCGCTCCGACAGTCCGGCCTGTTCGAGCCTCTTCCGGAATCCCGCGAGCCGCAGCGCATGGCTCCGGTGCTCCTGCGGTCCCGCGATGACGAGGAACTTCGTATGCCCTAATCCGAGCATATATTCGGCCGCCCGCTCTCCTCCTTCCTCGTCGTTGCTGACGAGGTGGATGACGTCCGGATCGTCGGTGGAACCGTTTACCATCAAATACGGAATGTTGAACTTTTTGACGTAATCGATCACATTTTTCCGCAATCTGCTGATCAGGATGAGTCCGTCCACCCGGTGCTCCAGCATATAGTCGGTGGAACGCAGCGACATTTCGCGATCGGTCTTCAGGTATACGGAATACCCCCGCTCTTCGGCAGCCATCAGAATGGAATCGATAATTTTGCCGTATAGCGGATGGGAGACGATCGGCTGCCGCTCGCGAAAGACGATGACGCCGATGTTGTTCGTCCGCTTGGCGACCATCGCTCTCGCCACCGCATTCGGCTTGTATCGCAGCTGGTGGACGACGTTCATCACCCGTTCCCTCACTTCGGGACTCGCATAGCCTTTGCCGGAGATGACCCTGGAAGCCGTCGATTTCGATACCCCGGCGAGCGATGCGATTTCTTTCAGGTTATATTTCATCTGCCGCTCCGCTGCTTGTTCCATTCCGCTTTGACGGACTGCAGGGCTAAGATATCCTTTGTCGTGATCGATTGCACGCCCATTCCGGCGAACCGTTTCATCTCTTCCTCGTCCTGGATGGTCCAGACGTACACGGACAATCGCTGCCGGTCCGCCAGCTCCAGCAGCTCCGGGCGCACGAGCCGATACGGAACGTTCAGGCCGAAGCAGCCGGCGTTCCGGCCTTCTTCGCATGCTTGCCGGGCGGCATCGGCGTATGGCAGGCGGCGGAAGCTGTCGGCGTCCACGTTCAGCAGCTTGGGGATGCGCCGGCCGCAACCGTCGGCTTTGACGGCGCGGCTGTATTCGCAGCCGCTCAGGAACACCTGGTCCGCCATATCCAGCCTGTCGATCAGCGCGAATACCGGCTCCAGACATTCATCCGCTTTAATATCCAGATTCATCCGTTTCCCCGCCTCCTTCACGATCCGAAGGGCCGATTCGAGGCGGACAAGCGGAGCGGCCATCCGATCATCCAGCTCGCTTATCGTTATGGCGGACAGCTTGCCGGTCCGGCCGCCCGTCAGCGCAACCTGGTCGTCATGGCTCAAGACGAGCGTGCCGTCCCGGGTGATCCGGATATCGTCTTCGATAATGTCCGCTCCGAACAGCAGCCCTTTCCGGACGGATTCCAGGGAGTTTTCGGGCGTGCCCATGCACCCGGTATGAGCGGTAATAAGCGGAAACGATTTCATAGAGTCAGCTCCTTCGTCGAAATAGACGGCCGCCAATCGGCGAATTCGGTCTGACCGATCGCGACCTTATGTCCGTGCTGCGAATATGGGAACGGTCTCACTATGGGAACGGTACCACACACTTGTATGATATGAACGAAGTGTCTTCGCAATGTCAACCCGGTTTAAATCTTCTGTAAAGGGGTCGCGATGGAAATCAGCATGGCGCACAGAATGTCCGGTCAGAAAAAAAGGCCGCCCGAAGACAGCCTTCATGGGAAAATACCTCGTTTTGAATCCCAATACGGTTAACCGATGCGCATAGATGAGACCGGAATTACAGCAATTGTTCGATGGCCGGCTTCATATCCTGCGGGTCATCCGGCGATTCGAACCGGCCGACCACATTCCCTTCGCGGTCGATCAGAAACTTCGTAAAGTTCCACTTGATCCCGTCGCCTTCATACAAATCCGGCATCTGCTCTTTTAGAAAATCGTTCATCTTTTTGGCGCGGGGGTTGTCCAGGTTGAAGCCTTTGAAAGGCGCCTGCCGGGTCAAAAAACGAACAACGGATGGGCGTTCTCGCCGCGTACGTCCGTTTTCGCGAACATCGGGAACGTGACGCCGTAGTTCGTCTGGCAAAATTGCTGTACATCGGCATTCGTTCCCGGCTCCTGTCCGCCGAATTGATTGCAAGGAAATCCCAATATTTCGACTCCCCGCTCCTTGTATTCCTCATGCAGCTGCTGCAGGCCGGCATACTGCGGCGTAAAACCGCATTGGCTCGCGGTGTTGACAATGATCAGCACGTTCCCGCGATAGGGCGCAAGCGTTGTCTTTTCCCCTGTAATCGTCTCTACCGGAAAATCATAGATGCTCATGGACAATCTCCTCCTTTTCTTTTGGAAGCTTCCAAAATCGGATCTATTCCTTGACGACGCTGAGCAGCGCCAGCCGCAGAATCGTACTATCATCGTACCGCAAAAAGATACGGACTGCAAAACGGTCAGCAGACGGGCCGTCAGGGTCGAACTTATCGTCTAGTAAATTGTACCAGATACCAAACGGGGAATGAAACAGATTAGCCGTTCGCGTCCCGGCATGCCGCCTGATCGTGTGACGGAGTTATTACATGGAATAAGGGACATTACGGCGCTTGACGCGGAAGCGAAGCCTTCGGCTCAGCCAGACGGATGCGCCTGCTCCGGCCATGATGATGCCCGTCGCCGCGAATATCCAATGAATGCTGACGACCAGGCCAAGCATGCCTCCGATCAGCGGGCCGAGCATCGAACCGAGCTGGTTTGCGCTCGTCGTAAGGCCGAACGATCTTCCCCTGAACCGCTCGTCGGTGTTCTGCACGACAAGCGTATTGATGATGGGTGCAATGCCGGCCATGAACAAACCGAAAATAAACTGCACGATGGCGAACAGCCACAAGTTTTGCACGAAATACTGCATGCCGATTATGAATCCGGACATCAGCAGACAGACGGTCAGCATGCGATAATACCCTTTGCTCTCGCCGAGCCTTCCCCATACCGGGGAGGCGAGAATGCCGGCGATGCCGATCAGCGAAAGGACGAAGCCGGAGGACAGCACCGCGCCCTGCAGCCCGCCCTGCAAATCGGCGATATGCAGCGTCATAAGCGGTTGGAACATGTTCACCGACAGCTGGAAGAGAACGAGCAGCAGCAGCATGCCGACCAGCGCCCGGCTGCGCAGCGCCATTCGGAACGTAAAAGGCTCCGACTGCTCTTCTTCGGCTCTCTTCGCTTCGGTCGCGTTCGCCCTTCCCTCCTTGACCCAGACGATAACGGCCGCCGTCCCGGCAAGCAGGATGACAGCCGCCGCGACGAAGGAGCGCCGCAAGCCGAACGCTTCCGCCAGCAGTCCGCCGAACAGCGGGCCGAGGATGCCGCCGGTCATCGTGCCTGCCTGCATCATGCCGAGGCTCCAGCCGAGTTTTCCTTGGGTGCGATCGAGGCGACAATGGACATGGACGCGGGTACGAAACCGCCGACCAAACCATGCATCATTCGGACAACCACCAGCTGCCACGGCGTCTGGACGAAGGCGATCAATGCGTAAATGACAACCAGACTGAGCCCTGCCCGAATGACCATTTTCCGCTTGCCGTACTTGTCCGCCAGCATCCCCCATAGAGGAGCCATGACAGCCCCGACGAGGAATGCCGCCGAATGTACGATTCCCGCCCATAAATGAACCGAGTCCTTCTCCACACCCAGATCGAAGAGGAAGAGCGGCAGGAAAGGAACCGACATCGTATAGCTGGAGCTGCACAACAGCACGCCGAACCATAAAATCCACATGGTCCGCTTCCAATTTTGCATACGTCCCCTTCCCTTCTGAACCGTGCTTGACAACTATCCTCTACTATACGCCTCCTTTACCGATTGTTCAAAAACCGGACGGCAGAGCAATCCTGGCAAAAATGGAGATATTTCCGCACCTTCATCCCAAAAACAAAAAAAGCCGCGAATTACGCGACTTTTCGTTCGACTACCATTTTCCGACACGAGCTTCGCCTGGGTGAACAGCAGCAAATAGTCGCGGCCGCCGGCTTTCGAATCGGTGCCGGACATATGGAAACCGCCGAACGGGTGGACGCCGACAAGAGCTCCTGTGCATTTGCGGTTGAAGTACAGATTGCCGGCAAAAATTCGCGGCGGGCAAGCTCCAGATGATCGCGATTGCGGGAAATGACGGCGCCCGTCAAGCCATATTCCGTATTGTTCGCATACGCCAGCGCCTCATCGAACGATGCCGCCTTGATGAAAGCGACGACGGGGCCGAAAATTTCTTCCTGCGCGATCCGTGCGTCGGGATCCACATCGGCAAAAACCGTCGGTTCGATAAAATAACCGGCCGGATCGCCGGTTCCGCCGCCGATGACGAGCCGTCCCTCCTGGCGGCCGACCCGGATGTATTCCTCGATTTTCCGAAACGCTTTCTCGTCGATGACCGGACCGACGTTCGTCGCCCATTTCGCAGGGTCGCCGACAACGAGCCGGCTTGTGCGATCGGCCACTTTCTCCAGCACACGATCGTATACGTCCTCGTGGACGATTGCGCGCGAGCAGGCCGAGCATTTTTGTCCGGAAAAACCGAATGCCGAGGCGGTAATGGTTTCGGCGGCAAGGTCCAGGTCGCAATCGCGGTCCACGACGATCGAATCTTTGCCGCCCATTTCCGCAACGACCCGTTTGATCCATTTCTGGCCCGGGGCGGTTTGGGCCGCGCGCTCGTTGATCCGCAAGCCGACGTCGCGGGAGCCGGTGAAGCTGATGAAGCGGGTCAGCGGATGCCCGACCATAAAATCGCCGACCGTTCCGCCAGGAGCCGGCAGGAAATTGACGACGCCGTCGGGAAGACCGGCCTCCCGCAAAACTTCCGCAAATTTGGCGGCGATGACCGGCGTCGGGCTCGCCGGCTTCAGAACGACCGTATTGCCCGCTACGACCGCCGCCGTCGTCATGCCGACGGTGATGGCAAGCGGAAAATTCCACGGCGGAATGACGATTCCGACTCCGAGCGGCATATAGTACAGCTCGTTATCTTCATCGGGAATGCGGGTGAGCGGCTGCGGCCGGCCGAGACGCTGCATCTCGCGTCCGTAAAATTCCATAAAGTCGATCGCTTCGGCTGTATCCGCATCGGCCTCCGCCCATGTTTTGCCCGCTTCGTACACCATCCAGGCCGAGAATTCGTGCTTTTTGCGGCGCATGATCGCAGCGGCTTTGTACAAATAGCGGGCGCGCTCGTCCGGCGTATACCGCTTCCATGTATGGAACGTCCGTTCCGCCGTACGGATCGCTTCTTCCGCCAGACCGGCATCGCCTTGTGACACGAAGCCGACGATCCGCTCCTTCGCGGCGGGATCGAACGACACGATTTTATTGTCCGTTACGATCTCCTTCCCGCCGATCCTGATCGGATACGTTTGCCCCAGCTGCCGCTCCACCGTTCGAAGCGCGGCTTCGAAGGCGAGACGGTTCCGCTCCTCGGTAAAATCCGTCAACGGCTCGTTTGCAAACGGCACTTTCATGCTCTTCGTCCTCCCCCGGGATGCTCCTTATATAAGCCCATTCTATGCCGTTTTTTGCAATCCGATTTAACGGAGACCAAAAAAATTTGCTGTCGTTCTGTCGCGTTAAGAACCGATAGCGGTAAGGGGCATATCCGTATCCTTCTTGGTCTTGGATGATGTCTATCCGATGCGGGTCAGCCGCTTGGGGAAGCTCGTCAGCACGCGGGCGGAACCGTCACTCGCAATGTAGATGTCGTCTTCGATACGGACGCCTCCGATCTGCGGCACATAGACGCCGGGTTCGATCGTGAACAGCAGCCCCGGCTCCATAAGCATCCCGTTCTCCCCGTGAATGGACGGCGCCTCGTGAATGTCCATGCCGAAACCGTGGCCGACGCGGTGCGGGAAGTATTCGCCGTATCCGCGAGAAGCGATAATCTGCCGGGCGGTATCGTCCAGCACCGAAATCGGCGCACCTGTCCGCACCGCCCGGATAGCCGCTTCGTTCGCGGCAAGCACCGTTTCGTAGATCCGCTCCTGCTCTCTGGTCCCTTCTCCCATAATGAACGTCCGGGTAATATCTGAGCAGTAGCCCTGCGCCTTCACGCCGATGTCGATCAGCACCAGATCGCCCGGGCGGATCGGCGTCGGGCCCGGATGGCCGTGGGGCAGCGCCGTCCGGGCCCCCGTCAGAACGATCGATTCGAATGCCGGCTTGTCCGCGCCGAGCCGTTTCATCTGATATTCCAGCTCGGCCGTCAGATCAAGCTCCGTCATCCCGATGGCGGCGTGCTTCACCGCATGCGCCATCACCTGTTCGATCAGCGCGATCGAGGCGGAGACCTTGGCGATCTCCTCTTCCGTCTTCTTCATCCGGAGCGACAGAATGGCCGGCTCCAGATCGTGAAGCCGCGCATCGGGGAATATCGCCGTCAGCCGTTCGGCCGCCGCCAGGCTGACGAAGTTCTTCTCCAGCCCGATCGAAGATGGCTGGACGGTATTCGCGCGCAGCGTATCATACGGATTGTCCGTATCCGATACCGCTACAATCCGGCTCACGTCCGCCTGTTGTTGCGCCGCAAGCCGGTCCACCAGCGGCACGAACAACGTTTCTGCGCCGCTGCGGACGTCGATCGCTAAAGCCAGGAAACGTTCGTGCGGATCGCAGTGGAAGCCGGTGAAGTAGTACACATGGGTCGGGGAAGTGATGATCGCGACATCGATCCCTTGTTCTTCCATATACGCTTGCAGCTGCCGTTTTCTGATCGGCCATACGTCGTTTGTCGTCATAAAAGATGGCTCCCTTCCTCATTGTCCCGAACGATTTGCTGCCTGTTCCCGTATCCTTTATTTAGGTCGGCCGTGTCATTGGCCATCGCCGGCGTTACGCTCCCGTCAATCAGACCGTCACAGCGCGGCCTCTGCGCCGGCATGCTCGTCACAGGGCGGGCTCGGACGGCGGCTCCATCACGTACGCGAGCAACAGGGCGGCCGTGTGGAAGATGGCGTCCCGGTGCGTGCGTTCCATCCCGTGCGAAGCGTGAACCCCGGGACCGATCAGCGCCGCCCGGATATTGCTGCCCGCTTGCAGCGCGGCCGATGCGTCGGAGCCGTAATGCGGGTAAATATCGACCGCGTAGGGGATATTTTCCCGCTTGGCCAGCTCGATGAAGCGGGTCGTCATGTTGTAATCGTAAGGACCGGTCGAGTCTTTGGCGCAAATGGATACATCCGTCTCGGTCGCCGACAGATCGTCCCCCATCGCGCCCATGTCGACGGCGATCAGTTCTGTAATTTCCGGCGGGATATAGGAGCTGCCGTGCCCGACTTCCTCATACGTGGACAGAATGAGCTTCAGCGTGCAGGGCGGACGGCGCCCCTCGCGTTTCAGCCATTCCATCAGTCCGAACAGCGCGGCTACGCTCGCTTTATCGTCAAGATGACGCGACTTGATCCAACCGTTCGGCATGATGCGGGTTCGGGGGTCCCAGGAGATGAAATCGCCGACGGCGATGCCCAGCTTCTCGACATCCTCCTTCGATTTCACCATTTCGTCGATGCGGATTTCCATATTGGCTTCTTCCCGCTTCCAGTCTCGGGCATCGGGATAGACGTGGACCGATGTCTTCGTGGACAGCACGGTGCCCTCGTACGTCCGGCCGTCCCGCGTATGAATCCGGCAATACTCCCCTTCCACGGTCTGCATGGCATAGCCGCCGATCGGCGTAAACCGGATCGTGCCGTTCGCATTGATCGATCGGACCATCGCCCCGAGCGTATCGACATGGGCGGAGAGGCCGATGACGCGGTCTGCGGCGTCTCCCGGAATCGTGATGATGCCGTTCCCTTTGGGCGTAAGCTCGAGCGCGTACCCGAGGTTTGCGGTTTCTTCCTTCACTTTCCTCATAATGTCCGTGCAAAACCGCTCGGGCTCGGGGTTTGAAGCAGCATGTCCAATATGCGCAGCATATAATCCCGATTTAATTGCGGTGCAAGCGGTTGTGACATAATCGTGTTCCCCTTTCTTTTTCTGAATTGTTGTCGTGCGTATTGCGCCGGATTGCTTGTCCGCGTCCGCCCCCTTCGTATCGGCGGGTTCCGTCATGCTGCGACCCGTCTTTGGCCGACGGTTCGGGCACCTCGGACAGCGGCAGCCGGCCGAACCGCCGCAGCAGCTCGGCCTGGCCGGGCGCTCGGGAACCGTTGCCGGGAGGACGCCGTTATGCGGCATCCGCTCATGCCCCAGGCGCGCACCGACTCCATCGTCAGTGCGCCTTCTCTTTCCCGAACCGACAAAAACCGTCAAAACTAGCCGCATTAATCGTTAATACCATTAATTTTAAACCCATTTAAATACAGGGTGCATACACTCTATTTTATTGGAAATATAGTACCATATCCCGCCCCTTATGCCCATTCCTTCTTCAGCCCTTGATTCCGGTCAGCGTTATCCCTTTGACGATATATTTCTGGAAAATGACGAAGATGACGATAATCGGGATCGAAGCGTAAGCGTTGACGGTCATCGGAAGCGCCTCGTCCTGCGTATACGAGCTCATGAAGAACGGGATTCCGATCGGCAGCGTGAACAGCTCTTCCGACTGAATCGACAGGAAGGGCCACAGAAAGTCGTTCCAGGAGCCGAGAAAAGCGAAAATCATCAGAGCCGAAATGATCGGCTTGGACAGCGGGATGAATATATTCCACCAGATCCGGAATAGTGTGCAGCCATCCATTTTGGCCGCTTCTACCAACTCGCCCGGAATCCGGTCGAAAAACTGTTTGAAAATGACGACGCCAAGCGGACCCGCCAGACCCGGAAGAATGAGCGCCAAATAAGTGTCCAGAATGCCCATGCGATTGACGACCATGTAAAGCGACACAATCGTCGCTTCCCCGGGGATCATCATCCCGCTCAGAATAAACCAGAAAGCGAACTTGCTGTAGCTGAACGGGATACGCGACAGCGCGAATGCGGCGAGCGAAGCCATCGTCAAGCTGAGGACGGGCACGATCGCCGCGATCAGCAGACTGTTCATCGTCCATTTGATGACAGGGGCATTCTCGAATATGTAAGCGTAGTTTTCCAATGAGAACGGTGGCAAAAACCGGTCCGCGATGCTGCCGACGGCCGTTCCCTGCGGCTTGAGCGAGGTAAACAGCATATAGAGCAGCGGGACGACAAAGATGAGCGCCGCCGCATAGGCGGCGGCATGCAGCAGCAGCCCGGACAGACTCCGCTTTCTGCGCCCGACCGTTTCGTTCATCGATCAGTCATCTCCTTTTCTGCTGAAAAACTTGAACTGCAGAAACGACAGAACGAGCAGGAAGACGAAGAAGAAGAAAGACATCGCGGTAGCAAGTCCCAGCTCGTTGGCGGAGAAGCCCGTCTCGTAAATATACTGGATCATCGTCCGCGTCTCGTTGCCCGGACCGCCGCGGGTGACCAGCCATACCTGGCCGAACACTTTGAAGGACGCAATGACTTGCAGGACGGTGACGATCAGCAGCACGCCGCGCATCGCCGGAAGCGTTATATACCGGAGCCGCTGCCATCCTCCCGCCCCGTCCAGCGTCGCCGCCTCGTAGTGCTCGGCCGGGATATCCTGCAGACCGGCCAGCAGGACGATCATATTGAACCCTTGCGTCCACCACACCGTAATCATAACGATCGAGATCCATGCCAGATCGGGCTCATTCAGCCAGAACAATTCCGTATCCGCTGCGAGAATGCCGAGATGACGGAGCGCCGTATTGAACAGCCCGCCATATGGCGCCAGAATGAAAACCCAGATGTAGCTGACGACGGCAACCGACAACACCTGGGGCATAAAAAGATCGTGCGCAGCAAGGTGCGTCCCTTCAGCTTCGAATCGACCAGCAGCGCCAGAACGAAAGGCACCGCGATCATAAGCGGCGTGGACAATAGGACAAAATAAGTGCTGTGCCAGAGCGATGCCCAGAAGTCGGCATCCTGCAACGCATACGTATAGTTGGCCAATCCGGCGAATTCGTCCTTGCCCGCCAGCGTCCAATGATGAAAGCTGACATAGAGCCCGTAAAAGATCGGCAGGATGGAGAACGTCAGAAAAATATCATATATGGGGCGATAAAGGCGCCGCCCAGCAGCTCGTTGTACAGCTTGCGCCTGTTTCTGCCTCTGCCCGGGCCGGCAGGTTCGCGCTCATATGCGGCAGCCGTATTCATCGTTTCCCTCCTTCAGTTGCCGGGACTGCGGTTTGCAGCCCCGGCGGTCATTCACCTTACCGATTCAGCAGCTTCTCCATATTTTGAACGGCATCTTCCAGCCCTTCGTCTACCGTCGCTTTGCCGGCCCAGATCGTGTCAAGCGACTGGATGAGCTGATCCTTGGCCGGCCACATCTTCGGATGCTGGGGCAAATAGACGCCGTCATTGCCGGCCTGAAGGTAATCCTGCCGCAGCGGCATGCTCTTGAAGGCCTCGGATTCGATCGCGGTTTTGGACGGCGGGATATGCCCGGCTTTCGACCATTCCGCCGCGTGATCCGTTACCCACTTGGCAAACGTCAGGGCGGCCTTCACCTTTTCCTCTTTCACACCTTTCTTCTGAACCGGCACAACAAAAGTATGGGAGTCGATCCAGGTTGCCGGCTTGTCGAACAATTGCGGGAAAGGCATCGCGCCGAATTCAAGTCCTTCCGTCGATTCCAGCGTGCCGGTGAACCAGACGCCTGTCGGCAACAGGGCGCCTTTGCCCGCCTGGAACGTCTCGCCTATTTTCGGCAAATTTTTCGGCACCAGACCGCTTGCGAACAGACCGGCAATATAGCTGGCCGCCTGCTTCCCCTGTTCGTTGTTCAGCGTCACCTTTTTGCCCGACTCATCGAACATGCCCGTTCCGCCGAGCTGGTTATAGAGCGCCCACCACACCCGGTAAGGATCTTCGCCCGCGGAAGCGAGCAGCATGTTGACCACACCCGCCGGCGCCTTATCCTTCACCTGCTGCAGGAAGCTCTTGAACCCGTCCGGACCCGGCTCGATCTTCGGCTTTCCGTTCTCATCCAGTAAATTCATATCGCGCAATATTTTTTTGTTGTAGTACAGGATGAGCGGATGCGCATCAAGCGGTATCGCATAATGCTTGCCGTCGAAGACGGTGGCGCCGAGCATGTTGTCATTGAAATCCGCCCATTCAATGCCGGAGGCTTCGGCATAATCGTCGAGCGGTGCGATAATGTCGAGACCGACCAGCTCGGATAACTTGGACGTGTGGGAAACGGCCAGATCCGGCGCGTTGCCGCCCGACACCGCCGTCTGCAGCTTCGTATAGAACTGTCCCCAGTCCTGGGTCAACGCTTTGACTTCGATCTTGCCCTTGTATTCCTCGTTAAACTTCTTGACCAACTCATTCATGATCGCACCGTCTCCGCCGCCGAACAGATTCCAGTATGTAATCGTCACTTTCCCTCCGGACGAGCCGGATGAATTTCCGCCGGAACAGGCAACCAGCAGCGAGGATAGCAGCAGGATCAAGCACACGGACGATATAAGCGCTTTCGTTCGTTTCATGGAAATCCCCCTAATCTCAGGTTTTGAAGCCGGGCCGACAAGTCGTCCATCTGAAAGTTGTCTTTATGCGCTGCTTACCACCTCTCGTTTATTCATTAACTTTAAAGTTTTACAGTAATGCTGCGGTCAATGTTAAAAACATTGTATGAGCATGGGATGATTTTCAATACTTTTTCATTAAGGGCGGTTTGCCGGTCCGAGATTCTTTACACGTTAGCTTCGGAGCGCCGTTAACGGTGCACCGTCAACAGAACAAAAGACAACAGGATGGCGGCCAAGGCTCTATTCGCACTCGCCACCCCGCTATGAACCGCCACCTGTCCCGAAATCGCTTGACTTCGGCTCCGCGGCGGCTATCATCCGGAAGATAGAAACCCAATAAAAGAACAAAGCTGCAGAAGTGCAGTATTTTCGGGGGTAAAATAACTAAAACGCGGAAATTCCTGCGATTATGCA
>NZ_BOVJ01000134.1 GCF_018403665.1 Paenibacillus cisolokensis
GGATTATTGCAAAACGCTCGAGAATATCAAAGAGAGCGGATTGGGCGGCGGCAAAGGCTGGAAGCGGCTTATCGTGGAGAAACCGTTCGGACACGACCTGCAGTCGGCCAGAGCGCTGAACGAGCAGCTCAGCCGCGCCTTTGCAGAGGATGAAATTTACCGAATTGATCATTACTTGGGCAAGCCGATGGTCCAAAACCTGGAGACGCTCGTCTCCGCCAACCCTTTTCTTAAAGCGCTGTGGAACAATCAATTCATTGCGAACGTGCAGATTACGGCCAGCGAAACCGTCGGAGTGGAAGAAAGGGCCGCTTATTACGATCGTGCCGGAGCTGTCCGCGATATGTTTCAGAACCATATGCTGCAGCTGCTGTTGATGACAGCTATGCATACCACAACGCAGAAGACGACAGGCGATATCCGCCGCCAGAAGAACCGGCTGCTGCAGTCGCTCCGGCCGATCTCGAAAGAAAATGCGGCGAATGATGTAATTCGGGGGCAGTACGAGGCTGGGAAGATTGGAGATCAGGCCGTAGCGGGTTACCGGGAAGAACCCGGTGTCGATCCGGCTTCGACGACCGATACGTTCATGGCGGCCCGTCTGTGGATTGACGATCCGACGTGGGAGGGAGTCCCTTTCTACATTCGCACCGGCAAAAGAATGAAGGAAAAGTCGACGCGGATCGTCGTCGAGTTTAAGGACCCGCTGCGGGAATCGTCCGGGAACGCCGACATGAAGTCCGTACCGAACCTGCTGATCATTCAAATCAATCCGGATGAAAAATTTCGCTGCAGCTAAACGGCAAGAACCCGCTCAAAAACGGCCGCATGGAATCCGTCCATATGGATTTCTCGATGCTGACTGATCAATTGCCCGAAGCCTACGAGCTCTTGCTGTTCGATGCGCTGAAAGGCGACGCCACCTTTTTGCCCAATGGGAAGAAGTGGAGCTCGCCTGGGAATGGATTCAGCCGGTGCTGGATGCGTTCGAAGAAAATCGTCTGCCGCTTCATCGTTACCGGGCGGGCTCGAATGGCCCGGCAGCGGCCGGCGCTTTGCTGGAGGAGCACGGATTTCATTGGTGGTTCGATGACGCTTCACAGGATCAACGATTAGAGGAGGTTGCCGTCAAATGAACATCGGACTTATCGGGTTAGGCAAAATGGGATTTAATCTCGCACTCAATATGATCGATCATAAGCACGAAGTGACGGCGTACGATATCCATACGGATGCGGTCCGGAAGCTTGAAGCGTACGGCGCCCGAGGCGCCGCCAGCCCGGAGCAGCTCGTCCGCGCGCTTGAGACGCCGAGAGTCATTTGGATGATGGTTCCCCATACCGTCGTGGATTCCGTGCTGGCGGAAATCACGCCGTTCTTGTCCGAAGGCGACATTGTCATCGAAGCGGGAAATTCGCATTATAAAGAATCGATCCGCAGATACAACGAGTTGAAGGAGGCCGGGATTCATTTTATGGATGTCGGCACCTCCGGCGGAACGGAAGGCGCCCGGCACGGAGCCTGCTATATGGTGGGCGGAGATCCGGAAGCCTGGCGTGTGGTGGAACCTGTTTTCCGTGATACGGCTGTGGAGAACGGATATCTTTATGCGGGCAGAGCCGGCAGCGGCCATTATTTGAAAATGGTTCACAACGGCATCGAATACGGCATGATGGCCGCGATCGGCGAAGGGTTCGAGGTGCTGGAGAAAAGCGGATTCGAATTCGACTACGAGAAAGTGGCCCGCGTCTGGAATCACGGATCGGTCATTCGTTCGTGGCTGATGGAGCTGACGGAACGGGCTTTCTCCAAGGATGCGAAGCTGGACGACATTAAAGGTGTCATGCATTCGTCCGGCGAGGGCAAATG
Source organism: Paenibacillus cisolokensis (assembly GCF_018403665.1). Classification (GTDB taxonomy): domain Bacteria; phylum Bacillota; class Bacilli; order Paenibacillales; family Paenibacillaceae; genus Paenibacillus_AH; species Paenibacillus_AH cisolokensis. Next base: position 1,870 of record NZ_BOVJ01000134.1, read on the forward strand.
GACGGTCGAAGAAGCGATGGAGCTGCAAACGGCGACACCGGTCATTGCCATGTCCTTGTTGATGCGCTATCGGTCCCTGGAGCAAGACACGTTTACCGGCAAAGTCGTCGCGGCCTTGCGGAGCGAATTCGGCGGGCATGCGGTGGAAAAGGCGTCGTCATCGAATAAATTGCCTTCCCTCGCGGCAAAGTAAAGAAAAGGGAAAATCGTTCCCGTTGCGTCCACCTTTCCTTACTTTTCTGATTGTATCTTATTTATATTTAGTTTATTATTTGAAGCAAGTGTATAAAATAAACTGAATGGAATGGATGCAGAAGGAGGGCCGAGGCCATGGCGACCGAGGTGAAGGAACGCATCAATCTGAAGGAAATTAATTGCGAAAAAGAATTAACGCTTGCCGTCATCGGAGGAAAGTGGAAATTAATTATACTGTGGCATCTGGGCATGGAAGGAACGAAACGGTTCAGCGAGCTGAAAAAGCTGATTCCCCATATCAGCCAAAAAATGTTGACGAACCAGCTCCGGGAATTGGAGGAGGATCAACTGATCCGCCGGAAGGTGTATCCTGAAGTTCCGCCGCGGGTGGAATATTCTTTGGCGCCATATGGCGAGAGCTTGATGCCGGTGCTGAAAGCGATGTACGAATGGGGAAAAATTACGGGGAAAACGTCATTTGGACGGACGGAAAACGAGAGTTCATGTGCTAATCCTTTAATATCGTTAAAAAAGCAGCTTCCGTTGAAGGGAGCTGCTTTTGCTTTTGAGCCGGCAATTCGCGCGTAAAAAAGAATCGGCAATTTCCTTGATATGGAAGGTTGCCATCTGGTACAATGATGTACCCGATAAGCACGGTATGCGCGTTTGCTCGAAATTCAACGCCTTTTTTGCGTTTCGGATAGGGAAAGGTGATGCAAATGACAGGCAAGAGAGAGTTGGCAAGCTCGCAGCTTTTGGCCATTGAGCATGTTGCGCAGTACGCCAGAATCCGAAAATCCGAAGCCCAAGCGGCCATGCATTTTCATCCCGATCGGCCCGTTGATTTGAACCGCAATCCGGAACTTTGGAGCGACAGAGGGGACTACGAAGAAATGCTTCAGGAATTAAAGTATATGTGGCATATTTTAGTTCGTTTTGGCCGCCCGTTGCGCAAAAAGCAGGAACATTCCATACAGGTATCGAATATAATTAGTAATGTATACAATTGTATACAAAAAGAATTTGGGGTGATGGCGGTGGATCAAGATTTTCGGAAGAAACTATTTCGAGGGGCCAAAATCGAAGATGTCATTATGGAATTGGAGAAGCTGAGTCAGTTATGCGAAGAAAAAACCAAAAACAGTCAATCGTTGGAGAGACAACGTTTCTATGAAGGGATGGCTATCGCTTACACGACTGTTGCATTGAAATTAAAAGGGGAATTTGATTATATTGAACCCAAAGTCATTGACGAGCTGTACCATGCTGTAGAGAAAAACCTTACGAATACCGTCCATACCGAACACGTGGACACTTGTTCGTTTTGCCGCAGAAGCAAAGATGAAGTCGGAGAATTGGCCCTGGGACCGGGCGTTTCGATTTGCGGTGAATGCTTGAAATTCGGCGAAGAAGTCATCAAGGCGAACGCCCATAAAAGGTGACAAAAGCGGAAGCCGCGGTTTGAATTCCCTTTGGCGGAACTCATTCCGCGGCTTCCTTGTTCGGAACTTCCATCCCGAAAGCCCGGTCAAAGCTTCGATCCTCGTTTATACTCGTTGGGGCTAAGGCCGACCTCTTGTTTGAAAAGCTTTGAGAAATAGGAGTAGTTGGCGTATCCCACCTTTTTGGCCACTTCATATATAGACATCCGCGTCGTCTCCAATAAATGCTTGGCGGCCGCGATGCGGACCTGAATAATATAGCTCCCCAACGAAACCCCGGTCTCTTTCTTGAACAGCCTGGCCAAATAATCCGGATTCAGATAGACGATTTCGGCCAGATGGTTTCGGGTCAAATCGTCCCCGCAATGCGTATGGATATACTGCTTGATTTGTTCGACGATCGATTTCGGCTGTTCGGCGAAGTCCCGGTACTCCATTGCGGTATTGACCAAATATTTGAGATACTCCTCCATATCCTCGACGGAATTCAAAGAGTGCGCCAGCAATTGATCGTTCATTCTGCCGGTATACAATTTATGCGCCTGTATCCCTTTCGTCTTGAGGAAGGAATACACAAGCTGCACGATATCCAATCGAAACAAGCTGAGGACCGATATGTCGAGCGCTTGATGATTTAAATTGGCTTTCAAATATTGGGTTGTCTCGTTCAGAAAAGCGTCTGGCCGATTCTGGTTCAGCAGCTCTTCCAGACGCGACAAGTTCGGCGGCACGTAATCCGCTTTGTGATGACGGTTGAAGCTTTCCACGTAAAAGGTTTGATTGCGGCATTTCACAATTTCTTCATTCATATTCAGCAGCTGCTTGACGATCGGACTGATGTTTTCCAGTCTGCCGGGTAAGGCGATATTGCAGCAGGCGTCAGCTTTCAGGTATTGGTTCGCTTTCGGAATAAACGCCGAACAAAGCTCGCCGAGCGTTTGGGAATCCGGCGAACAGCTCCATTTCAAGATGGCGACCCAGTTGTACGGTTTGTATTCCAGAATCGTTTCGATGGAGAAACCGGGGTTCTGGAACGACTCGTACAGCACATTGAGCAGCGCAAAATCGAAAAGGCCTTTATCCGCTTGGCCCAGGCTCCCGTTATACGGAAAAATATTGATGAGCAAAGGCTGAAAATTATCCGTCATGCGATAGGGGAGATTTTGTTCTTCGATGGAATGCGCGATGTCGGCCAGCTTCATAGGGAACGAGATGCTCCCGTTGACCAGTTTTCTCCAGAAATGCTCGCGTATTTTCGCTTGATTTTTTGCCAGAAGTACCCTTCCTGTATCGCTTTCTCGTTTTTCTGCTGTTCTTTGGCTCTTGCGACCGCTTTTTGAATAATGAGCATCAGCTTGTCGAACTCGATCGGTTTCAGAAAGTATTCGAAGCTTTGCAGTTCGATGGCTTTCTGCGCATAGTTGAAATCGGCGTAATTGGTCAGGAAGATGGCCTGGATGTTGTAATTCTCCTCCCGAATCCACGCCAGCAGCTCCAGTCCGCTCCCTTGCGGCATATCGATATCGGAAATCAGAATGTGCACAGGGTGATTCCGGATAATTTCCCGCGCCTGGGCGACATTGTTAGCCGTATACACCTCTTCGATATGCAGCGATTGCCAGTCAATTTTCTTTTCCAATGCGGTTACGACAAAGTAATCGTCATCGACAAGCAAGGCATTCATATGCCGCCCTCCAATCCTGATCGATCTTCCGGGTGATCCGGCAAGTACAAGACGACGCATGCTCCTCCGCCTTCCCTGTTGGAGAAGCGGACTTGGGCTTTATTGTGATAAAGATGTTCCAGTCTTTGAATCGTATTCATAATGCCGATGCGCGTCCCTTCGGTCTGATCCAGCGGTTGTCCGTTCACCAGACTGTCCAGTACCGGCGGCGGAAAGCCGGGGCCGGTATCGGAAATCCGAATGACCGTCATCTCTTCGTCCTCTACGACCTGACGGGTTACGGTCAGCACAACCTGCACCTCATGTTCCCGCGAAACCGCATATTTCATCGCATTTTCGATGAACGTCTGGAGTACTAGAGGCGGAATGCGCACATCCGCCGTTCGCTCCGCCTGCTCGATGCGATAATCGAACGCATTGCGGTAGCGCTGCTTCTGGATTTCGAGGTACGTTCTCACATGCTCGATTTCGTCCTCCAGTCTGACGAAATCTTGACCGTTCTGAAAGATATACCGGAAATATTTCGAAATCGACAGCGTCATGTTCTGGATTTCCGCGTGCATCTGCATTTGGGCCATACTGTAAATCGTTGTCAGGCAATTTAGAAAAAAGTGAGGCTTGATCTGCAATTTCATGTAATCCAGCTGAATTTTCTGCTTCTCCAGCTCGCGTTCGTAAAGATCGATCTTGATTTGTTTCATTTGCGTGACCAGATCGATAAACTGCCGGTTGGCTTTCTCGAGTTCGACCATTTTGCTGCTTTTGAAATCGATCGGTTCGCCGTCGTTCGTCAGGATGGCGAGGTTGTTGGAGAAGTTCTTGATCGGTTTCAGCACCTTTTTCTGAAAATACAGCATAATAAAGCACAGGTTGCAGGCGATAATGACGGCCAGAAGAACGACCAGCAGCTGGGCAATCATAATTTTTCGAAGGCTCCGAATTGAATGACCAGCTTCACGTAGAAGGACGCGTTTGAAAACGCCCTGTTGACGGTCGTTCCGATATGCAAGCGATCCAGAAGCGACGACTTGTCCGGATCGTCCAGCAGCAGTTTGCCGTTATTGGATACCGGTCTGGTTACCCTTTCTCCTTTTCATTCATTAAGGAGACGAAACCGTTTCCTCCCAGATTGATTTCGCGCAAGGGGCGAATGAGATCATCCGCCGAAATCAGGCTGATCATATAACTGTCATAGTAAGGCACGATATTAATGATATAGTAACGGTTATGGAGGTCGATCGTCGTCCATTGGGAATAAAATTTTTCATAAATGATTTTTTCTTCCGCATAATCGGTAATCTGTTTTTTCAAAGCCTGGTATTCGGGAAACGACAAGTTCATCGGAGCGGAGTTTAACAGAAAATTTTTATTTCGCAAATAAATGAAGAAGTTGTACTCCCGTCCGAAGCTTTTCTGAAGCTCGGAAAATCGTTTGTACAAGTTGCGCTGCGCTTTTATAAAATCCGCATCATTGGAGTCAACCGTTGAAGTCATGACCTCCACATCTTCGTCGTTGGCAAGCGTCCATCCCATAAAATGATTCAAATAGGAAAAGTTGTTGTTGATACGGTTAATATACAGATCGGCCGCATCCTGCAAATACCGGGCGGATTGCTGTTGGACAAGGGTGATGGAAGCGAAACTGATGATTAAATCCAGAATTAAAGTGATGAACGAAATGAGGAGCAGCATTTTTACGTAGTGCTTGATGGAGTACATCTTGTTTTTTACAGTTTTGGACATTGGCCCTTGCAGGACTCCTTTTTAGCGCTTCTGGTGCTTCATGTCGTTTCAATTACTTAATTATAAAGACGATGCGGGGAAAAACAAGACGATCCGGGCTTGCCTCGTCCGGAAGATCCGGAAAGGGCCAGGGAAGGTCCGGATTCGATCATGCAGCCTGCCTCCGGCATGGGCCGAAGCCTGTTTTCCTTGAAAAACGGGACGGCAAATGTCCGAATAGCGCCTGGAGAAGGTCCAAATCGCAATGCGATGCGCATTTATAATAAAAATTGCGCAAAGACACGGCAGAAAGATAGCAACGCGGAATTTGAAGGAGGGGAACACTTGTTGCGAAGCGGTCAATCCGGCGTCGACATCCAACGCGCCTTTAGAAGGATCGGAAGGAACTGGGGCTTGTATCTGCTTTTGTTGCCGGCCGTCGTACTGCTCCTTCTCTTTACCTATATACCTATGTACGGCGTGATCATCGCATTTAAAGACTACAGCCCGGTATTAGGGATAACGGGGAGCCCATGGGCAGGCTTCAAGCACTTTGAAAAGTTTTTTCAGTCTTATCAATTCGAATTAACGATTAAAAATACGCTGTACATCAGCCTTTACAGTTTTGCTACGTTTCCGATTCCGATCATCTTTGCGCTGCTCGTGAATCAGATGCGGCAAAACTGGTTCAGACGGTTCTTTCAGACCGTAACCTATATGCCGCATTTTATTTCCACCGTCGTTCTCGTCGGACTGATGCTGATTCTGCTCTCCCCGGGCAACGGTTTGATCGGAAACCTATTTCGATTGTTCGGGGCCGAAGCGCCTAACCTGATGGGCTCAGCCGGTTGGTTCAGCAGTGTGTACGTATGGTCCGATGTGTGGCAGCAGACGGGATGGAACAGCATTATCTTTCTTGCGGCACTGTCGGCGGTCGATCCGAGTTTGTATGAGGCGGCCAAGGTGGACGGCGCGAGCCGATGGCAAAATATTTGGAACATCGACCTTCCGATGCTGATGCCGACGGCCATTACCCTGCTTATCCTGCGGGTCGGGGGGCTGCTGGGCGTCGGATTTGAAAAAGCGTATCTGATGCAGAACAACCTGAACATTACGGGCAGCGAGGTTATTTCGACCTATGTGTACAAAGTCGGTCTGTTGAGCGCCCAGTACAGCTTCTCTTCGGCCGTCAACCTGTTCAACACCGTCATTAATTTCATCTTGCTGATCATGGTCAATCGGATATCCAGAAAGTACAGCGAACAAAGTCTTTGGTAACAGGAGGAGGGGGAATGTGTCGAGAACGGCAATCACGATGAAACGGTCTTCCGATTCCATCCTGGAAGTGCTGCTTTATATTTGGGCGGCAATCGTGCTCATCATCACCATATACCCGCTTTACTTTATCATCATCGCCTCTTTCAGCGATCCTTCCGCAGTCGGGAACGGGCAGGTTTGGTTTTTCCCAAAGGCTTTACGCTCGACGGCTATAAGGAATTGCTGAATCACGCCAATATATGGATCGGCTACAAGAACACCATCCTGTATACGGCCGTCGGCACGGCAATCGGATTGGCTGTCAATCTTTCGGCGGCGTACGCGTTATCGAGAAAAGACCTGTTCGGCCGCAAAGCCATTACGCTGTTCTTTATCTTTACCATGTTTTTTAACGGCGGCCTGATTCCGACGTTTCTAACGATTCGCGATTTCGGACTGTACGACACGTTTTTAGTGATGGTTTTGCCGTTTGCCGTCGGCGTCTTCGATATTATCGTGGCACGGACCTTTTTTCAGAACAGTATCCCTGCCGATTTATGGGAGGCTGCGCAAATCGACGGCTGCGGAAACCTTCGGTATTATCTGCTGATCGTTCTGCCGCTGTCGAAAGCGATCATTTCCGTGCTGGCGCTATGGATCGCAGTCGGCCATTGGAATTCTTATTTTAATGCGCTGATCTATTTGAACGATAAGGACCTGTATCCGCTGCAGCTCGTTTTGCGCAATATTTTGATCACCAATCAGATGCAGTCGAATATGGGAACAGGCGAAGCTGCGGAAATCGCCATGCGACTGGCCAATTTGCTGCGCTATTCGGTCATCATTATTTCGACGATCCCCATCATGTGCGTCTATCCGTTCGTACAAAAGTATTTCAATCAGGGGGTGATGATCGGCGCCGTGAAGCAATAAAGCAACGACCATGTGAATGAAATGGGAAAAATTATTTTAGGGGGATATTGCCGTGGGGGAACATTCCAAAATCGTCATGAAAAAAGCGCTGATCAGCCTTCTCCTTATTTCTACGCTGGCCTTCGTCCTTGCGGGTTGCAAAAGCCCGGCCAAGGAATCCGCCGATTCCAATGCAGGCAGCGCATTCAATAAAGAGGGCTTGCCGCTCGTGAACGAACCGATTACGCTGGACGTATTGACGGTTCGCTGGGGAAACATGGGGGATAGCTTCAAGGAAAACACCTGGCTGCAGGAGCTGGAGAAAAAGACCAATGTCAAAATCAACTGGCAGGTCATGTCCTCCAACGACTGGGGAGAACAGAAATCCGTCATGCTGGCAAGCGGCAAACTTCCGGATGTCATTATCGGCAATTTGGCGTTCGGGGATGCGGATATTATCAACAATTTAAGTTACTTCCGCCCGCTGGATGAATACATCGAAGAATATATGCCCAATCTGAAAGCCGCGATGGAAGAAACGCCGGTGATGAGGAAAATCAGCACGTTCCCGGACGGCAAGATCTATTCTTTGCCCGCGAGGCTGCCGTCGCGTCCGAAATCGGCGCATCAACCCGTCATCAATAAAGTGTGGCTCGACAAATTGGGGCTGAAAGCTCCGACGAACATCGAGGAACTCTATACTGTGCTTAAAGCATTCAAAGAACAGGACCCGAACGGAAACGGAAAGCCGGACGAAATTCCGATCAGCAATACGGGAGATATCGAGATGGGGCTCCTCAGCTCCTTCGGCATCACCAACCTGCGGGTCAACAATATGATGATCAAGGACGGCAAGCCTGTCTACTTCCCGATTTCCGAGGAGTATAAGGAAGGGCTGAAGTGGGTGCATAAATTGTATGCGGAGGGCTTGATCGATCCGGAGTCCTTCACGCAGGACGGCACGATGCTGAGCGCGAAGCGGCAAAATCCGGATGCGCCGCTCATCGGATTCTCTTATCAATGGACGCCCGACGCCGTCTTCGGCAAATGGAGCGATCAATATGAAACGATTGCGCCCATTGCCGGTCCGGACGGAGAGCGCTATCAGGAGGGCGACCCGGACGGCTTAAGCTTCCGGCGCAACGAGGTGCTGATTACGACCTTCAACAAATATCCGGAAGTGACGGCCCGCTGGATCGATCAGTTCTATACCGGCGAAGCCAGCATTCAGAATTTCTGGGGCGCCATCGGCACCTCCATCGAGAAGAACGACGACGGCACTTACTCGCTCATGGCTCCGCCTGAGGGCACGAGCGCGGACGCATGGTACTGGGAAAAATCGCTTCGGGATTTCGGCCCCAAATATGTAAGTCCGAGCTTTGAGAAAAACATCAAGCTCGATCCGACGACCGGAGACGGACTGAAATTGGAGCTCGACAAGCTTGGCGCGGAATATGTGACGCAGCCGTTCCCGGAAGTGATGTATACGGAAGAAGAATACCAGCAGTTCCCCACCCTGACTGTGGATATTAACAACTACATTGCCAGCACCCGTGCCCAATGGGTAACGAAAGGCGGCATTGACGAAAATTGGGACGCGTACGTGAACAAACTGAACGATATGGGTCTTCAGCAATTGATCAAGATCTATGAGGATGCGTATGATCGTTACATGAATGTAAAATAGGTATTCCCTAGTTAAAAGTGAAATAACCAGCCCGGCCAGGGCTGGTTATTTCACTTTTTACGCCGACCCCCTCGTAAAACCGTATGGTTGAGTAAAATTTTCCGGTGCCGGCTGCCCATCATGACATGCCGTACGCGGTCATGGCAGCAACCCCATATTGAACATGGGTTGTCGAATCGAATATGATGGAGATAGTTTATGGGTAAGGAGATGCTCTTTTGCGGAAAAAAGTCCTGGTCGCGCTCATCTGCATATGCGCCATTCTTTCTTATTTCACCTTCGTATCCGCGAAGAAAGCGTTTCGCTCCGACTGGCAGCCGCCTTCGTCTTCCGGGACGGAAGCGGCGCAATACCGTCTTGTCCTGATCACGCATGAACTGGAAACGCCGTTTTGGGACAGGGTGGCCGCCGGCGCGCTCGAACAAGCCCGCAAGGAAGGGGCGAGTCTTGAGGTGTGGGGCAGCTACGGCAACAATCAGACCGAATTTCTCCGTTTATTTGAGGTCGCGATCTACTCCAAAGTGGACGGCATAATCGTGCAGGGGCTGGATACGGAAGAATTCGAAAATCTGACTAAAGTCAAAGCGGCTTTTTACGGAATCCCGGTCATTACCGTGGCCCATGACGTGCCGATGGAGAAGAGCCTCCGCAAAACTTATGTCGGTTCGGACCAGTACAAAGCCGGCAAAATGATCGCGGAGCAGCTGCTGTCAGACCTTGGCTCCAGGGCAAAGGTCATCCTGATGAGCGACAATTATCGAGAATATTACCAGCAGCAGCGGCTTAGCGGCATCCAGGATGTGCTCGCGGATGTGCCCGACGTTCAGACCGTATACGCGGAGACGCCGGAATCGTGGGAGCGGGTTGTGGCCACGACGCAGGAATTAATGAATCAGGTGCCGGATGCAAACGCCTTCATCGCGATCAACGCGAATATCGCGGAAGCGATGCTGCAGGAGATCGGCAGGCGATCGCGCATCGAGCCGTATCATATTTATTCGTTTGACGACAGTCCCCATTCGCAGACGCTGCTGGCGTCCGGCAAGCTGGACGGCATGATCCGGCAGTCGCCGGAGGAGATGGGGAAAGTGAGCGTCGAACGGATGATCGGCTGGCTGAGCGGCAAAACGGTGCCGCTGGATGCGGAAGGCTATTTTACCGGAATCGAAATGGTGAAAGCGGTCGAGGCGCCATGAACAGCATTCAGCAGAAAATCTGGCTGCTTGTCGCTGTCGTGATGTTTTTTATGGCCGCAATCTGGACAGCGCTTACTTATTACAACCAGCGCACCCAGCATCAATATAATGAAATTCTGCAGCGCTATTTGCAGCTTCACGAAGCGGCAAGCGCGAGCCAGAAGATCATTGTCGACATGAACAACTACCTGCTTGCGTCGACGGAAGCCAACAAGGCCAGCCTGGATCGGAGCAAAGCCGGCATACTGGAGGCCAGGAACGGCGTCATGGAGCTGCGCAATGCGCAGAACGATTTTACCTTGACCAGCTATGTGAACCTGATTGACAGCCTCGTCGAGACCACCGATCGTTCGCTGCTGCTGCATGAGGAGCAGGATACCGTGGCCGCCGCACAGGTGTTTACCGAGGCCACCAGCATCTCCAACTATATCTCGGAGATGAGCCTGACGCTGCTCGATACCGAGCTGAAAACGTACGAACGTTTTTACCGCGACATCATTGCACAGTCGGAAGCGTTTAACCGGCTGGGTATTTGGGCGTTGCTTCTGATTACGTGTCTGCTGCTGCTCTTTACGTACTGGTTCTCGTCCGGCATTACGAGGCCGGTGAAAAATTGACGCAAGCGGCCAACCGTCTGTCCAAAGGGCGGTTCGACCTGAAAATCGAGGTCGATTCCAAGGATGAAATCGCCTATCTCGCCCAGATGTTCGACCGCATGCGCATCAACATCAATAATTTGATTCAGGAAATCCAGGAAAAAGCGCAGCTCGAAAAAGAACTGCAGCAGAACCGGCTGCTGCTGCAGGAAAGCCGGCTGCTTAGTCTGCAGAGCCAGATCAATCCGCACTTTCTGTTCAACACCCTGGACACGCTATCCAAGAAGGCGTATCTGGAAGGCGCCGAAGAGACGAGCGACCTGCTGGTGAACGTGGCGGGACTGCTGCGCTACAACCTGAAGCGGCTGGACCGGAGCGTTACGCTGTATGACGAGGTGAACGTGCTGCGGCAATATATGCAGATCCAGCGCACCCGATTTACCGACCGGCTGCGCTTCCATACGGAGATTGACGAGCGGTGCCTGTATGTGCAAATTCCGGGGCTTACGCTGCAGCCGATCGTCGAGAACGCGGTCATTCACGCCATCGAGCCGATGGAGGAAGGCGGAACGATCCGGTTCCGGGTCCGGGACGGCACAGAGCGGATCGTCATCGAGATCGAAGACGACGGGCCGGGGATGACGGAGGAGAAGATCAAGCAGATTCTGGAGGAAAAGACCGTCCCTTCCGAAGGGCATTCGACGGGAATCGGCTTCGGCAACGTCGTCAAGCGGTTGCGGCTGTTTTACGGCCTGGAGGATGTGATCGATATTCAGAGTCCAGGGAGCGGCGGCACCAAAGTGATACTCAAAATTCCGAAAGCAAGGAGTGCCGAAAGTCATGATCAAAGTCTTGATCGTCGATGACGAACAGATTGAACGAGACGGGCTGCAGGCCATACTGCACAAAGGTTACCCGGAGCTGGTCATCAGGCAGGCCCAGAACGGTCGGATCGCGGTCGAGATGATGGAGGAATTCCGGCCTGACCTGGTCTTGATGGACATCAAGATGCCGGGCATGAACGGTCTGGAAGCCGTCGAGCGCATCAGCGCCGACTATCCGGAGACCAAGTTTGTCATGGTGACGGCCTACGACACCTTCGAATTCGCGCGGCAAGCGATCACGCTGGGCGTGAAAGACTACCTGCTCAAGCCGAGCAAAGCCAGCGAAATTATCGATACGGTCGGCAGAGTGCTGAATCAGATCGAAGCGGAGCGCCTGCTCGAGGAAGAGCGCAGGCAGCAGCAGGACAAGCTGCTCAAGGCGCTTCCGCTGGCGGAAACCGACGTGGTCACCCAGCTGCTGTTCGACCATGTGCATGAAGTCCATCTGGACGAGCTGGTCGGACTGCTGGACATCCAGCCATCGAACGAAACCTTCGTCATGCTGGTCATGCTGCCGCCCGATTCCGAACCGCTGTACGGCGCGATCAAGACAGCGGTCCGCCGTTTGGGCGCGATGTGGGTGGGTGCGCTGTATGGCCGTCAGCTGCCGATTATCGTATTCCGGGATCCGGAAAATCGTACCGTTCGCAGGCGGTGACGCTGGCGCGCAGCATCCTTGCCGTGGCCGGAACCGGCGACCGCAGCGGCTGGTTTGTCGGCATCGGCAATGCGTACGATTCGCTGGAACAGATTCGCCAATCGTACCAGGAGGCGCTGATCGCCTCGGCGGACCTGACGCTACCGGTCAAATACCGCTTTTATGCGGATGTGCCGGCCGTACGGGAGGTGCAGGACGGAGAGCATGCCAGACAGCAGGAGCGGCAGTTTCTCGACCATGTGCGGCTCGGCGAGTGGGAGGAGGTCCGCCGGATCGTTATGGATGTCATCCGGCATTGCGAGAACGAAGGCGCCAGTCTGCTGCAAGCGCAGCAGCGGGCGCTCGAGAAGCTGTGGATCGTATCGCGGGTGCTCAGCGAGATGGGGATGGAGACGCGGACGCCGTTGTTCTCCTTTCAGGCGCAGGATTACCGCCAATTGCGCGCCGAGACCGGTCTGCTCATCGACCGTTTGCGCCAGATATATGCCGAGCGGCAAGAACGGATGGCGCCGGATACGATCCAGCGCATCAGGCAATATATTATGGATCATTCCCATGAGAACATCTCGCTCGAAATGATCGGCAAAATGGTCGATCTCAGCCCGTTCTATATCAGCAAGATGTTCAAAGACCAGCTTGGCGTCAACTATATCGATTTT
>NZ_BOVJ01000135.1 GCF_018403665.1 Paenibacillus cisolokensis
AAATTATGCAAAAGGCTCATCTTATTATCGCCAAAAATTTCTTTACCGCTACTTATTATCTGAAGAGCATTTTTTATATGTTGTTCAGATAGTGCAAAATAACCAAGTGATCTCTGAAGTTCGCTTCTCATGATTTCTATTCGTGCTCTTATGGCAAAACTGTGGGGCTCCCGACTGTATTTTATGTTAATATCAACAAGCTTTGCTGCAGTATTTAAATCATCTTTATAATTGATGAGGAATTTTGCCCTAACGTTTCTAAGTACATCTTGTTTTCTACCTGGTACGATTTTCTCTAAAGCATCTAACTCATCTTCTACACCATCAAATTCAAACAAATCGATTTTTAAATTAACCAATGACAATCTTGATTCAAAGAATTTACTATCTGTTTTAATCGCCATAGTATAGTGTTCCTTAGCAGCATCCGTATCCCCCTTTAATTCAGCTATCCTTCCCATCCGATGATTAAATGAGGGATTATTTTTATCTAATGATAATGCCCTGCTCATAATATAGTAAGCGGAGTCATAATCCCCTCGTTCTTCAAATATTTTTGATTCCACTTGTAAGACAAACGGATTCATTGCATCAATCTCTTTGGCACGCCTCACATAACCTTCTGATTGAGTTAAGTCACCCAATTGGTAATAGCATTCGGCTGAATCTCTAATGCTAGGTAGATGATCGCCACGTTCAGTAATCGCCAAGGAAAACCACTTTAATGCCGGTTCCCACTGATTTCTTGACATTTCAAGCCTACCTAAAGCATGAAGAACTGTAACATCCTTTGGTCTTTCTTTGTTCATTTGTAACAAAACTGGTTCAGCCTCATGGGCTCGATCTAACCGTATTAAACAGCGAGCAGAATAAAGTCTGACATTCCAATTATCAGGGTTATTTCCAATAATCAGTTCAGCATATTGGAGGGCCAATTTATACTCTCTACTATCATATAAATCTTTCACAACTTGCCCAAGGTAACCGAGTAAGTCACTTCTTAGAGAAATTGCCTCTTTATAATCTCCAGAAAGAGCTACTAATCTAAATACACAAGGCAATAGTTTGGAGTGAAACGGACTGCCAACTTGAAAACTCTGTAACCTTTCTTTTGCAATTATAGCCACTTTTCCTGCAAATTCCGAGAAACCTGCACCATTTGAAATGCTTCTAAAATAATAATCTTGAACTAAGGGGTGTACTTTGAAGAAACCTTCATCATGAGTTATCAATCCAGCTGAAAGCGCCTCATCAACAGTACTTCTAAATAATTCATCATCAAACTCTAGAACTTGTGCAATATCTTCACCTGGTAAAGGACCGTCTACAAGAGAGATTGTCTCGAGAAGCCTTACTGCATTATGAGATAATTTAATTTCACCCAATAAATATTTAGCAATGTCGACCCTTAAATTTACAATCTCTGATGGGAAATTTATTAAATGTTCTGCCCCATATTTATCGATCATTGATGCTATAATTCTTGCAGCAAGTGGGTAGCCAAACAGCATTCTTGCTATAGGTATTATTTTTTCTTTTTCCTCTGTTCTTCCAGTCTGAATCTCCAAATTATTATTAATAATAGTCACTAGATGGTCTTCATTTATAGCCTCTAGGCGGATCGTTTGGTGGTACTTCGCAAATTCCATACCCAAAACTAAGTGCCTTGTGGTTGTAAAAAATAGTGGTCTTTTATGGAATGCACTTGTCCCCTGAACTAATTCAAAAAGGAATTCTAATTCCTTTCCAAGATCCCCTTCTTCTTCTAACCAATATTGAATATCAAAAAACGCAATAATAAATCCTTTAGAATGAAGTATTTCTATGACTTTTGCGAGGAATTTTTTACTTCCATTTCATTTTTAAAGAGTGGTGGTATAGTTTCTTTAGCCTTTGAAGCTAATTCTAACGAGAGTGCAACAAGATCTAAACCTGGCTTCACTTGTATACCCACAAAATTAGCCTCTTCAAAAAGTATATCCTTCACTCTCTTTACTACTGACTTTTTTCCAATTCCGTGGATTCCAAATAAAGTAATTATTCTAATATCATCGTCATCAATTGCCGTTTCAATCCTACCTAATTCATTTGTTCTATTAACAAACTTCGATCTCCTTGCTCTTGATTCAGCCCTTGTTAATAACATACTTTCAAGATTTTGCAGAAATTCATCTATATTTTCGCCGAGTTTCATGAAAAGAAATGGACGCAAATATAGAGGCAATTCTGTCTCATCGAGACAAACCACTCGTAATCTACAACCATTATCATCCAAATAACGAATAAAAGCCATATGTAACTCGAGTCTCACCCAACTCGATTTAGCTGCATATTCGCTCCAAAACAACAAAAAATCTGTTGCCTTTTCAATTCCGTTTGAAATTTTCTCTAATATTATTTCTCCAGTGTCAATCTCTACTTTATCTAACCACGAGCATTTAGGGCTCAATCTGCTCCAAACTTTTTCGACTATGACTTTATCTTTACTCGAATGTGAAAGAAATACCTTCACCATATCAACCTCCACTATTATGAATTATGATGGTATATCTTGCTTATTCATTGTAGTAGTACTATCGATCTAAACTATGCCCAGTTCCTGATATAAAGAATCTTTATAAACATAATCGCCTGAATCCTTCATTTTGTAGTTTTCAAGTGCGTACTTAATTATTTTGGGATGCAATGTAACGAAAACAGCACCAATGTTTTTTATAACTGCAGGAGTCCGTTCATTATCAAAACTTCTTGATTTATTAAGATTTACCCCGATTATTGTGCATCCCTTTTCTTTAGCGACTTCGGCTTCCCACCGAACATACTTATGCTTGTATCGAGTATCCTCACCAATAAGCATGATATAGTATCCCGCCATATTAATACGTTCCCGGCAACGACGTTTTATATATGCTTCATTTTCGGAATCAATCTCAGAATGTAACTGACAGTCTGTAAAATGAAAATCAATTCTCTCATTCTGCTTCCACGCTTGCATTAGTCTATAGTAATGAATATCTGTACTGCTGAATCCAATAAAAGTTCTAGGTAACCCCATAGTCATCCCTCGCTTTTTAAGGTTGTCCAAGGTTTATTTTTAACCTTCTATGAAAAGCATCTGCATAATTCTGTGGAACCCCTTTGGAGGAGAACTCCCAGTGCTTCTTTTCTTCATTTAACAGAATAGTAGAGGATTTACTTAATAACGAAATGTATTTTTGTAAATCTTCTGAGTTCCTTAATACAGGCCATTTCCACAGATATTCGGGGATATCACTCTTTAACACGGTTGTAAGATAACTTGAAATAGGATACATTTTTTCAGTAGCGATGCCTATTTCAAATGGTACCCACCATGAAAGTCTAGTATTGTATGAAAGAACCGCCAACAAATGGGTACATTGATTTAATCTGTTTTGAATATATTTTGTAAGTTCCTCACTGCTATTTTGCAAATGAGGATCTAACACATCCAAGTATACTTTTATTCCGCTTCGACGAAGCTGGAAAGCAATACTTTCAGCTTGATCAGAATCTTCTTTCTTATGGGATATAAAAATTCTAGTCATAATGCCCTCCGTATTAAAATGGTGATTTTGCTAATAATGCTGCTAATTTTCCTATTTGTTCTTCAGTAGTTTCCCTTTGCCATTTTCCAATTACTATTGACTCAGCACGCGCTTTTGTTTCCGAATATTTTACTTGATCTCCAATGCCAAAATAAGCTTCTTCTAGCGTAGCGAGTATCCAATATCTGTCGCCTCTGCTTTCAAAGTTGTACTCAAGTAATGACTCACAAATTGAAATAACTTTTTGCCGCGCTCTAGTTGCCAGCACATAATCTGCAATAGCATTAATCTTGTCACTAATGTTACCTCTTACATTAAGGAGATACGCATAATTTATCCCGTTATAATAATCATTTTTAATGTAGAAGCTTTTCTCGTAATAAAAAATCGATTTATCCAACCAAGCTTTATCTTCAGTTGATTCCCATAGTCTTTTACAAACAGCTCCAAGAAGTCCCAAAGTTTCAGGGTCTGTTGTAACCTGAGGTTCAAGTGTTTGTAATACGTCATAGGCCTCATATAACGATGTAAGAACATCCGGATGCTTACTCTTATAAGTTGACAGTGCGATTCTCTGTTTGATAAATGTACTATTGGGGTCTATCACCAAAGCTGCTTGAAATAAACTTTTAGCACCCAAAAAATCGTTTTTATCTAAGGCAGATTGGGCAAAATCCAAGATTGAGCTTAATGAGTCTCTTGGATTTGAAGCATCTATATCTGGTGCTTTGCGCAAGGCTGGAGGTGTTAAGTCATTTAAAAATGTATAAACAGGACTATCGATATTAGGAGTACTTAAGATTTGCTCTATTGCCTCTTTAAGTTCGCCACGGAACCGCACAACCTCATCATGATCTATACCTTTACCTAAATGTTCATAAGGACGAATAACGATGTGGTTTAAATCAAATGGATACTTAAGCTCTTTCTCTGCTATTGCGATTGTTGTATACGGTTTCAGTGCATGTCTGATGCCTAATTCATAAAAAGCATTAGGATTGTATGCGGACAAATCCGCTACAACAACATCAGCAGCAAATAAGTAATAGTACATAGGCACATCAATGATCCCTGAGTGTTTTAAATCATCGGCCCGAATACACTTCAGGCCAGCTTCTTCGACTGCAGGCTTGACTATATTGCGGTATGTCTTATCCAAGTCAAGATCTCTGCCCGTTGAATAATCCGTTTTAACTCCATAGCCCATTACAACGAAACAAATTTTTCAGACATAAAATATTGACCCTCCCGAAAATAAAAGGGCGTAACCAATAATCTAATGTCAGTTACGCCCCGATGTCAGTTAATATTTAAATTCTTCTGTCTCCGCCTGTGCCATCAATTCCGCCTGTTGAAGCACCAGATCAATCGCCATCTTCTCCAAATCAGGCGGGTAACCGTATTTCTTCAGCAGCCGCTTAACCGTAATTCTCATCTGTGCTCGCACGTTTTCGCGAAGCGTCCAGTCGACCTTGATGTTGCTCTTTATCGCTTGGGTCAGTTCGTGTGCGATCTGCTTCAACATGAGATCGCCCATTAGTTCTTTGGCCGATTCGTTCGAAGCTAGAGCGTCATAGAAGGCCAGTTCTTCCTTGATTAGACCGAGATCTTCGCCGCGCTTAACAGCCGCGTTCATCTCTTTGGCCATCTGAATGAGCTCTTCGATGACCTGAGTCGTTTCGATGGTGCGGTTGTTGTATTTCCGGATGGCTTCCTCCAGCATCTCGGAAAATTTCTTCGATTGAACGATACTGGTCCGGGATACAGCCTTCACTTTCCCTTGAAGCAGCCTGCGGAGAAGCTCCACCGCCAGGTTCTTCTGCTTCAATCCGCGCACATGCTCCAGGAATTCATCCGATAATATCGCAATGTTCGGTTTCTGCAAGCCTACCGCTTCCAAAATATCGACCACTTCATCGGATACGACCGACTTCGAGATCAGCTGATTCAATTCGGCGTCGAGTTCTTTCGTCGTTTTCTTCTTGTTTTCGTCCGTTATCAGCTTGATAATACCAGATTTAACCGCTTTGAAGAAGCTGATCTCGACATTGACCTCCTCCGCAGCGCGGGTCGTCGCACAGAGCGAGAAGGCTCTCGCCAATTCCGTCGTCCAATTCAGGAAGTTCCGCTTGCCTTCTTCACCCAACCCGAGAACATAGTCGACCGTCTCGACGATCGCTTTCATGCGTTCGGATGCTTTCTCCGAAGCAAATTTGCGGTAGTCATACCCATGCAGCAGTTCGCGAATGAGCTGCAGCCTTTCCAGCATGAAATCAACGGCTTGGTCCGTGTCGATGCCTGCGGTTTTTCGGTCGTTTTCCGTATATTGTTGAAGCGCTGATTTCAGCAAATCCGCAATCCCGATATAATCGACAATCAGACCGCCCGGCTTGTCGCGGAATACCCGATTTACGCGGGCGATCGCCTGCATCAGGTTATGGCCTTTCATCGGCTTGTCGATATACATCGTATTCATGCTTGGCACGTCAAACCCGGTGAGCCACATATCGCGGACAATCACGATCTGTAGTGGATCGTTCACATCCTTCATCCGTTTCGCCAAATGTTCACGGCGCCGCTTGTTCCCGATAAACGGTTGCCACTCTTCCGGGTCGCTGGAACTTCCGGTCATGACGATTTTGATCTTGCCTTCGTTGTCGTCGTCGCTGTGCCAATCCGGTCGGAGCGCTGCAATCGCTTTGTACATATCAATGGCAATCCGCCGCGACATCACGACGATCATCGCTTTGCCGAAACCGGCTTTCTGCCTCTGCTCAAAATGTTCGACGATATCCTGTGCGACTTTCTTGACCCGTTTCTCCGCACCCGCCAACGCTTCAAGCCGGGCCCAACGCGACTTCAAACGTTCTCGCTGGGTGTATTCCTGATACTCCGTAATTTCCTCATACTCGCTGTCGATGACCGGGCGCTCTGCCTCCGACAACTCCAGGCGAGCAATGCGGCTTTCGTAATAGATTTTGACCGTTGTTCCGTCTTCTACGGCACGGGTCATATCGTAAATATCGATGTAGTCCCCGAAGACGGCAGGCGTATTTTTGTCCGTCAGCTCTACCGGTGTTCCGGTAAAACCGATAAAAGAAGCGTTCGGCAGCGCATCGCGCATATACTTGGCATAGCCGTACTTGATTGTCGCTTCATCATCCCCGGAGACCATTTCCGCCTGAAACCCGTACTGGCTGCGATGCGCCTCGTCTGCGATCACGATGACGTTGCGGCGTTCCGTCAGCACAGGATACTTGCCTTCATTTTCTTCGGGGGTGAACTTATGTACCGTTGTGAAAATGATCCCGCCCGACTCCACCGACAAGAGTTGACGCAGATGCGCCCGGTTCTCCGCTTGCTGAGGCGTCTGCCGAAGCAAGTCCTTCGATTTGCTGAACGTGCTGAACAGCTGATCGTCCAGGTCATTCCGGTCCGTCACAACCACGATCGTCGGATTGTTCAACGTCAGCACGAGTTTGCCCGCGTAGAATACCATGGACAAGCTTTTGCCGGAGCCTTGCGTATGCCAGATGACACCGATTTTGCGGTCCCCTTCATCCATCGTCGCTCGCTGCGTGCTCGCAATCGCTTTGTTGGTAGCGTGGTATTGGTGGTATCCGGCCAATATTTTGAACAGATGCTCCCCGTCGGTCTGAAACAGCACGAAATGCTTGATGATGTCGAGCAGCCGGCTTTTTCAAACATCCCTTTAATCAGCACTTCGAGCTGGGGCAGGGAGGAGGGGGCCACGTCATCGCCGTCGATCGTGCGCCACATCATAAAGCGGTCTTCGTTCGCTGTCAGCGTGCCGACCCTGGCATTCACGCCGTCACTGATAACGAGGAACGAGTTGTAGGTAAACAGGGATGGTATGGCGCTTTTGTACGATTGCATCTGATTGTAGGCGTCGCTGATCCCGACTTCTTCGTTGGAGGCGCTTTTCAACTCGAGTACGGCGATCGGCAAGCCGTTCACGAACACCACAATATCCGGGCGCTTCTCCCCCTGATTCTCGACGACGGTAAACTGGTTGACGACAAGAAAATCGTTGTTACCGATTCGGTCCGGGTCGGTGTCGAACAACCATACTTTTTCCGTCGGATATTCGCCATTAGCCGCTCTATACTGAACATCGATTCCATCGGTGATCATTTTCTGGAACGCCTTGTTGTTGATCAGGAGGCTCGGACTGCGCGGCACTTCAATGATGCGGATCGCTTCCTCGATGGCTTCGCGCGGCAAACGTTTATTTATGCGAATTAATGCATCGCGCAGCCTGTCTTTCAGGATGACGTCATGGTAAAATTGCCGTTCGGGATACTCACCTTCGGGGGAAATGTCCGGACCGTAAGCTTTCTCGTAGTTCAGTTCCTCGAACCATTCCAATGCAGCCTGCTCCAGGTCGCTTTCGGTATAGGATGTGGTATAGTAGGCCATCGTTGCACCTCCTTTGGGTTAGGGTTGGTATATTGCACTGCTCTCTGCAACCATTGGCAGATCGGGAGCGCTGTGATCCCGCTCGACAGGGACACGGATCTCACCGGACATCAGTTTGGGGAGAAGGGTGTCGCGGATGTGCTGCAAATTTTGAATTTCATTTATTTTTCAAGCATCAACGAGTAAAGTTCATTGACTAGCTCATCGAACTTCATTACCAGTGCAGTATCAGGCAAAATAGTTTTCAAGTTTTGAAAAGTTGAAACTGTTATTGCATCAAACACTGCGCCACTAGCGTTTTTTCGTAAAACATTAATTAGTTGTTGTGTCTGATGAAAGACGTACTTCTGGGTATAGCCGTTTTTCGCCAAAAGGGCATAGCAGGATTGATTCATCGCCATGTCCCTACCTGCAAGTGCGACTTTTCCAACAGTTCCCCTTGCGGTTATAAATACAGTATCAATTTTGTACAACTTACTGTTGCAATTGTTTAATCCATCTTCAGTAATGGTTTTCTCTGTGTTGATTACATAAGAAGAGTTGGAACAATCTTTTGGAGTAAAAAAAGGAATTTCCCCATTCCAATATTCCGATGTACTCGTCCTCGGTGTACCTCCACTCTGTACATCAAATATATCGGTTGCTCTCCCAACCCTCCAGCCTTTGGGAATCAGCCCTAACTCACTTTCCTCAAACTCGCCACCGCTAGACTTATACGGTTCCCCGTTTTCATTTGGAAACTCGAAGTCCACAAACCAACGTTTAAAAAGGGCTTGGGCCATTTCTTCAAGGTTTTTGTTGATGGCGTTGTTGAGTTCAATTTTATCGTCCAAAGCTCGTAATATATTTGCGATACCTTTTTGCTCTAGTATAGGTGGAAGCAATATTCTTATCGAATTTAAATTAGCTTTCGACAGCTTGGGTTGAACGGATCCTGTGATATATCCGCTAATATCAATACTGTTAAGATAATAATATAGGTAGTAGAGGTCTGAATCCTTATTGTTTAATAAAATATGGGCGTGATTATTTACCCAAAACTTCCCTTTTGCAATATTAGCAATATTTTGTTTTCTTGATTTTAAATTTTCTCCATCTTCTGCAATAAGCAAAAACTCGCCATCAAAAATGTAACTATCAACGTAATCGATAATACCCTGCGCACCATAATATGGATATATCTTTTTCAACTGTTCTCTTTCCCTTGATGATAAAGGAACACGTTTATTATTTAGATTTATTGAAACATCTTCAAGTTTTTTTGTTTCCCATTTAAAACTCAAACCCGATCCCCCCAAGACACTTGCGAATCTCATCTTCCAGCTGCCGGGACTTGGCGAACTGTTCCGCCAGTTCCGCTGTCAGCCGCGCCATTTTGTCCTCGAACGGTTCGTCGTCTTCTTCCACTTCTTCAATCCCAACATAACGGCCCGGCGTCAAAATATACTCGTGCTCCTGTACTTCCGCGAGCTTGGCCGCTTTGCAGAAGCCTTTCACATCTTCGTAGGTTCCGGCTTCTGGCTGTCCGCGCCATGCATGGTACGTATCAACGATCTTCCGAATGTCCTCCGTGCTTAATTCGCGGTGTGTCCGGTCTACCATGTGGCCCATTTTGCGGGCATCAATGAACAGGATTTCACCGCGGCGATCCCGCCATCCCCGCGGGGCCTTGTTCTTGGCGATGAACCAAAGGCAAACCGGGATTTGTGTTGAATAGAACAATTGCCCCGGCAAGGTGACGATGCAATCTACCAGATCGGCATTCACCAGTTTGCTGCGGATTTCAAATTCAGCCGTCGTGCTCGTCGACATAGAACCGTTCGCAAGTACGAAACCGGCCACACCGCTCGGTGCAAGCTTGTGCACAATATGCTGAATCCAGGCATAGTTCGCGTTACCTGCCGGCGGAACACCGTACGTCCACCGCGCATCCTCCGCCAGCCGTTCGCCGCCCCAGTCGCTGATGTTGAACGGCGGATTCGCCAGAATGAAGTCGGCTTTCAGATTTTTATGTAAGTCGTTATGGAATGTATCCGCATGATGCTCGCCTAGGTTGCCGTCGATGCCGCGGATCGCCAGGTTCATTTTGCACAGCCGCCACGTCGTCGGGTTCGACTCTTGCCCATAAACCGCGATATCGCCGATGCGCCCCTGATGTTCTTCCACAAACTTTTCGCTTTGCACGAACATGCCGCCGGAACCGCAGCAGGGGTCGTACACGCGACCTTTGAAAGGTTGGATCATCTCGACGAGCAGCCGGACAACGCTTGTCGGCGTATAGAATTCCCCGCCGTTCTTGCCTTCCGCGCTGGCAAATTTGCTAAGAAAGTACTCATATACTCGGCCCAGAACGTCTTTCGAACGGCTTTCTTCGTCACCGACTTTGAACGAGAATAGGTCGATGACTTCGCCAAGACGGGTTTTATCGAGCGCCGGCCTGGCGTAATCTTTCGGCAGCACGCCTTTCAGCGACGGGTTTTCTTTCTCGATCGCGATCATGGCGTTGTCGATGATTTGACCGATTTCCGGTTTTTTCGCATTATCCTTGATATGACTCCAACGCGCCTCTTTAGGTACCCAGAAAATGTTCGCTGCCACATATTCGTCCCGATCTTCAGGATCGGCATATGGCTCGTTTTTCAACGCTTCGTATTTCTCTTCAAATGCATCAGAAACATATTTCAGGAACAGAAGACCGAGTACCACATGCTTATACTCCGCCGCATCCATGCTGCCACGTAGCTTATCAGCCATGCTCCAAAGTTTTTCTTCAAACCCGATATTCGCGGTTGCCATTGTCCAGAATTCCTCCTCAATAGAGTTGCTCGTATAACTGATTTTTCACTCGTTCCCAGCGGTTAGCCGCTTCCCGTACAACTTCTTTATATCGTTCCTTCTCCTGGGTATATCGCTGTATTAATTCTTGTTGTTTGTTTTCGGGTACCAGAGGCAATTCCATTTCCGCCACATCCGCCGGATTCAAGTTCATCACGGTCGTTCCCCGCTGGAAACTTTGAATGAGCGCCGTACCGACCGGGCTTTCCAGAAACATTTTGGCGAAATGGCTCTTGATCGCCGACTTGAAACGGATGACCAAAATATTCGCAGAAGCGATGACCATCCCTTGGGCCTCGGGAAAAACAGCCAGCTTATTCACGGTCCCCCGGCACGTCATGACCAGATCGCCGGGGAGAATCTCGTAGCGCTTCACTTTCCGCTCTTCCTCGTCAATCGTCTCAAGCTGATCCAATAACACTTCGCCATCGTCCAAATTGGAAATATTCAGCACCTTAATGTTTCCGGGCCTTAGATCCTGCTTAAGAACCGATTTGCCGCGAAAAATATCCGCCACATCGCGCAGCTTCACTTTCGGGGTCGCAGCTTGCTGGAACGAACGCAGCGTATCCTGATCTTCATCCAGCAGCAATTCGATCCGCCAATGATCCAGCTGTCGGAACGGGTCGGGGTGGATGGAAATCTCCCGGTCCACCACGAGCTTCGACTTCTCCATATGCAGCCGCCCGAGGATCACTTCTTCCGCAGGCGCTTTACCGAAATCAACCTGGTATGTCTTGACGGAAGTGTAGGGGCGAAACAATCCGTCCGGAAGCGAATAGATCGATTGCACCGGCGCCAGTTCATTCATTTGTTTTCGCCAGCTTGCGATCGCGCCGGATTGAAACAGCATTCGCGCAGGAAAGGTCACGCTCATTATGCCACCATCCTGCAAGAGCGGAAGTAGGTAGCTGGCCGCTGCGCCTTCGGATTCCCGAACAGCAACATTTTCATCGTTCATTTTCATCCCAAAATTCGGCATCGCAAGGATCGCATCGAATTGACGATCCAAAGGCAATGGCTGATAAATGGAACCTTGTACAACGTGGATATTCGAACAGGACTCGAAATACGTCTTGAACAATCTTCCGATGATGTAGTTTTCCGTTAACAACGTGATCGTCCATGAGCGATGGTAACATTTCGTTTCGACGAGTCCTTTGATATACTTTTCCGCTTCTGCAATCAGAAGGTTCTTGCCATTGCGCCGCTCACACCGGTCGATGAACCGCTCGACGATTCCAGGATGGACGATAATGCCGCCTGTCACCCGATCTTGTTGGATCGTTAACAGGGCGTATTCCAACAGATCCATATCCTTGCCGGTTTGGTACAGTTTATAAAATAAATCCCGATCGCCGGGAAAATGGCCTAATTCCCTCTCTAAGGCGCGTTCCTTCATCCATTGAAACAACTTCTCGGGTTCAGTCGTAAGTGATGCATCCTCCAACTGTTGTTGGTCCAACAGCTGTTGCGTCCGCTTCACTCGAATAGCTTCGCGAAGCAGCTGATCACGGGTTGAGATATCATGAAGCAAGCAGATATTCCAAAAAGATTCAATCAATTCATCACCCTCTTCCACTACCAAAAGACACCTAAATAATACCATGTATGAATTAAGTATTGCAATACTAAAAATCGAGTAAGAGCATCCAACTCGTTAACCGAATAGTTTTCCGTTGATCCGATACGCCCAATTCCTAATTGCGCTTTGATATTGCTTGACCTTTTCGATATTTAAGCCGTTGCATTGGTTTAAAACGTTCTGGTCCCAATGGCCGCTTTTTTGAACAAGCCCTTCAAGAAGCAACTTAATATCACGCTCAATCGTTTTTATTGAAGTCTGCTGGATTAGGTGAAGAATCAATGTCGATATAGACCAATCATCCGGCCTGGCCACTTCGATAACAAACCTAGTCAAGATACCATTATCCGCCTGAACGATCGCGCAAGTCCGGCGGGAGCCGTTTGGACATACAGAAAATCTTTTGCCGGGAGGAACCCTGAGCACAGACATTCGGATATGTCCGGGAAAGACATGCTTTGAATCATCTCGAAAAAAGATTCAAGACCGAATGCTTCTGTGATCGGTATGGTTTCGAGCGTCTGAAAATCGATTGGAGGCGTATCGCCGCCGACCATCGAATCCTGTGTGCTTACTTCCTCTAGTCCTCCTGAATTCTTCCCGCCTCTGCCGGAGGTGACGATCACGTCATTGCCGGTATGGGAATGCCTTACTTTCTCTTGACGAGTAGTAACTCTCGGGTAATTGGAGAATCGTATAAACGTAGGAGGGGTCTCCAATACTTCTTGCCTCGCATTTTCCCTGGCATTTTCGCTTTAATCAATATGTAGTCCTCATTCTCGGATTTGGGTGTTATTCGAACTTGTTTATCTCCCGAAATCGATTCGCAGCGCTTCTTCGATGAATGCCAAAATACGATTTCCTCCGCCTGATGTTTAAATCCGCTAACTCCGAGGATCTCTTTAACCAAGACGTAAATATGAATTGTTCTCCTCGAACGTGACATGGAACGCGAGTTGCTCAGTAAAGAAGAATTTATGACCTTTGAGGAAGCTTACGCAGTTGTAGATCGTTATATGGATTTCTATAACAACTGGAGAAAGCACAGCCGTTTGAAACGGATGTCTCCGATTTCGTTCACGAAGTGGGTCTCCGAGCTCGCGATCGTTCCAAGTTCCATGTCTCCGTGTAGGCGTCGGAGTAAGGCTCTCCATGTCAAGCCATGGCACCAACAGTAGTACCATAGATTCGAAAATTGGAGCGATTCTACGAAAGAACAACGATTTCTATGATTCTGTTGATTATTATCAAGAGACAATAATTCATGTCCGTCCCCCTTCATCCCCACCAAGCCTCCAATCCCTTGCCGCACAAGGCTTCGCGGCATAAGAAATAGTTAGTAAAAATTGGTAAGTAAATAAAAAGTGTCCATGGATTTGAAAGAAATTAGGCGAAAAGTTGAAAGGGAGCACGAAAACGGAACGTTGGAAATGTCCAGGGAAATAATTCGAGTAGTTAGCTGGGGAAGCTCAATCGGGGTCATAGCAGGATAAGGTATATTGGGAAATTTCTTGATATATCTGTGTTCGTTCCTGCCCCCTTCCCCTGTACTTTTTCAACAAAAGAAAAAGCCAAACATGGATCAAGGCAAGCCCCTAACCATGCTCGGCTTTTTGGACATTATTGATTGTCCCTGGACACTTTTTATTGCCCCAGGACGGGATTTATTAGCTGTCTACAAAAACATTCAAGTACCCCGTCCCGCTCACTCCACTGTCACGCTTTTCGCCAGATTGCGCGGTTTATCCACATCGTTCCCCCGCGCCAGCGAAGCGTAGTAGGCGAGCAGCTGCAGCGGGACGACGGACAGCGCCGGCGTCAGCAGCGGCAGCGTCTTCGGAATGACGAACAGCTCGTCGACGGATTTGCCGATCTCGTCCTCGCTGCCGCTTCCGACGATCGCCAGGACCCGGGCGCCGCGCGCCTTCACTTCCTTGATATTGCTCAGCGTTTTTCGTACAGCGCCTCCTGCGTAATGAGAGCAACGACCGGAACGCCCTCCTCGATGAGCGCCAGCGTTCCGTGCTTCAGCTCCCCGGCCGCATAGGCCTCGGAGTGAATGTACGAAATCTCCTTCAGCTTGAGCGAGCCTTCCTGGGCGACAGCAAAGTCCAGGCCACGGCCGATGAAGAACAGATTATCATGCTTCGCCAATTGATTGGCGACCTGGGACAGTACGGTCTTCTGTTCCAGAATGGATTCGACCTGCTCCGGCAGCGACTGCATCGCGGCCACAATCCGTCCGATCTCCTCCCGCTCGATCGTGCCGCGCATCTGCGCCAAATACAGGCCAAGCAAATAGAAGGCAATTAACTGGGACGTATAAGCTTTCGTGGAGGCCACCGCGATCTCCGGTCCGGCCCACGTAATAATGCAGTCGTCCGCTTCGCGGGCTACCGAGCTGCCGACAACGTTCGTAATCGCCAGCACCCGTGCTCCGCAGCGCTTCGCCTCGCGCAGCGCTGCCAACGTATCGGCCGTTTCGCCCGATTGGCTGACCACGATCACGAGCGTATCCGGCGTAATGATCGGCGAGCGGTAGCGGTACTCCGATGCGACATCCGTCTCCACCGGAATGCGCGCCAGCGACTCGATAATCGACTTGCCGACAAGTCCCGCATGGTAGGCCGTACCGCAGGCGACGACATGAACCTTGGCGATCCGCTTGATCTCTTCATCCGTCATGCCGATCTCGTTCAGCACGACCGATTGGCCGTCTTCGCCGATCCGTCCGCGCATCGTGTCGCGATATGCCTGCGGCTGCTCGAAAATTTCTTTCAGCATAAAGTGATCGAATCCGGCTTTCTCCGCGGTGACCAAATCCCAATCGACATGAAATATTTCCTTGGAAATAAATTCGCCGTCGGTCGTCATGATTTCGACACCATCGCGAGTCAGAACGGCCATCTCTCCGTCCTCCAAAATATACACATCCCGCGTATATTCCAGAATGGCGGGAATATCCGAGCCGATAAAATTCTCGCCTTTGCCGACACCGATGACGAGCGGGCTCGCAAAGCGGACGGCCACCAGCTTCTCCGGTTCGTACTCCGTCAATACGCCGATCGCGAACGCGCCGCGCATCCGTTTGACGGCGCGCTGCACCGCGCGCACGATGTCGCCGTCGTACTCTTCCGCAATGAGATGGGAAATGACCTCCGTATCGGTTTCCGACACGAAGCGATGGCCTTTTTCGATCAATTCCTCTTTCAACTCGAGATAGTTTTCGACAATGCCGTTATGCACGACCGAAAACTTCGACGAATTATCCGTATGCGGGTGAGAATTGACGTCCGACGGCTCGCCATGAGTCGCCCAACGGGTATGCCCGATGCCGACGGAACCGTGCAGCGGTTCGCCGCGCAGCTTATCTTCCAGCACGGCCAGACGGCCTTTCGACTTGCGAATCGACAAACCGTCTTTCGTGAACACGGCGATGCCGGCAGAATCGTAGCCGCGGTACTCCAGCTTCTTAAGCCCTTCGATCAAAATATCCTGTGAATCCCGCTTGCCGATATATCCCACTATTCCACACATGTTTGAACAAACCTCCGTTTACGGGTAATATTCCCCCGCTCCCGGACGCCCATCCCCATGCGGCACACAGGCTCTTTATTCAATTGTCGCTTCTCGCATCATCTGTTGTCGCTTATGATGCCGTTCCGCACCCCAAATCGCCTGCGTCCGCCGGTAGCGGCATCCCAGGACATTCGGGGAACACGCATTTTATTGCGAATATCCATGTCCTAAAAATTCAATCCGATTAAATACCAAGACCGTAAAAACGATAAATCCGCGCTTCAACAGCCAATCCGATATCCGGGACGAATCGCCGGATCGCCGGAAAGCCGCAAAACAGCACAAGTCCCGGCCCGGTTCCCTTTCCGCTGCCTGAACCTGCATAAGCGCATTCCGCCGAACGTTTGTCAGAGCGGTTGCCCGTCTCCTTTTGACGTATCGGCTTACGGTTCGAATGCGTAACCGGGAGGTCCCCGCCGAACAAGTTCGAACACCTCCACCTCGTCAGCTTGCCTTTATGACGCGACCGTCATCTCCATCAGCAAGCTCTGGCGCTTGTCAAACGTTGGAATGATCTGCCCTCGCTTTCTCTTCCGGAATCATATTTCCTATCATATTCATTTTTGCATCACGGCGCAACCTGAACTTTCGAACTAAAATCCCGGATGCGCCCGATGCGCCAAATGAAGACGTCTTGACCATGCCGCAAGCCTCGTACCTGTCCGCAGTGGTTCGCGTTTGCGGGCCGCTGGGCGGATGTCCGCACATCCGCAAGTACAGTCACCTGGTAATTTTACCCGACGAACGAACGGATCGCTCGTCCCGCTTCGAAGTACGGCACTGCTGCGGCATGCCCGTGTCCCCCGAAGCTTACCCCAACTCGGACTTCACCGCATCGGCAATGCGGGATACGTAAGCTTCGATCTCCGCTTTGTCCGGCCCTTCGGCCATGACGCGGATCAGGTTCTCGGTGCCGGAAGGGCGTACGAGCACCCGGCCGTTGTCGCCAAGCTTCTCCTCCGCTTCGCGAATCACCGCCGCAATCGCCTGATTGTCCTTGAACAGCGACTTGTCGGCGACGCGCACATTGACGAGCACCTGCGGATATTTGCGCATAATCGTCTTCAGCTCGGCCAGCGTCCGGCCGGAAGCGATAATCGTATCGACCAACTGCAGCGCCGTCAGAATGCCGTCGCCAGTCGTATTGTAATCGAGGAAAATCACATGTCCCGATTGCTCCCCGCCCAGGTTGTAGCCTCCGCGGCGCATCTCTTCCATCACGTACCGGTCGCCGACGGCCGTCTTCGCCGTCTGCAGCCCGAGACGCTCCGCCGCCTTGAAAAACCCGATATTGCTCATCACCGTCGTCACGATTGTGTCGCCTTTCAGCTTCCCGGCCCGCTTCATCGCCTCGCCGCAAATGCATAAAATATAATCGCCATCTACTTCTTCCCCGTTGCTGTCGATCGCGATAAGCCGGTCGGCATCGCCGTCGAACGACAGCCCGAAATCCGCGCCTTCGGCCAGCACCCGCTCGCGCAAAAACTCCGGATGCGTCGATCCGACGCCGTCATTGATGTTCAGACCGTTCGGCTCGGCGCCGACCGTCACCACTTGCGCTCCCAGCTCCCGGAACACCTGCGGAGCCAGCTCGTAGGCGGCGCCGTTGGCGCAGTCGAGCACGATCTTCAAGCCTTCGAACGAATGGGAGATCGTCGTCTTCAAATAGGCCAGATAGCGCTGTTTCGCTTCCGTGTCGTCCGTCACCGTCCCGATTTCCCCGCCTTCCGGGCGCGGCAGTTCGTCGCGTTCCGCATCCATCAGGCGTTCGATCTCAAGCTCCGTCTCGTCCGACAGCTTAAAGCCGTCACCGCCGAAAACTTGATGCCGTTGTCCTCTACCGGATTATGCGATGCCGAAATCATGACGCCAGCATCGGCTTTCATCTCCCGCGTCAAAAACGCGACGGCAGGCGTGGACACGACGCCGAGTCTTACGACGTTTGCCCCGATAGACGTCAGCCCCGCGATCAGCGCCGCCTCCAGCATCGGGCCGGAGACGCGGGTATCGCGTCCGATGACAACCTTCGGCCTGGCCGTATGTCCGGCCAATACATAACCGCCGCAGCGGCCGATTTTATAAGCAAGCTCAGGCGTAAGCCCGCGATTCGCTACACCGCGGACACCGTCCGTTCCAAAATACTTTCCCATGAATTCATTGCTCCTTTTGCATATAATGGCCTTCCGCATCCGGGCGAAACGTAAGAAGACCGGCGCGCGGCCGCCTTACGTTCCCGTCTGCGCTTCCTCTTCCGGCTCCCGACTTGCGGGCGGATCGTTCTTGTCCGGCGGACTGCCGGTTCCGGTCGTTCCGGTCGGATCGGAACCGTCTTCGTCCGTTTCGCCGGTATTCCCATCTCCGTCATGATCGTTCGGCTTTTCATCCGCCGCGCCGTCCGATTCGCCTTCCCCGTTGGCAGGCGGATCGGGCCCCGCCGGTTCATCCGGCTTGACGATGACGGGCGCCGTCTCCGTAATCTGAACCGTCGCCGAATCGACGCTCGCGGACACAAGCTCGATGAACGGCGGCAGCGCAACGTCCAGCTTCACTTTATGCCGGCCGGCTCGAAGACCGTCGGCATCGACAGAGACGCGCACATCCTTCACCTGCAGCTTCGCCAGAATGTCCGGGGCGCCTCTTACCTGCAAATCCACCAATCCCGAGGCCGGCTCGATCACCGTCGCATCGAACTGCTCCGCAACGTTGTCGATCTCGATCGGCATCTTTTCCAGCGACCGAGTCTCCATTGGTACAACTTCGACCTGCACGGTTACTTTTTGCGGTTCTACGGCTTGAATGGCCCCGCCCGGATTAAGCGTCAGCTCGATGACGCCGGATTCCGTAATTTCGGACAAATTGACGCTTGGGCCGTCGTACACGTCGATTTTGTCCAGCGCCTCCCTCGGACCGAACAGCTTCACCTCTTTAACATTCGGTTTGAACGACGAAATGCTCAAGCCTTCGGGCAATTGCCCGCTCAAGCCGATCCGCAGCGGGACAACCTTGTATTCTTTCGTGATCGGAATTTCGACTTCCGCCGTGGCGGGCCGGATGACCGCATTCGTCAGCTCGTTTCCTTGCTTATCCAGCGCGATGAGCGGTACCCGCTTCACGTTGATGCTCTTATCGGCGCCCGCAATATCGATACGCGCCACAACCCGGTCAACCTTGGCCATGTCGTCTTTCGGCAGCGTCACTTCCACCCGGTTGTCGGAATGCAGCACCGGCGTACCCGCAAGATAACCGTCCTCCGGCTCTCCTTCGGTCACGATGGTGACATCGAACGGCTTCGTAATGAGCGCATCGACCTGTACCGTCGTCCGGTTCGGCGACATTTCGAGCAGTTCGACTCCCCGGGGAAGCTGGCCCACTTTCAAAGGCAACGTATATTTCCCTTCCACAATACCGGTTAAATCGACCGTTACCTGATAGTCTTCGTCTTCATTCGCCGACAGCAGGTTCGTCCGCGTGCCGCGTACGAGAATTCGGACGACGCTCGGTTCCATCGACCGCAGCACATGCGTGCTCTCGTCCATTCCGATCGGCACGATTTTGACGGCCTCGATAACTTTCGTTTCCATATTCGATGCGACGGTGTTCGGCGGGGCCTCCGGATCGAAATGGACGACCGCCCAGAGCAGGACGCCGATAACGGCGGAAACGATTTTCAGCGCTGTCGGATGGCTAAGCCACTTATCCATGGCGGTCCCCTCCTTTCCGCTTCCAGAAGGAAACCTTCGCTTTCGCTTTCGCTTTCGAGTTGGCAGCCTGGTACAGCTCTTCGAACAGCTTCGAGATAAGCGATTCTTCCGTAATGTCGCGCACGATCATGCCGCCCAGCGCCAGCGACACCTGTCCCGTCTCTTCCGAGACGACAACCGCCAGGGCATCGCAAACTTCGCTCACGCCGATCGCGGCACGATGCCTTGTCCCCAGCTCCTTGCTGATAAACGGGTTTTCAGACAACGGCAAATAACAACCGGCCGCCATAATTTGATTGTTCCGAATAATAACCGCACCGTCATGCAGCGGCGTGTTGGGCGTAAAAATGTTAATCAGCAGTTCCGAGCTGACCTTGGCTTCCATCTGTATGCCGGACTCGATTAATTCGTTCACGCCTGTGCTTCGCTCGAACACGATCAGCGCGCCGATTCTTCGCTCGGACATATTCGTGACGGCCTTGATCACTTCCGAGATGCACTCGTTCACCATATCGCGCTCAAGCGTGGTAGAGCGGGAAAACAGCTTGCCGCGTCCGAGTTGCTCGAGCGCGCGGCGCAGCTCCGGCTGGAAAATAATGAGCACCGAGACGACGCCGAACGTAAACATCTGGTTCATCAACCATTTCAACGTATACAGATTGAACCAGGTGCTGACCGCCCATGTCGCCACCAGCATCAATATCCCTTTGAGCAATTGTACGGCCCGCGTTCCTCTAACAAGCTCCATCAGCTTGTAGATAATAAAGCTCACAATCGCCACGTCAATAATATCTTTTATCCAATCATGCCATGTCGTATCGGCAAAATAGTTCATTCGCCTACCCCCACAGGCCGGTGCCTTGTCCGCCATGACAGGCGGTATCTATTCTAACGGTTCCGACCGATTGCCCTCCCTACCATCATGGCAGCCTGCCGGCAAACTAAACGGCAGACAACTTAACTTTATTGTTTTCGAGATAAGATGCCTTATTCCTTTATTATAAAAGAAAAAAGCCTTCCCGCGCCAGGAAGGCCATTTGCTGTCAAGGTGTCAGGCCGCTGACGGTCTCTGTCACTTTGTACCAAAACCAATCCAGCGCCTGATCGATCATGCGGATTTTCCCGGCGATATGAGCGGTCGAGGCCAGATTCAAGCTTCCGTCGATGACGATGACGTCCCCTTCTACCTCGCCCTGAACATCGGCATTGCCGTTCTCTACGGTCAAGCTTCCGTTCACGTATGCGCCAGGCGGCACAATGACTTGATTACCTTTAATGACGATCTCCTGCAGATCGGAACCGCGCACTACAAGCTCGGTGTTCTGTTCCCATATCGTAACAAAACTGGTAACCATAATCAACGCGAACATAATGGCCACAGTAATAGCCGGGTGATTGCGCACCATACGCGTCCACTTGCGCCGCCTGCTGGTCGGGAGCTGCGCCATAATGCGGTTTGTCAGCTGTCGGGATGCTTCCTTGTCCAGCATCGGCGTATCCAAGGCCGCGCGGGTCAACGCTTCTGTCCGCTCCAGCTGTTCGAAACGCGCCTGGCACGACGGACAAGCGGCCAAATGCTTCTTTAAGGACGCAACCTTTTCCGCCGGCAATTCGCCGTCCAAGTAGTCATGTATCCAAACGATTGCGACGCTGCATTCCATGCCAGCCATACTCCTTTCTTCATGCTCGCACAAGCTTGGTTTGTATACGATACGTACGGGGCGCTGGAACGTTTCATTTTTTCTTCATGAAAATAAGCGTCTTTAACAGCGATCCGTTACAATTTGTTTTCCAACCGTTTTCGCAAAATTCGCGGCCGCGGTGGACGCGGGTTTTGACCGTCGTAACCGGCATATCCAGCACTTCGCCGATCTCCTGCAGCGACAAATCCTGCAAATACCGCAGCACCATGACGGATTTGTATTTGGCCGGCAGCGTTTCGATCGCTTGATGGATCGTCCTCTGCGTTTCGGAAAGAAGCGTCTCGCTTTCCGGCGTCCGGTTGTCGCTCGGAATCATCGAATAACCGTCCAAACCTTCATGATCGTTCGATTCGGCATCAAGCGAGTATGACGGTTTCCTCTTGCGGATCCGGTCGATGCATAAATTGGTGGCGATACGGTAAATCCAGGTTGAAAATTTCATCGTCTCGTCATACCGGTCCAAATTTTTGTATACGCGAAGAAACGTCTCCTGCACGACGTCCTCCGCTTCCTGACGATTGTACAACATTCGATATGCCATATGATAGAGCTTATCCTGATAAAGGCCGACAAGCTCAGCGAACGCCTGCTGATCGCCCTTCAGGGCCGAACGCGATAGGCGCGCTTCCAATGATTTCACCGTCACTCCTCCAGACGTTTCGGTTAACCGTACTCCTCTTTCGGGCCTCCATTTATCGATGATGAAAGCAGAGCGCCCCGTCATGCGGCGGTCAGCCTCCACGAGAAAAAGCCGGGCGAGATCGCGGCTGTCGCCTTCCCGCCCGGCTGCCGAACGGCTAGCTATCGGGCCGTTCCCATTCGCTGTTGTACACTTTGCTGTTAGCCCGTATTCCTCATGCCCGCAGCGATGCCGTTAATCGTTAGCAGAACTTCGCGCAGCAGCTCCGGATCGTCCTCATCCTTCATCCGCAATTCGCGAAGCTCGCTGAGCAGCCGCACCTGCAAATAGCTGAGCGGATCGACGTACGGATTGCGCAGTTGAATCGAGTCTTTGATGACCGGGACGTTGTCAAGAATATTGTCTTGACCTGTAATTTGCAGAATCAAGTCGGAGGTCAGCTTGTATTCCGCTTCAATCTGACCGAAAATCCGGTCCCGGATCGCGCTGTCCTTGATCATCGACGCGTATTCCCTGGCAATCAGCAAATCCGCTTTCGCAAGCGCCATCTGCAAATTGTCGATAAGCGAGCGGAAGAACGGGAACTTGGCGTACATCGTACGCAGCTTTTCCATTCCTTCCGGATCTTCATCCAGATAAGCCCGGATTCCGGTTCCCGCCGCATACCAGGCCGGCAGCAAGTAACGGCTTTGCGTCCAGGCGAATACCCACGGAATGGCGCGCAAATCTTCAAACCGGTCGCTGTTTTTGCGTTTGGACGGACGCGAACCGATATTGAGCTCGCCCACTTCCGACAACGGCGTGGATTCCTTGAAAAACGTCATGAAATCCGGATCGCGGAAAATAAGGTCCTGATATTTCTCCAACGCGGTATCGGAGATGCGTTTCGTGATGGTCTCCCAGCCCGCCTCCTCTTCCGGTCGCCGCAGCGGGAACTTCGCCAGCCGGGCCGCCGTAATGAGTGCCCATGTCGCCTGCTCCAGGCTCCGGTAGGCGATATCCTGCATCGAATAACGGGATGAAAGCACTTCGCCCTGCTCCGTAATTTTGATGCCGCCGCCGATCGTATGAGGCGGCTGCGCCAGAATGCTCCGGTTGAGCGGCATGCCGCCGCGGCCAAGCGCACCGCCGCGCCCGTGGAAAAACTTCAGCTTGACGTCATATTGCTTGGCGGCATTCGTAATCTCGTTCAAGGCCACCCGAAGCTCCCAGTTGGCGGTAACGACGCCGCCATCCTTGTTGCTGTCGGAATACCCGAGCATAATTTCCTGCAAGTCGCCTCTGGCCGCTACCGCCTGACGGTAGATCGGAAGCTCGAACAATCTGGTCATAATGCCCGGCGCCGCGTGCAGATCGTCGATCGTCTCGAAGAGCGGCACCGCCTGCAGCGTGCAGCGGACCGTTCCGTCCTTCTCCTTGCGGAACAGTCCGACCTCCTTGGCGAAAACCATCACTTCCAGCAGGTCGCTTGCGCCTTGCGTCATGCTGATCAGATAGCTCGTAATGCATTCCGTTCCGAATTCCTGCTGGGCACGGTACACCGTCTGATACACGTCCAGACATTCTCTCGTCGCCTCGGAATAATCGAGATAGGACGAAGTCAGCGGACGCGGATCGTTCAGCAGCTTGTGCAGCAGCTCGATCTTCTCGTCCTCGCTCAAAGCCGAATAATCGTCGACGATATGCATCTTGGCCAAAATTTCCGTCATCGCGTTCTCATGTTCCTTGCTGTGCTGGCGAATGTCCAGCGTCAGCAGATGGAACCCGAACAGCTCGACCTGGCGGATCAGCTTGCGGAGATGGGTATCGGCCACATAATCGGCAAAATGATGCCGGAGGCTGCGGTCGATAATGAGCAGGTCTTCCTTCAGCTCTTCCGCGCTGTTGTAGCGCATCGGCGTTCCTTTGAGCGCATCGTTGCGCGTGTTGGCCAGCTTCTCCAGCATGAAGCAGATCTTGATCCGGTACGGCTCCGTCGCATTGCGCCAAATATCGGCGCCTTTGATCTCGATATGCTCGCGGTCGCGGCGGATGGACTGGATCAGTTCGTTCGACACTTCCACAATATTGGTGCTGAAGCTCAGCAAGCCCATCAGTTCCTTCAGCCTCTGCCGGTACTTGTGTATCGCCAGTTGACGGTGCATGTTGAGCGTCTCCCAGGTGATGTCCGCCGTTACGGACGGATTGCCGTCCCGGTCTCCTCCGATCCAGGAGCCGAAGCGCAAGTAATCCGGCACATGCCATTTTTCATCCGGGTAATATTTGTTCAGGCAGCGCTCCAGCTCTTCATAAACGTTCGGCAGCACGTCAAAGAGCGTCTGATCGAAATAATACAAACCGTTGCGCACTTCGTCGATAACCGTCGGCTTGCGGTCGCGCAGCTCGTCCGTTTGCCACAGAATGAGCACTTCGTTCAGCAGCTTCTCCCGCAGCTTCTCCCGTTCCCGGTAGGTCAAGGTAGGGTTGTCCAGCTCCATGACGCCCTCGGCAATCCGTTTATGGATATCCAGCACCGCGCGGCGCGTCGCTTCCGTCGGATGGGCGGTCATGACCAGTTCCAGCGATATACTGTTAATGATCGACTTCACATCGTCGATGCTGATATTTTTATGCTTCAGCGTCTGAACCGCGTCCTCGATCGATCCCGGCTGCACCGACTCCCCGGCCGAACGCTCATAGTCCCGCTTCCGCCGGATACGGTGATTCTGCTCGGCAATATTGACAAGCTGGAAGTAAATCGCAAATGCGCGGATCACCTGATGGCGCACTTCAGGGCTCAGCCGGCTGATCGTACTTTTGAATTCCTCATACAGTTCCGGAACGAATTCGGCGCGCAGCGCTTTGCTCATTTCCCGGATTTTCTCGACAATGTCGAGCAGTTCGCGTCCACCCTGGTGGACAAGCACCTCTCCCAAAATATTTCCCAGAAACCGAACGTCACGTCTCAGCAAGCTGGTTTGCGGACGAATCGTCGTTGATGCTGTTGCCTGTTCCGACATACTGTTCCTCCTCAACATTTTCCGAAGGACAACCGCTCGGCAAGCGAAGCCGGTTCTCCGTCCCCCCGTAACCGCAAACGGCTTCGCCGGTCATTCGAACGAAGCTTGGCACGGTGAAATTTAATTCTGTCTTTATTATACAAGCCCAAAGTACAGGCCTAATAATCACTCTCTCCATCATACTACAAAACAAGTTCCGGTTGAAGCCCCCAAGCTGGCAACGCAACAGAAAAAAGCCTTGAGTTTCAAGGCTTTCATTGATTTTCATTATATTCCAACTCATTCCACATCATAAAACCGGCTGCGTCGTGAATAACATTCCCGGCCGACAAATATTCCAGCACCCGGCTTCGCAGCGTCGTGTCTCGCGGCAGTCCGGACAAATCGGTCGTTTTCAAGCCGAAAACACGTTCGAAGAGCTGATGGTCGTCGGACAATACCGGAACGAGACGGTAGTCGCGCTGGAACTTGACGATATTCGAGGTCTCCGGCAAAATCCGCCCAAGCTGCGGACTGAGCAGCCATGAATGACATACGAAGGCTTTGATGTCCCGACCGGACATATATTCCCGGACGAACGCTGCCGCTTGCCGGTACGAATCCCGGCACAGCCCGTGCGTCATCGGGCAGCCTGCGGGAATATGAACGTCCAATACCCAATCGCCTTCTTCCAGCACCAGCTCCCACTGCAGCAAGTCGAGCTCCATCCGTCTTCGGTCGGCATAGCCTTGCGGCCATATCTGATTCCCGCTGGCCGTACGGCCGTCGTTCGTATAGACCGCTTCCCACCTGCCGTCCGGATCGGTCACGCCGTTCGTTCCGTCGATCTGGCCGTCCGCGCGGAAGGCAACGCCCGTGTCTGACAGCGCGACAAGCGCGCCGCTGTCGCGATTACGGAACACTTTGATTTTCAAGTAACACGTCCGCGGCATAAACTGCAGCCTGCCGAGTCTGAATATGCCGCAACGGAAGTGCCGCGCAAGCCACCCGAGCTCGCTTAATCCCCAAACCCCGTACTTCTCGCGATGATGGCGGATCCAAATGTCGAAATCCTCCAGCGTATCGCGCAGAATGGATAGAGGAATACCTTTCTCCCGATACAGGCCGATCGCCGAGGGCAGCGCCGACGCGTAAATAACGGCGGCAAACATGCCCGCTTCCGGCCCCATCGCCAGAAGCTCCGCGTTCAGCTTTTGCACCTGATCTCCGGAATGAACGAGTATACGATGATAGATCCGCGCCTTACGCTGCAGCTCCGGGTCGCCGTTAATCCGCTCCGTTTCCTTCCGGAACGCCTCGACAATCGGTTCGGAAAGCCGAAAATATTCGTTCGCCGCGTCGATATAGGCATCATCCAAAAAATCGATACCACCGTTCATCGTTCCCGCTCCCCCGCTCCTCCAACTATTGGCGGTCACCCGTTCCCAATCAGTATATACCTGAACCAGAAAGGTTGGAAAGCCGTTTATCGGCGCGCTGCCCGGCGGCTTCGACGCGGTGCCCGACGGATCGCCGCGAATCGCTCAAACTCAAACGCTAACGCTAACGCTCCGAATTTGCCTCCTAACTGCCCCACGATTGGGCAAGCAGTGTAGCGTTGTCGAACCTTAAACCAAGAAAAAACTTGAACAAAAACAAAAAAACCTTGAAACTCAAGGTTTTAGGTTCATTAGCTTTATGGAGCGGGTGATGGGAATCGAACCCACGCTACCAGCTTGGAAGGCTGGAGTTCTACCATTGAACTACACCCGCATACGGTTGAGGAATGGTCGGGACGACACGATTTGAACATGCGACCCCCTGGTCCCAAACCAGGTGCTCTACCAAGCTGAGCTACGTCCCGGTTTATTACGATCCGCGATACATCATAATATCTTGCAACAAAAATAAAAAAATGGCGTGCCCAGAGAGATTCGAACTCCCGACCTTTTGATTCGTAGTCAAACGCTCTATCCGGCTGAGCTATGGGCACATAATAATGGAGCGGAAGACGGGAATCGAACCCGCGACCCTCGCCTTGGCAAGGCGATGCTCTACCGCTGAGCCACTTCCGC
>NZ_BOVJ01000136.1 GCF_018403665.1 Paenibacillus cisolokensis
GCTGCAGGGACGCAAAATAAGCGACGAGCAGATAAAAGAATGGCTGTTGGAGCTTGTGGAAGGTGAAGAGCATATCTATGGGTACAAGCTCTTAGCCGAGTGTCTTCGTAACAAGTATGAGCTCATCCTTGATATCCGCTTGCCACAATTGGTTGAGACCGGAGAAGATGCGTGCTTTCTGGGCACGCCGTACACGAAAAAACAGCGATGCGCCTGTACGGGGCGGTCGCTGTTTTTTTGTTCGGTACAAACTCGGCGGTTTCTCATCATCTAATACCTCAACTTAGTAGCATGACGCAAGCAGCCGATCTACAATATACGAACTTTATAAATCCCGTCTCCCCAGTGATCAGCAGCTTGCTCGCCTCTTTCATGACCATTCATATAACCCCGCGAGTATCGATCACAGCTTTGGCATGGGACTTGACCAGGCTCCAGTCCACGTTCGAATGATCGGTTAGAATGACGACGAGGTCAGCGGATTGAAGAAGCCCTTTATTCATCACTTTCGAGACATACTTCTCGGAAGACAGCGTAACATTAGATACAAAAGGATCGTGATATTCCACTTGGTAGCCCATCTGCAACAACAGTTTAAATACTTTGATTGCAGAAGATTCACGGATGTCATTGACGTCTTTTTTATACGCTAAACCGATCAGCAACACTTTTTTCTCTTTAGGATCTCCCGGAAGCGACTCCAGTTTTTTGCCGATTCGTTCTGCAATGTGGAACGGCATATAGTTGTTGATTTCATGCGC
This sequence comes from Paenibacillus cisolokensis, assembly GCF_018403665.1. Taxonomy (GTDB): domain Bacteria; phylum Bacillota; class Bacilli; order Paenibacillales; family Paenibacillaceae; genus Paenibacillus_AH; species Paenibacillus_AH cisolokensis. The sequence goes on from NZ_BOVJ01000136.1 coordinate 762, forward strand.
CGCTTCAATTAATTTGCTGCTTTTTCCGTATTTCTTGGCTTTCCATTGAAAATATAGCGGGTCGACAGGAATGCAATGACCACCAATGCCGGGTCCTGGAAAATAAGGAGTAAACCCGAACGGTTTAGTAGCCGCGGCTTGCAACGTTTCGCGAAAGTCGATGTTCATACTTTCACAAATGATTTCTATTTCATTTACCAGTGAAATGTTGACCAACCGTTGGATATTTTCAATTAATTTGCACATTTCCGCCACCCGCGGATGACTCACCGGTACGGTTTTATGAAACAAAGTGCTATAAAATTGGTTCACCTTTTCTTTGCACGCATTCGTTAAGCCGCTGACCACTTTAGGGATCGTTTCTAGCGGGTAACGATGATTGCCGGGATCAATCCTTTCCGGGGAATATCCCAAATAAAAATCCTGGCCGACCTTTAAGCCGCTCTTTGACAGGATGGGCCAGACCACTTCCTCCAACGTCCCCGGGTACGTAGAGCTTTCATAGATTACAGTCTGACCGGGTTGCAAATTTCTCGAGATGAAAGCCGATGCACTTTTTAATGCCCCAAGCTCTGGCTCTCCCGAATCATCTAGAGGGGTGGGTACACAAACGATAATATACTTGGCTCCCCGGATGAGTTCTCCCGGTACATTTGCTTGAAACCCGGCTTTCATCGCTTCTTTGATTTGATGATGGGTAACGTCCGGAATATAACTTTGTCCGTTCTGAAGCAACTGAAGCTTGTTCTTGTCTTTGTCAATCCCGATAACGGGATACCCTTTTGCTGAATATGAACAGCGAGAGGGAGTCCGACATAACCGAGTCCAACAACAGCGACTTTATCTTTCTGGATTAAACGAATTTGGTTCAATTGATTCCCCCCCATAACTCTATTTTATTCAATTGAACTTCCTCCTCGCGCCAAAAGTCGCCCCGGATTACCAACAAATGTTTGCCCTTCAGGAACATCCTTCGTGATGACGGCCCCTGCACCTACGACAGCATGTTCTCCAATGATAACTCCTGGGAGCAAGGTTGCATTATTCCCGATTCTTGCATGTTTCTTTATGACGGGTCCTTGATGTTTGTAGTTTCCAAGTCCCATGTATTTATCGTTGGAGGTAGAACAACAAGGTCCGATAAATACCTGATCTTCAATAAGCATGTCGCTGGTAATGTAAGATGATGTTTGAATGGTGACACGTCTTCCGATAACTGTTCTAGGTTCAACAATGACATTGCGCCCAATAATACTGCTTTCTCCAACCGAAACGCGTTCCCGAATACTGGCCATATCTCCCACAAGGACGTCATATTCCAATGTTACCCCGCGATAAATAACAACCTCGCTGCCGATTTTTACATGATCTCCGATGACAAGCGGATTCAGTTCAGTAGATGGTTTTAGCGCCACCTTTTTATTATGAAATGGAACCTTTCCAAGTACGCATAAATCGCCGATCTGAACATTGTCCCCAATCTGAGTGCCGCTCTTAACGACAACAAAATTCCCGATCGTTACATTGTCTCCGATCCTGACTCCCGGTTCCAAACTAACATGCTGGCCCAGGGTTACATTTTTCCCGTATATGACAGACGCTTCTTCCATGTTTTGTGCCTTACTCCCTTCCCCCTATAAATTCGTATCTAGCGGACAACAGATGAATTGGGTTTACATCAAACGGTCCCCAGAATTAGGTAAGGGGGTTCTTCCGGTGAAAACTGAATTTGGTCTGCGGATTCCAGCCGTACATAAACCCCGTGATTTTCAAAGCTATTGAAGCGCCAGCCATGGGCGAGATGCTCCAAGTGAAAGCTTTCTTCCCTCGTACCCGGCGAAATTTGCCTTCTATTGATCATTTCCGAGAGTGTGGGACGAACACTTTGAATATGTTGCTCATCCCATCCTGTAGTAATTTCGTGAAGATAAAGTTGAGCTTCCAGGTTCCCGACGGGAAGAGGTACATATAGTGTCATGGAGATCAACGCCATATCCTCTGGAATCACCGCGATGTTAAATGAAACGTACATTTCCTTTCCATCAACAAAAAAACGGTTGGGAATAAATAACGAAGTTTTCACTATCGAATTCAACGCTGTTCCCTCCTTCTCTCGGGTCGTCAGCTGGGCAGCTGTTCATAGATTCGCTCCAGCGTATCCACTACAACCTTCTTGTCGTGATATTTCTCTGCGTATGCCCTTCCTCTCATGCCCAGTTCACTCCGGGTTTCCGGATTTTCAAGCAAAAATTTGATTCGATCTGCCACGTTGTCCGGATTTGCGTTCACAATCGGTAACTCCGGCGGGAACTTGAGCGCCAAATCGTCCCTAATATAGGCAATCACCGGCTTCCCACAAGCCATCGCTTCTACACTGAACAAGCCGTGGGATCCGCAGCGGATTTGGTCAACAATGATATCCGCTTCGCTAAAGAGCTTGACTGCTTCTTCGTGATTCATTTTTTCGATGCGAAGATATTGAAAGTCATACGATTTCTCCAATTGTTTGATGGCCGCCTCAATCACCAAAGTCCCCTTAAAATCAGGGTTAGTCGGTGCGTGAAGGATCAACGGCCGCCTTACATCCTTCTTCGGGAATACGGGAGTGAACGGTTCAAGGTCAATAGCGATCGGCACCACGTGAACCTTCTTGTAATATCGCTCCACGTAAGGGTAGACCTCGTAATCTTGCACGATCGCCTCATCCACATATCGGCTGATTTGAACCAAGCGATCATGCATGACCTCGTTTGCGGGAGAGTCCCCCGTGTAAACATACGGATTATTTTCCCTTGCCTGCTCGTGAAAACGAACATCGTTCCCCCAATGGTGCATGATCATTTTTTGCCCTTGCTTTTGATCAACTCAAGATCCTTGTATCCGGGAATCAGGCTGCTGGCATAATGGAAGTGGAATACATCGAAAAAATTGATAATGTGCTTGGAGGTATTCTTGATTTCATCGAGATTGGTATTGATGAGATTGTCCCTGTAACCCAAGTAAGAGTGAAAAATGTTGTAGCCTGTGGCCAAGTGTCCTCTCCGCTTCAGCTCGCCGCACATAATGCCCATCTGTCCGGCGATCTCGATAATACCGTGGAAGACCTTCATTCCCGCTCCCCTCCCAGCCACTGATACGTCTTGAGAAGACCTTGTGCTAATTCGGTCTGCGCCTTCCACCCCAGCATCCGATACGACAGCCCGGCATCCAAACACCTTCGGTAGACAACGTCAACAGGCCGCTTCGGTTGATAGTTTACGACCGGAGAAGTAATACCGCAGATCTCGGCGATCATTTCCGCAAGCCGATTGACGCTCGTTTCAACGGCCGTTCCAATATTAAACACGTTTCCGACCGCAGCCGAATGGGTTCCGGCCGTAAGCAACGCTTCAACGGCATCCTCAATGTAGGTGTAATCCCGCGTTTGTGTGCCGTCGCTGTAAATTTGGAAAGGAAGCCCGGCGGCGGCAGACTCAAAAAATTTGGCCACAACTCCGCAATAGGGATTGCTGGTGGATTGCCCGGGACCGTACACATTGGATAAGCGCAGTACGGCGATAGGCAATTGATACATCCGTTGGTAGACTTGGCAATAATGTTCCATTGAAAATTTGCTTGCCGCGTAGGGTATAGTCGTCTCGTAACTGGATTCCGGAGTCGGGAGCACATCGGCGTTTCCGTAGACAGAGGCTGTCGAGGTATATACAAATCGTTCGAGCTTCGGACATCTTTCTTTTGCTTTTTTCAACAGCAAGTAGCCGCCGTATAAATTCACATGAAAATCAACATCCGTATTTTGAGCGGACATGACCAAATTTCTGCATGCCACATGATAAATGTGGGTGGTCCCCGGGAGAACCTCGTCCAGCAGCGATTCATTGACAAACGACTCTTCGATAAATGTCAACCGTTCCGAGCAGGGAACATTCTCTCGCCTGCCGGTCGAACAATCATCGATTACAATCACGCTTCGGGATAAGGGCAGAATCCGCCGCAAAAGCTGGGATCCGATAAAACCGGCCCCTCCCGTCACAAGCACTTTGTCAAAAAGAAAACTCACTTCCACTCCTCCATTTCTGCCATCGTCGATGTAGAAAAACCGGTGATAGGCATCTTAACGGCCTGATGCGTCTTGACAGAATGGTATAAGGCGAAAATAATCTCGAGAGCCTTCTTCCCTTCAGAGGCAGAAATCACCGATGAGCCTGGTATGCCTTCGACCGCATGAATAAACTGCCGGTACATCTCGAAATGCTCATCCGCATCGTCGTTTGGAACGGGACGCATGGCGGAAGGATCGGCAAACGACCACTTACGGATTTCATTCAGCCCGATTCCCCCGATGCTGACTGTCCCCTTCTCACCAAATAATGTAATACTGTTATCAAAGTTGCTGGGGTAGGTCAGGGTGTTGGCTTCGATGACACCAATCGAGCGGTTTTGGAATTTCACGATTCCGGCTGCGACATCCTCGGTTTGTTTCGGCAAGGTTCCTCGAAGCATGCTTGCGTACACTTCTCCGCAATCCCCCATAAACCATTGCAACAAATCGACCAGATGGATCCCCTGGTTCAGCAGCATGCCGCCATCCAGATCCCAGGTTCCCCTCCACGGCGCGTCCTCGTAATAGGACTTGGATCGGTTCAACCTCATGGAAGCTACGCCCAAAAATACATGCCCCATCGCCCCGGTTTGAATCAGTTCCTTGATCCGCTTCATGAGAGGCCTGTATCTTAACTGGTGGCACACCTGTACGATCACTTGATGCTGTTCTGACATTCGCACAATTTCTTCCGCATCGTATAGGGAGAGCGCCATCGGTTTTCCAGGATGACGTGCTTTCCGCTTGCAATCGCTTGTTTCGCAAGCTCGGCATGAAAAGCGGACGGTGTGGAAATAATGACCGCTTGAATTCCGTCATCCCGCAGCAATGCGCCAACGTCCCGGTATTTTGCGATTTTCTCTTCAGAAGCGGTCTGTTCCCTGTATTTCTGTTCCGTATAGTTCATCCGCTCCTCCTGAACGTCGCAAAGCGCGGTTAACCGCGCCTTCTCGCACTTCGCGACCGAAGCGACGTGCCGTTCAGCGATTCTGCCGCATCCGATTAATCCGAATCCGATCATGACTTGATCTTCCCTTCAAGGCTGAGCAATGCCTCGATCACTTGGTCCTGTTCACTCTCATAAAGAAACGGGCTCATGGGTATAGCGAGCAGCTCTTCGGACAGGCGTTCCGCAACAGGCAGCGAACCCGGCCTATAACCCAAATGCGCATAGGCTTTCTGCAGGTGGAGCGGACAAGGATAATAGACCCCGCTGTGAATGTTGCGCTGTGCCAACGCCTCCTGCACTCGATCTCTCCGCTGGGTCTTAATGCAGAAAAGATGGTAAATATGCGTTCTGTCCTCTTTTGCAGGATTCGCCCGCAAAGTATTCAAAGGCTTTAATGCTTCGCGGTAACGGTCCGCCAAGCGCCTCCGCACCCGGTTCCACTCATCGATCTTCCGCAAACCGGTCCGCAAGATCGCCGCGTGAATCTCATCCAAACGGCTGTTGTAGCCGATCTCGTCATGATAATATTTTCGAGTGCTGCCATGCTGGCGCAGCCGGCGAATTCGCTCGGCGAGATGCTTGTCGGAGGTCGCAATGAGGCCGCCGTCACCGATCGTGCTTACGTTTTTTGTCGGAAAAACGAAAACACGCCGCATGGCCGATACTGCCCACTCGCATTCCTTTATATTCGGCCCCGAACGCTTGGCAGGCATCCTCAATCACGACCAACCCGTATTTGCCGGCAATGGCCATAATTTCATCCATGTCCGCAGGCTGTCCGAACAGATGAACGGGAATGATGGCTTTGGTTGCCGGCGTTAGCTTTTCTTCAATGCTTGCCGGGTCGATGCAATACGTTTCCGGATCCACATCGGCAAAAACGGGGGTGGCTCCGACCCTGGACACCGCCTCGGCGGTGGCAAAGAATGTAAACGGCGTTGTGATGACCTCGTCACCAGGCCCGATGTTGTAGGCTTCTAATGTTAGAACCAGCGCATCCGTGCCGTTGGCAACGCCGATGGTCTCGGCAACTTGCAAATAATCGGCGACTTCTTTTTCCAGCATTTGAACATTGGGACCAAGCACGAATTTCCCCGAATCAATCGTCTCGGCAACGGAGTTCAAGATCTCATGCTTTATTGATCGAAATTGACGCACCAAAGGAACTAATTCTATCATGTGTTTCTCTCCTTTTCCCCCTAAAGCTCTCGTATATGAATGGCCAAATTCGATTTAAATGTCTTTCAAATGTATGCTCCGCCAAGATCTTCTTCCTTGCCTTGAGTCCTATACGCATCCGTTCCTCTGGGTGCTTTAAATAATACCGGGCGTACTCTATCGTTTCTTCGGGCGAGGAGGATAAAATGATTTCTTCCTCGTGTTCAAAGAGTCTTTCCAATTCTTCCGTACGGCTGGCAAGCATCAGTGAGCCGGAACCTAAAATTTCGAAGGTTCGCTGGGTGACCTGATCCCGGGCATTTTGAATGCCCAGCATAATTTTGCTTTGATGATAAACGGCTACCGTATGCTTGTAAGGCAAAACCCGTGTGCAGCGGATGGAGTGATGGATGCGTTGAACTCCTTTTCCAGGAAATCCTTGCTCTCCATCCAGTTGTGACCCCAAACGTCGACCCTCACATCCATTTGAAGCAATGGAAATAACAATTGCTTCAGGCTGTCGTATCGGTACGTTTTCGTTTCCAAATGCGTTGTCCCGACGAAGGCAATCTCGTATATTTCCTCCGTTTTCATTGTTTTTGGAGGAAACAATCGCGGATTAAACGCAAAGTTCAAGTACTCCGATTCGATTCCCATGCTGCGGTAGTTCTTCACGCAATCCGGATGGATCGTCAAGACCATATCCGGTTTCACACGGCGAACATACGGCAGCGAAATACCTTCAAAATGAATTTTATCTTCCGTGGCCCAATAAATGTGGTATAACGAGTACTTTTCGCACAACTCCGGCAGAACATCAAGGGAGGGATCGAACATCGGTTTGTCGATTCCGACCGTAATCAGCATTTCCGGGCGAAAATGCGCAATTCCAGCTTCGATCTCTTTCATGTTCCACGAGGTTTGGTAGTAGATCTTGTGTCCGATTTGGGATAGTGCGTCAGCCAAACTATTGATGTAGCAAGAGAGATGACTCAAAAAAATATTTTCATGACGTCAGCTTTGTCGCCCCCCGTTCCGGTTGATCTCCACTTTACCGGCCTTCACCCAACGATAGCCCGCTTGACGCGCCCGCTCGCAATAATCGTCAAATATACCTGATCCAGGTGTTTGAGGCTTCTGAAAGTAACCGATTTTGACTATCAATTCGCGTTTCATAAGGATGCATTCGTTGGAAATCTGCTCAATACGCTGCCACTTGTTCAACCCCGACTCATTGACATATGCAGTAGACGTCGGGCGGGCAATGCCGATCTGGTCCGCTAGATACACACCTTCAAGCATATCGGTAAGCCAATGGGGCTTCACAATTGTTTTTTCCGTCATAATCACCAGGTTCTCTCCCGACGACAGCTTCAGTCCGTTATTGCAAGCCGTAATAAAAGTTTGCTGCCAAGGCAAGGAAATCATCGTGATCCGTTCCTTGCAGCAATATTCATATGTTCCGTCATCGGATCCGTTGTCGACCACGATGATTTCATATTCCTCATCTGTATGTTTGCTGATCGAGTTCACACACTCTTTAAGAAGCTCGACTGCATTATAAGTCGGGATGATCACGTTCGTATTGATCATCTTTCGCTTCCCCCTTATTTTCAAAGTCCCGTTGGCGTACGTTGTCCTTGAACCACAACCGGGGACCCGAATCTTTCATCAATTCATGCAGGGCTTCCAAATGATCGCCTAAAATGAGCCTCTCCACCCGATTTCCCAAGCCAGTGTTCCCTCTACGAATCCGGTTGCTTGTGATGACGTCCACTGTTTCAGGCGATTTGAGTATGGACAGACCGAGCCGAACGGCCCTCGCGTGGGCTACAGGAGGAACCGCCAATACGCCGTAACCGATCTTCTTAACGGCATTGCGGGATAGTGCATGAGGTATAGCGGTTAATGAATCGGAAAGCAGATCCTTCCTTCCCAGGCAAACATTCAAAAATTGCTTGGCGACGGATACGGAGTCTATTCTACCGCTTTTCGGCAGAAGCGAAGAGATCGGATTCAGAACAACGTCCGCTCCCTTCTCCATTTCATAAATGAACGGCAGGAGGAGATCGACGCCAATCGACATATCCCCATCCAAAAAAGCAATATTTCCGAGTTGGAAACCTTCGCTCCGACCGCTCTTCCCACATCGTAGCCAAGTGCCGCATCGAAATAAACGACTGTAATGCGATTTGGATAATGACGAACTACTTCATGGCTGTTATCTGTAGACCCGTTAAGTACGACGATGATCTCTTCAAACGGAAGGCGCGTCAGCTCGCCAAGTTGAGCTTTTAGCGTTTCGCTTTCGTTCATTGCCGTAATGATGCATGCCACGGATTTCGCGGTTGGCAGCAACAAGTCACAGGTAATGTTGATATTTACCGCTTCGCAAAAGCCGCGAATAAACTGTCTGCAACTGTGCGGATAGTTGATATCCGTTATATTCTTGAATCCTTGTTCTTTAAACCACTTCGCCCAGCTGGCATTTAAATGGCGGGTCCATTGAATTTCTTCCGGAGGTTCACAGTGAGCCGTTTTGGGCCAAAACCACCCCACGGAGCGCAAACCAGTATCATATAGGTCTTTGACCTTACTTATTTTCCCTTTTCGTACGCGGCGATTTTCCGATTTGCGGACGGCACGGATATTGTCTTTAGCACGATTGCCCTTAACTCGTGAGTTCATTTTCATCTCAGTCTCTCACCTTCTCACGTTTCCTTCCGAAATCGGGATAATTCGCCCGGGAATCACCTCGAGTAAGGATCCAATGGATAGCTTCAAGATGATCCCCTACAATAAGGTCCTCGACCGAATCTGGAGACTTTCTTCTTGGATTTAGCGCACCTACATCGACAAAACTGACCGGTTCGACAACAAGGCCGCTCAATACGGCAATCGCCTGTGCTTTTGGCGGCACCATCAGCTGCTCACAGGCGATGACCTTCAAAGCCTTTTGGCTTAGCGCGTGCGGGACCGTCGCCATCGAAGCGGCGCCTAAATGAGGGGACGACAAGAATTCGTTCAAAACCCTCTTGGATAAACGGACGCGTCCGAGACGGTCTGGTCCCTCATACTTGTTTAAGGCTACGTCCACTCCACGTTCCAACGCTTGAATAAATGGAACAAGCTGCCCGGAGTTAATGACAAAATCTCCATCGATGAATAACATCATGTCTCCCTTTGCCGCCTTTGCTCCTATGCACCGTCCGACATCGTAGCCTAGCGGAGACGGGTAGCGGATTACTTTGGCCCCCATTTGTTCGGCAATTTCTGCGGAACCGTCGGTTGATCCGTTGTCAACGACAATGACTTCTGTTTGAGGGTGGACATCTCGGGCTTCCATAATGATCCTAGCGATGGTGCGAGATTCATTATAAACTGGGATAATGACTGACACTTTGGGATTTTTAGAGTTTTCGACAGGTGTCGCTAACTGCGGATTCATTTCAGAGCGGCTGTTTTTCACCAAATGCTTCATCCGGCCACCACCCCCTATTTTTCTAACCATTCTATTAGAACGGTCTTCACTTCGAGGCGGCTAATACACAATTCTGAATATAAATTTCATTTATCCCGTATTCGTCCTTGCTAATTGATACACTTTAAGAATTTGCTCTGCAACCTTCCCGCTCTCGTGCTGCCTCTCGACATAACTTCTGCCGGCCAAACCCGCTTGCAGCCGTTTTTCCGGCGACAATAGCAAGTCCTTAAGCACGTCATAGATGGTATCCGGATTCGCTATGCTGATGGGAAGACCGACATATTTCGGCAGTAAATCCGGCCTTATATAAGCGATCACCGGTTTCCCGAACGCCATCGCTTCCACGCTCAGCAGCCCGTAGGACCCGCACAAAATTTGATCGATCACAATATCGGCCTGACGATACATGCGAACCGCTTCCTCATGGGACATTTTCTCAATGCGATTGTACCTAAACGGCATCTCCTTGCGCAGTGCCTCGATGGCTTTCTCGATATGGAAAGTTCCTTTAAAAGCTTGATTCGTAGGCGCATGCACGACCAGCGGATTCTTTTCCGCAAGAGACGGATAGGCCGGTGTAAACCGGTTCAATTCGATCGCCAGCGGAATTACATGAACCCGGCGGTAATACGGTTCAACGTATGGAAGCACTTCGTAGTCCTGCACAATCACGTCGCTGAAATAGTGCCCGAGTGTGGTTAGTGTACGCCGAACCGTTTCCTCCGGAGGGGAATCACCGGTATAGACATATGGATTGTGCAGCCTGGCGATGCTGTTCATCCGGACGTCATTGCCCCAATGATGCATGACGACCGGCTTGCCAAGCTGCTTAAGCAGCTCCAAGTCCTTGAATTTCGGATAAAGGGACAAACCGTAATGGTAGTGAAACAGATCAAACCATTGGGTCGCTTCCTCGAACATTCGTCCCATCTCAAATACATCCGTATTAAGAAGGTGCTCCTTATATCCGAGATAGGTTGAAAAAAATTAAATCCTCTTGCAAAATACCCTCTTTGTTGAAGTGAACTGCAAATGGCCCCGATCTGACCGGCAATTTCAATGGGCAAGTGTAAAATATTCATGCTCATACCTCTCTCTGTAAAACAAGCTAAAGAGTTTCATAAATCGAAATCAACTGCTTGGCGACAACCTTGGCGTCATGCCAGGCTTCCGCATACAATCTTCCTTGCTTGCCCAACCGCCTTCTAAGGTCTTCATCCAAAAGGAGCCGCTTTAATTCATCATAAAGGGTGTCCCTATTCGCCGAAACGATCGGAATTTCCTTGGGAAGACGCGCTTTGATGTCCGGACGCAAGTAGCAAACTACGGTCTTGCCAAGTGCCATTCCCTCCACACTGACATTGCCGTACATTCCGCAGTTGATCTGATCAACGATGATATCGGCCTCCCTCATACATGACAACGTTGTTTCCCTGGGGACCTTCTCTAATAAAATGAAATGAAACGGAATCTCCCGGCGAAGTTTTTCCGTAATGCGGATAATATCTTCCGTTCCTTTGAATGCACGGCTCGTCGGTGCGTGAACAACGATCGGGAGGTCATGGGGGGCGGTCGTTTCCTGAGGCCTGATTCGTTCAATATTAATAGGACGCGGCAAAATGTGTACATTCCGGTAATAATCAGCCGCATAATCGTACAGTTCATAGTCTTGCACAATTGCTGTATTCAGATGCTTGGAGAAATAAGAAAGATTAGACAAAATTTGTTGCTCAGGAAGAGAATCCCCTGTATAAACGTAGGGATTAAAGTAATGTTGCCCCTTTACGGCCCGGCTCGGAATGCGGACATCGTTCCCTCTATGATGCATGACGACCTTCTTGCCTGCATGAATCACACGTTCAATGTCGGTCTTATCCTTAAAAAGCGTGTAGCCGGTATGATAATGAAAAATATCAAAATAAGTAATCGCCGTCTCCAGCGTGTTGAGCATCTCGTAAGCGTCCGAATGGAGGAGGGTATTGTCATATTTCAAATAATTATGACGCCAATTATATCCGACAGCCTGATGTCCCAGCGCCCGAAGCTGCAGACAAAGTTCTGCAATCTGACCTCCAACCTCCAGAGGTAAATGTAATATTTTCACAATATATCACCTCTTTACTCTGGAATCGTCATTGTCACCGAATCGTATATCCGATGATAAGCTGTCGGGTCCTCTATAAGCACATCAAGGGGCGTTGTATTCGGAAACGTGTAAACGAGCGGGCCTCTTCCTCCCTGCTTGAAATATTTTTTACCATCTCCAAATACAAGTCGGCGTGATTCGGGTCATAGATTACCCCCCGGCCATTTACCACTTGAATTCCCATTCCATTTAGCGCAGCAAACTTTCCGGTATTGTACAGCCAATCCTTCCCGTATTCGGAGCGCCCCGTATAATTCGCAAACAATGCGATTGCTGAGAAATGAAGCTCCCTCCACTCGATAACCCGGTTAGATCTGTAATTAGCCATCCATAGCCTTTCCAGCCCGAGCGAGGCAATCCATTCATTGCACATCTCAACAACCTCGACATCGGCTTCCGGTATGCCTTGCCGCCCCCAAACAAACCCCCGGAGGCGAACAGGCGTCCTTGCGTAAAAACGGCTCCATCGTTCGATCACCGTTTCAATCGTATCGTGAAGAGCCAATAAACGATGCAACTGAATGTTGAAGCGCCGGGGCCGCTTGCCTTGTTCGTACATATAGTCACCGGGCGGCGGATAAGGTAACATGAGCCATACGCCAATCTCTTGAATTCCGTTGAGGTCCGCAACTGTTGCAAGAGCATGGACCCCTTGCTCTTTCATAAATAACCAATCCACCCATTCCGACCAGTCCTCCTTTCGCGCATGGTCATATCCTGCATACAGGCCGCAATAAAAGCGGCCGCGGGAAGATTGCTGTGGAGCAAGCAAAAACTCTGTAAAGAAAGGGCAACGCCTTCCGTCTTCGTGGCTATAAAGCGTTAAAGGCTCAAATTCCTCCGCCAGCCATCGGAAACTTCGCTGTCTTCTGAAGCAGCTCATCGTATCCAACATGATTATTTTCTTTACTTGTGCATATTCAAGTTGCATTCACTTCCCCCCATTTCGCCAAACCCCTTCATAGATCTTGACCAACGATTGAATGACGACGGAAGCCGAATGATGGCGCTCGACGTATGCACGCCCCAACCTTGCCCTCACCTCGCGCATTTCCTTATCCTTAACCAACATTTTCAACATGTCGTACAAATTGTCGGGATTCGCTGAAACGACCGGCAAATCCAGCGGGTATCGGCTAACCAAGTCCTCCCGAATATAGCAAATAACCGGTTTGCCCAGTGCCATCGCCTCTACACTAAGATTGCCGTAGGCGCCGCATAGCACTTGATCGATGACAATATCCGCTTCGCGATATAATTGAAGCGCCTCGGCATGGCTCATTCCCTCGACAAGCAGAAAACGAATCGGCATTTCCTTCCGCAGCCGGGACACGGCTTCCTCAATCCAAGCTGTTCCTTTGAAATCGCGTTGAGTCGGCGCATGTACGACTAGCGGCGGTTCATGGGACGACCCCTTGAACGCTGGCTGAACGGCGCTTACGTCGATTAGTCTTGGTAATACATAGACGGGTTTTCCCTCTTTCGCATAGTAGTCGATTACATATCCGTACAGCTCGTAGTCCTGGACAATGGCAGCCGATGCATGCTTTGCAAAATAGCGCAAATTGCGGTCAATCTCATCGTCGGGAAGAGAACATTCCGCGTTGACATACGGATTGACGTACCCCTTCCCCTTGAACGCCAAAGCGCGCGACCGCACGTCATTGCCGCGGTGGTGCATGATGATATTCTTTCCGGCGTCCGTAATCATCTCGATATCCCGACGGTCCTCCAAAAAGTATAGCTGTTATGAAAATGAAACAAATCATATTCTTGAATTGCGGCGTCCAATATTTTGGCGAGCTCAAAGGAGTCGGTATTGATAATCTTCCGGTAATCCAGATACGTCTGATAATAGTTATAGCCGACGGAATGAATCCCCAATTTACGCAGAAACTCGCAAATCAAGCCCACTTGCCCCGCTATCTCAAGAGGTGCATGAATGACTTTCATGGTCGGCAACATACTAGACCTCAGTCCTTTCAATCTGTTTGTAAATGTTCAGAAGCTTTGGAATGACTACTTTTACGTCGTGTAATGATTCCGCGTATTTGCGGCTCTCTATCCCAATCCGATGCCTGAGCTCCGGGTCTTTAATCAGCCGGCCCAACACATCACGAATTGTATCTGGATTAGCAATGACGATTGGAAGTTCTTTAGGAAATTTAACTTTGACGTCATCCCTTATGAAAGCGACGACTACCTTTCCCATCGCCATCGCTTCTACACTCAACATTCCGTAAGTACCGCATAAAATTTGATCGATGATAATGTCGGAAGCCGCATACATCCTCATAGCCTCCTGGTGGCTCATCTTTTCAATGGCCTTATAATGAAACGGATGAACACCTATCAAATCTTTAATCGCTTTTTCAATATATTCCGAACCCTTAAACAGGCGATTCGTCGGCGCGTGAATAATAACCGGATTACGGTTAGCGGGCGATGGGTATGAACAAGGAATGTCGGTAACCCGGCAGGCGAGCGGAAGCACATGGACATGCCGGTAATAATCGCTTACGTAAGGGTAAAGCTCATAATCTTGGACTATGCTATGCTGGATATAACAGGATAAGTGCAAAAGCCGCTTGTGAATGCTTTCGTCAGTTAAATAGCTGGGCGGAATAGGATACGGATTGCGTAACAATGCGCCGGAGCGGGATCGCACATCGTTCCCCCAGTGATGCATCACCATTTTTTCCCTATTTGATGTAATATCGGCAGATCGGTGTTGTGAATCAGGAAGCTGTTTCCGTTATGAAAATGAATAAGATCTGCATAACGGATCAAGGCTTCCATGACATTTTTTAATTCGTAAGCATCTGTGTTGATGATTCCCCCGCCGTATTTTAAATAGGTGTGAAACCAGTTGTATCCATTTACCGTATGGCCCGATTCCCGCAATCCGCTGACCAGCGTTTGCATTTGGCCCGCTATTTCAGTAGGAACATGAAGAATTTTCATAACGAACCCCCTCTGGTGAATATGCAGACAAACCACAATATTACCGTATATTCGGCCACAGGAACGAATGATTGTACTCTCATGTTAATTGGTTGTATGCCGTAGGTCGTAACGCTTCGTCATGCATATATATGTAAAATGAATGTCGATACTACTAAACTAACCGGGAGTGAAAAGGTTGATTCCAACTTCTGCCAAAGGCTTCTTATCTCCCCAAGCTTACGGACTCCGCAATCATATTTGCATGATTCCTTGTGGGGGGCTACTGGGTGATGCCAATCAGTATTGGACCAAAGATCAGTTATTGCCTTATGCCAAATACGTAGTAAACAATCAGATTATAGATAATATGTTCAAAGGTTTTATATTCAATGGGATCCGTGCCCGGGAAAAGCATTTCATATATCCTTTATTCGTCGGTTTTGGGGAACCCTCTGATATTACAGATTGGCTCTTATGGGCGGATGCTCTATTCCTGCCGAATTTGAACTTGAACGCTTTGGCTGATGTGGCAGGCAACGAGAAACGGGATGTATGGGTTTCTATTCCGTACCCGCATCCCTTTCAGAAAAGCTTTGGAACGGTGGGCGGCCGCGTCCTTAATTTCCTCCTGGAAGACGATCGTCTGGAAGCTGTGAAATGGTGGATCGATCAATTTTTGGTCCGCTGGAATAAAAATGCCCATCTTCATCAAAATCTTGATTTTCGGGGTTTTCTTTGGCAAAGGGAGGCAATCGATGCCAACGATGAACCGCTTGCAGCCAGAGTCAACGAATGGATCCATAAAAAAGGGTGTCTAAGCATGTGGCTGCCGAACTACGGTTCTTTCGGAGTGATAAATTGGAATACTATGGGTTTTGATGTGACTGCGGTAAATACAAACTATACAGGAAATACCAGTTACGATTACAAATGGATACAATACTCTTCCCTTTTTCTGCAGCGTACCACACCGGAATGCAGATGATATGGGGAAAGGGCTTGATTTACAGCGACAACCACCACTTGGATTATTGGAACCTCGGACTTGCGGCTCATTGCGGATTTATGACAGAATCGTACCTGGTCTATCAATTTCCCAATCAACGGCTCGATGTGCTTATGAAATCTAATTTGGTAGACTACGTACGTCTTTACACATTTATTAAGGGGCTTTATCAACGGGTGGAATATCCAGGTATACCCTATAACTGATTTTCCACTGTCCTCTGCTGGCCGAATCGTCCATTTCAAAGCAAAGTAACGCATTCGACGTAAAGGGAAAAGGTTCTTGTCACCGGCCCACGACAAGAACCTTTGCACGTTATTGCATAGCCGAATAAAACCGAATAAACGTTGCGAACCGCCGGGAGACCGAATAGAAAACAGGCCGCAATCAGGCGGCTTCCGAAAGTGCGGGTTATGGCCTTAACGGCTTGTTGTAGCCCCTGTCCCCGTAAGGCTGCAGCTTTTCCAGCCACGGCTTCAAGATTTGCTTCAGCTCCCAGCGCATATCGGCAACTTCGTCCGCTTCTTTCTGCTCCAGCACCTCGTAAGCGAACGCATCGGGCCCCAGCTCATTCCAATCTTTCTGCAGCTCGGCGTTGGGGAACCTTCCCATCTCCAGCTGGGCTTGTATGGTCAGCCATTTGTTTTTCAGATTGGGGTAGCTGGCGATATACACTTTCCCGTTCACTTTGTTCTCGATCCGGACGACGCCCATATATGTTTTGATTCGCTTGTATTCCTCCAGCAGCTCTCTGCGCTTGTTCTTGTCCATCGTTCCTGCTCCTCTCTCCTGTTCGTGCTGCAATGCCGGTTTCATGTCATCACAAGACTTCCGTTTACTTCAGCCAATATTGTTTGCCGTCCGCCGTTCTGGCCATAAATCCGTAGTCAACCAAATACCGTCTGATGACAGCGAAATCGTCATAGACCCCGCCTATAATTTCATTAATCTCCTTCTCGGAGTATGTTCTTCCGTACTCGAACAGTTCCGTGATTTTCGCCAGGATGACAAGCTTCTTCTTCTCTTTCGGCGGAAACGACTTTAACTTCAGCGGCGACAGACTCTCAAATACCGTTTTGAGAATTCGCTCTTTTTCCTTTTCGGTTATGATATAGCGCTCGTCCACCATCGTGGCATGGCTGTGAACGGGTAAAATCGCCTCTTCGTCGGGAGACTTTTTCTCCATGACCTGTTCGTAAATCGCCAGGTACATTTTGGCTTGCTTCGCTTTTTCGCGAAACGTAAACCTTTGATGCCTTACTGTGGCGGCGGAGATGCCCAGTTTTGTCGCGATTTCTTTGTCGGACAAGCCGGAATAAATCAAAAACAACAGCTCTTTTTGATTATCCGTAAACGCGTTGTATTTGGATTCCGCATAAAGCAGCCGTTTCAGCCGGTCGCCATGCTCGGTGTCCGCATGAATTTGAATGGCGCGGGCGGCATCGAAAAACCGGTTCTCGATCGGAAAAATCTCGCCTGCTTCAAACCGTTTTCGGCAGAAATTGCAAATATAGGACCGGGATTCCGCATCGAAACGGTAGCCCCTCTTCAGTTCGTCAATCGAAAGCTGCTCCATTTCCATTTTCAACATCTCCAAATTTGTTTACATTATTTATAATCATATTATCTATTTGTTTATTTATTTAGTCAACACAATTTTATTTTTTGTAAGTATCCGCATCGGTTCGGCAACAAAAAACCAGTCCCGTCAAGGACTGGTTAAGCCAAAAATACAGGCCGTTCGCCGTATTTCATGGAGAGGTTTCCGGCACGTACGGCTCGACATGAACATGAATGCTCATAATGTTATGCTTTCGTTCCAAACGCCTTTCGATTTCTTCGCTGATATTGTGGCTTTCCACAAGCGATAGCTTCGGATCGACCTGGACGATCACATCGAGCAGCACGTTGCTGCCGTGCACTCTCGCTTTTATATCTTTGATCGATTTGACGCCTTTCGTCCGCTCGATCGTCGCGCGCAGCACCGACAGCTCGTTCTCGTCGAAGCCGTCGGTCAGCGCGTGCGTCGAGCTGTAGAAAATATCCCACGCCGTTTTGCAGATCATGAGTCCTACCGCCAAAGCGGCGACCGGATCGAGCCAAGGCAATCCGAGCTGCGCGCCCACGATGCCGACCACCGCGCCGATGCTGACGAGCGCGTCGGACAAGTTGTCCTTGGCGGCGGCCATCAACGCCTGGTTGTTGATCCGCCTGGCCAAATTCCGGTTGTACAAGTAGACGGCGCCCATGACGATCGCAGCAGCCAGCGCTACCCAGGCCGACATAAGATCCGGAATCTCTTCGGTCGGGGCGAACAGCGTACGGCCCGCTGTAATCAGCACCTGGATGCCGACTGTCGCCATGATGAAGGAAGCGATCAGCGCCGCGACCGTCTCCGCCCGAAAGTGGCCGTAGGGATGGTCATTGTCCGGAGGCTTCTGCGATATCCGGAGTCCGATCAGCACGGCGGCGGAAGCGACGATATCGGTCAAATTATTGAAGCCGTCGGCAACAAGCGCGCTCGATGCGAACACGTATCCGGCGGCCAGCTTGACGGCGGATAACGCCAAATAAGCGCCGATGCTGACCCAGGCACCCTTTTCTCCCTGTTTGATATTTCCGTATTGACTCAGAATCGACACCCCCGAACCCGTTAACAGTCCAATATGAGTATCATACCCGACAGCAACCGTGTGGGTCCAGAGAAACAGTGTTGACCTGTGCGGACATTTATGCAGGTTCTCAACAAGTTTGAACGGCGCGGATTTTTATGCCCGCCGACAACAAGATTGGCCTGAAGCAACTAAAGGACGCCAAACGTTCATTCCCATTATACCCGCCTACCGTCGCGTCTAATCCGGCAGCCGGCCGCCCCGGCGCATTCAGGCTGCACCCTTGACCGCCCGCACCCGCCCGCTCCCGTCCGCGCCATGCGGATAGCGCCGCACAAAGCGCAGCCCCTGTCCGGACCAGCCGAACAGGGGCGCAAGCGGCCGGACTATCGGCTGTCGTCGCCGGGTTTGCCCGAGCCTTCGCCGTGACGGCGGTCGAGCGGGACTTCGCGTTCGTCCGGCCCGGCCTGAGACGGCTGCCCGTCGTCCTCGTCCAGGACGTAGCTTTCGGGCCGCTGAAACGTCTCGCGATAGTATACTTCCTTATAGCGCGAAGTCGATATGGAGCCTTGTGCCGGCCCGCTTTCCCCGGCCGCCGTCTCGTCGGACCAGCCGAACGTCGGCCGCGATTGCTCCGCAGCCCGTTCCGATCCGCCGCCCGGTCTTGCGTCCGCATGCCCGGCCGGCACTTCCGTCTCCGGCCGCGTATCGCCCGAAGCGCGAACGGGCTCGCCGTCCTCCTGCCATTCGCCGGGACCGGCCTGGGACGAACCTTGATCCGATTCTGCCGCTGCCGGCTCCTCCAGATATACCCGTGCGTCTTCCGGCTCCCGAACGTTACCGCCGGTCAAGTCGGAACCGCAGAAAGCGCAAAACTTCGAATTCGGCTCGTTGTCGGCATGACAGGAACTGCATATGATGATGCGCGGCTCCTCGAAAACCGGCTCATCCGGAAAACGCCGCCCGCAATCCGGGCAAAACTTGACATCCATGCCGACGACCCGGCCGCACTCGCAAGTTTTCTCCATGCGGATAAACTTGATCCGGCGTTCAAGCTCGGCAATATCGTCGCGAATGCTCTTCACCCTTTCGCACAGGGCGGTCACTTCGCTTTCCGATTGCGCCGTATCGCCTGCCGCATACGCAAGGAACACCGCCTCGCCGATTTGCGTATAAACCTTTTCGATCTCCTTCTCGCGGGAGGAAATTTGCGCTTTCAGTCGCGTCACTTCAACCGTTTGCTGCGCTTTTCGGGCCGCTTCCGTCGCGCTCTGCTTCATTTTGTCAAAAAAGGACACTTTCGCTCGCTCCTTGTCATCCAAAATTGCCGTTTATTTTAAGCTACAACGATTTTTCGCTCTTCGCAACCCGCCGTGTCGAAAAATGTGACTATCGACCGACCTTTTCCGTCATGATTCGCCATCGCGCCAGCGGCTGCATATGGATTTATACGCGAAAAATCCGAAAAAGTCGCCTTCGAAAGCTATAAAATGGGCATTCTCCGCGTCCGCCGCGGACCGCCGCGCAGCAAAAACGGACCTCCCGTTTTGCCGGAAGATCCGTCTTTGCAAGCCGCGCCGGTCCGTTTCAGCCGGGTTCGCATTATCCGGCCGCATACATCCGCTCGCGCAGCGCTTTAATTTCGTCGCTCTCCAAATATTCGTCGTACGTCATGACGCGATCGATCAGTCCGTTCGGCGTAATCTCCATGATCCGGTTCGCCACCGTTTGCACGAACTGATGGTCATGCGACGTAAACAGCAGCGTGCCGTCGAAGTCGATGAGTCCGTTGTTGAGCGCCGTAATCGACTCGAGATCGAGATGGTTCGTCGGTTCGTCCATAATGAGCACGTTGGCCCCGGACAGCATCATTTTGGCGAGCATGCACCGCACCTTCTCGCCGCCGGAGAGGACGCTCGCTTTTTCAGCGCCTCGTCGCCGGAGAACAGCATCCTGCCGAGGAAGCCGCGAATGAACGTCTCGTCCTGCTCCTTGGAATATTGGCGGAGCCAATCGACCAGATTGAGATCGACGCCGTCGAAATACGCCGAGTTGTCTTTCGGAAAATAAGACTGAGACGTTGTCACGCCCCATTGGAATGACCCGGCGTCCGGCGCAAGCTCGCCCATCAGCAGCTGGAACAGCACCGTTTTCGGCAGACCGTTCGGCCCGACGAAAGCGATCTTGTCGCCTTTGTTCACCGTAAACGTCAGGTTGTCGATTACCTTCTCGCCTTCTACCGACTTCGTAAGTCCTTCGACAAGCAGAAGCTGCTTGCCCGCCTCGCGTTCGGGCTTGAACTGGATGAACGGATATTTGCGGTTCGAAGGACGGATGTCGTCCAGCGTAATTTTTCAAGCAGCTTCTTCCGCGAAGTCGCCTGCCTGGACTTGGACTTGTTGGCGCTGAAGCGCTGGATGAACGCCTGCAGCTCCTTGATCTTTTCTTCCTTCTTCTTGTTCTGCTCGCGCATCAGCTGCAGCGCCAGTTGGCTCGACTCGTACCAGAAATCGTAGTTGCCGACATACAGCTGGATTTTGCCGAAATCGATATCCGCAATATGCGTACATACCTGGTTCAGAAAATGCCGGTCGTGGCTGACGACAATGACGGTACCTTCGTAGTCGGTCAGGAAATTTTCGAGCCAGCTGATCGATTCGATGTCCAGATGGTTGGTCGGTTCGTCCAGCAGCAAAATGTTCGGGCGACCGAACAGCGCCTGCGCCAGCAGCACCCGGACCTTCTCGTTGCCGCTAAGCTCCGCCATCCGCTTATCGTGCAAATCCGGTGTAATGCCGAGGCCGTTCAGCAATTCCGCCGCTTCCGCCTCCGCTTCCCAGCCGTTCATTTCGGCGAATTCCGCTTCCAGCTCGCCCGCGCGCATGCCGTCTTCGTCGGTGAAATCCGGTTTCGCGTACAGCGCGTCTTTCTCCTTCATCACGTCGTACAGCCGCTTGTGTCCCATAATGACCGTTTCAAGCACCGGAAACTCGTCGTATTCGAAATGGTTCTGCTTCAGCACCGCGAGCCGTTCGCCCGGCGTCACATGAACTTCGCCGCTCGTCGGCTCGATCTCTCCGGACAATATTTTCAGAAACGTCGACTTGCCCGCGCCGTTGGCGCCGATAAGCCCGTAACAGTTGCCGGGTGTAAACTTGATATTTACATCTTCAAAGAGCGCCCGCTTCCCGTAACGGAGCGAAACGCCGCTCGTACTGATCATTCGTCCAATCCCGCCTCTCATTGCTATTCATCCACTGATTATAGCATAATTGATGCGAAAAGTCCGATAGAGGGGACCAATGACGGACGTTCAGGCCGTTTTTCATTTCCGCTGTCCCGACCGGGTCATGAAAAAAAGACAACCGGATCGTAATGAGATCCGATTGCCTTGTCCGTGCGCGTCAGTCCCAGTTCAGCTTCACTTCGTGGCCGGTCCGCGACGACTCGTAGATCGCGTCGAGGATGCGGCTGTTCGTATAACCCGACATCGCCGAAGTGATCGGTTCCTTGCCTTCCCGGATGCATTCGACGAAATGGCGGTTCAGCAGCAAGCGGTCGCTCTCGCCTGCTAGCGGTTCGACATCTTTCTCGACGACTTCGTCTCCCTCATGGGTTACATATTTGCCTTTGTCGCCGATCATGGCGACGCCGCCTTCCGTTCCCATCAGATGAATGAACGGTTCCTGGGGAAGTCCGGCCGCATGCGCCGCCCAGCTCACTTCCAGCGACAGCGTCGCGCCGTTGTCCAGCTTGATCAGCGCGGTAGCCAGGTCTTCGACATCGTAGTAGCCGTCCCAATTCGGCGTCCCCCAGTTGCCTGTGCCGAGCCGCTTCGGACCGAATTCCGCGTATGTGGTGCCGTAAACGGACACCGGTTTCGGGTTGCCCATCAAATAGAGCGACAGATCCAGCATATGGACGCCGATATCAATGAGCGGACCGCCGCCAGCCATATCTTTGCGGGTAAACCACGATCCCCAGCCGGGAATGCCTTTTTTGCGCCACCAGCCGGCTTTGGCGTTGTAAATGCGGCCGACGCGGCCGTTTTCGATCTCCTGCTTGAGCGCGCGGCTGATGCCCGACCAGCGCATCTGATGCGACATCATCAGCACTTTGCCGGAACGGTTCTTCGCTTCGACGATCGCGCGAGCCGCCTCCGCATCGATGGCCATCGGCTTCTCGAGCAGCACATGCTTGCCCTTCTCCAGCGCTTCGATCGCAAGGGGAGCATGGAACTGGTTCGGCACGCAAATGACGACGGCATCGACATCCGGGTCGTCCAGCAGCGCTTGCGGATTCTCATGCACATGGCCGATGCCGTGCTCGGCCGCGCGCTTCTCCGCCAGCGGGAGATAAGCGTCGGTAACCGTCGTCACTTCGACGCCTTCCGTCTTGCCGAACGCCTCCATATGGACGTTGCCTATCGCGCCAGCCCCGATAATGCCGAGGCGGATTGGTGAATCACTCATTGCATTGACCTCCAGGTTGACTAAGTCTTGAACTTGCTATGTCCGAGTATACCGGATATTCGTCCGGAATACGATGTGCGCATTTGGCATTCTGTTGTTCAAGTTTGGTTTGTTCGGATAAGGCTCGCCGCCCCGCAAGTCATACGCCGTCAAGGCGCCACGTTTCCCCGTGCGGCAGGACGATGATCCGCCCTTCGTCGATTCCGCGGGCGGCCCGCCCGGCTTCGAGCCGGTCCAGCGCCTCGCGGGGCGTGTCGTCGGCAAGCTTGAACGCGCCGTAATGCATCGGCACGAACAGGCCGGCGCCCGTATCCTCGAACGCTTGCAGCGCCTCCTCCGGCGTCACGTGCTGCGGGCCCATGAACCACTCCGGATCGTAGGCGCCGATCGGCATCATGGCGACATCGATGGCGAACCGCCGGCCGATTTCGCGGAAGCCGCGGAAATACCCGCTGTCTCCGGCGAAATACAGCGTCGGATTGCGGGAGACAACCGGGCGGCCGGAAGAAGCGGCAGGGGCGGACTGATCGCTGTCCCCTGCCAGGGCGGATCGGCCGTTGTCCGTCGGCAGGACGGACCGATCGCTATCCCCCGCCAGGGCGGATCGGCCGCTCTCCCCCGCCAGGGCGGGTCGGCCGCTGTCCGCCTTCGTCGCGCGCGCCGTTTCCGGCTGTTCCGCAACGGGCTCCATCACCCAGCCTCCCCAATGGGAGCGGTTCATGTCCCACGGGGTGCGCCGGGTCCAATGCTGGGCAGGGACGAACGTAAACCGGACGTCCCCGATCCGGGCGGACTCCCACCAATTCAGCTCGTCGACGTCGAAGAAGCCTTTCAGCCTCAGCTTGCTCGAAAGGCCCGCCGGGACGAGCAGCCGCTTCGGTCCGTTCAGCTTGCGAAGCGAGGGGATATGCAAATGATCGTAATGCGAATGCGATACGAGCACGACATCGACCGGCGGCATATCGCCAATCGGCACGCCGGGCGGCGCCAGGCGACGCTGAAACGCCATCTGTCCGGCCCATACCGGGTCGGTCACAATATTCAGTCCGCCAAGCTGGATCAGAAAAGTGGAATGGCCGATCCACGTCAAGGACGGATGCTGCCGATTGCCGTGCAAATATTCGAGATCCGGCGTCACGTTCGGGACGGTATACGAATAGTCCTTGTTTCTGAGCTTGCGAATGCGCTCCTGCCGCCAGCGCTTGAATTGCTGGAACGTTTTCTCCGTGCGCACCGGATCAAGATTGTCGAATCGGGTTCGGCGCAACGTTATCCCTCACCTTCTGCAGCGCGTTTCTCTATGCTCTAAGATAACAATTGCCGGGAGCCAAATCAAATGAGAACCCTTTAACCGGAAATCGCCTGCATTCGGCCGATTCGCATCGGAAATGGATTTGAGGTAAACTGATAGGAAAGGACGCATCAAGGAGGGATACGCAGTGAAACTGATTTCCGTTGAGCCGACGCCAAGCCCCAATACGATGAAACTGAACGTCGACGAGGCGCTGGCGCGGGGCAAGCATGAGACGTATTCGGCCAAGGAGGCGGAGAAAGCGCCGGAGCCGCTGCGAAGCCTGCTGGCGATCGAAGGGGTGAAAGGGCTGTTCCGCACCGCCGACTTCATCGCCCTCGACCGGAAGCCGGGCGCGGACTGGGCGCGCATCCTCGACGAGGTGCGCAAGCTGCTGCAGGCGGCGGAAGCCGACAGCGAAGCCCATAAGCCCGGCACTGCCGCGGACGGCTTCGGCGAAGCCCATGTGCTTGTACAGATGTATCGCGGCATTCCGATCCAGGTGCGCGTCCGGATGGGCGATCGGGAAGAGCGCGCCGCGCTGCCGCAGCCGTTCGCGGAGGCGGTGCAGGAGGCGGCCGGCGCGACGATGATAAGGGAGCGCAAGCTGGAGGAGTTCGGCGTCCGGTACGGGGAGCCGGCCGAGATCGCGGCGGAGGTCGTCCGCGAGCTGGAGGCGGCTTATCCGCCGGAGCGGCTGCGCGAGCTGGTCGAAGCGGCCAAAGCGATGGGCGCGGAGACCGGGGAAGCGCAGCAGCCCGTCGTCCGTCCGCGCCAGCTGACCGCGGCGGAAATTGCGGAGCGGCTCGAGTCGCCGGATTGGCGCGTCCGCTACGCCGCGCTGGAGCGCATGTCGCCGGAGCCGGAGCATCTGCCGCTGCTCGCCAAGGCGCTGGCGGACGACAACGTCTCGGTGCGCCGGCTCGCCGTCGTCTATCTCGGCGACCTGCGTATCCCCGAAGCGCTGCCGCATCTGTTCAATGCGCTGCGCGATCCGTCCGCCTCGGTGCGGCGGACGGCCGGCGATACGCTGTCCGATCTCGGCGATCCCGCCGCGATCGGACCGATGATCGAAGCGCTGCGGGACAAGAACAAGCTTGTCCGCTGGCGCGCAGCCCGCTTCCTGTATGAAGCGGGCGACGAAACCGCGCTCGATGCGCTGCGCGAAGCGGCGCAAGACCCCGAGTTCGAAATCCGCCTCCAGGCGAAGATGGCGCTGGAGCGGATCGAGCGCGGCGAGGAAGCGGCCGGGACGGTATGGCAGCAGATGACGGCCAGCCGCCGCGCGGACCGTGAAGACGGGCGCTGAGACGAAAGCCCGTGCAATCCGAACCCCCCCATCCCTGCGGGCTCCGAAGCTCGCTGCCGCTCGAAGCGGCAAGGGATGGGGGG
>NZ_BOVJ01000137.1 GCF_018403665.1 Paenibacillus cisolokensis
GGAGCTTCAATCCACGCTCCCGCGCGGGGAGCGACAGCATATGATGAAAACCCTTGTGCAGCAAGGTTTTCCCGCGCCATTTTCGCGAACGTCTATTTTATCGTGCCCTTGGTGAGGCGCCCGGCTTGCCAATTTCGTTATTTCCCCAATCATATCAAGGAATGCAAACTTCCCGGGGAAATGGTGTGCGCTTTGGGTCGAATCGTCCGGTACAACCACCCGGTCGTTTGCGACAGATACGATAGATTTTCCCGAAGCCGCTGCACGACGGATACGAGAGATTGTCCCGAAGCCGTTGCGCGACGGTATTGAATCGCCCAATTGCAGCCGGACAACTGCCTCGGTAACGGTTCGCCGCCGTTTTCATCCGTTGAAAACAACCATTCCTGCGAAAGTGCAGTATTTTCCCGCTATTGATAGCCCGATCGCCCAAATTTCTGCGATAATGCAGTAATTGTGACCTCCAAGTGGCATGTAGGACGGAAACGGCCCCCAAATCCTGCACTTTTGCAGGAATCTACTCCAAAAACATCCGTCACGGGAAAAAATCCTGCACTTTTGCAGTTTCACCGCCTTCGACCGTCTCCCATTCCGCACATAATTCACATTGCCATCGCTCGGCCGCTTTGAAAATTGTTATCAACATTCTACTACCTATTTATGTTATACTCATTATGTATACAATTTAGATTCGAATGCACCTGGCGGACAGGGTATGCCGAACTTCGATATGCTCCCTGCCAAAATCCGGTTGGCAAAACGCAATCCGACTTGCATCCTCGAACGACGGACGCCCGGTAAGAGAACAGCGGATACAAATCCGGCTGGAAGCGGAATGGCTGAAAGAGAGTCTCCGGAAGTGGCATAACGGTGATTTCCACATACATGAAGGAGAAACTTGACGATGGCCGAGACATTGAAGGAGAAAGCTTATACCTCCATTCGCCAACGAATTCTGGACGGCACGCTCAAAGCGGGGGAATTCCTGACCGAACGATCGCTCGTGGAAACGCTGGGCATGAGCCGCACGCCGATTCGCGCCGCACTGGAGCGACTCGATGTGGAGGGGCTGGTCTGGTACACACCCAACAAAGGACTGGTCGTTGCGGAAATTTCGCTGAACCGCGTCGACGATTTCTTCGATTTCCGCACGGCGCTCGAATGCCACATCGTTCGCAAGCTCGCCCAGCGCAATTGGGACCAGGACGACGTCGACTGGTTCGAGGAAAATTTGCGCCAGCAGCAGCAATATGTGCAGGATAACGATTGCGCACGTTTCACCGAGGCGGACTCGCTCTTCCATCGCAAGCTGGCGCGCGTCTACGACAATGCCGAGATTGTCCAAACGATAGAGTCGCTTCAGGACCGCTTCTACCGGACCGCTCTTAGCGTATTGCAGAAAGATGCGGGCCACATTCAAGTTTCCTGCGAGGACCACGCCGCCATTTTCGCGTTGATCCGGCAGGGCGAAGGCGATGCGGCGGCACGCAAAATGGAACAGCACCTGGTGTACGGCAAGCGCATTTTGGTTATGTAACTAGTTGATATACGGAAATCCATACCTTGATTTCACACGCTTCTTCCCGTATTGCACACTTTTCGAACAAGCTCTATAATCATGTAAAAAGCCTTACATGGAGGAATCATGAGTCTCAAACCAGATGCAGCAAAAATAAGAATTTTGGAAGCGGCCAAACATTGTTTTGCCGAAAATGGTTACAACCAGACCTCCGTACGGCAAATTTGTGAAGTTGCTGATGCCAATCTTGCCCTCGTATCGTACTACTACGGTTCAAAAGAGAAACTGTACTTTGCCGTACTTGACCAGTGGTATTTGGAAGCAAGTCAACATTTCAGCAAGAACACGAACGTGCAAAATCCGAAAGAAGAACTCGAACAATTTATATCCACATTTTTATATATGCGAAAACACGACAAGCAATTTCATATGCTTCTAAGACACGAATTGTCGTCCGAAAGTCCTAGGAAAGAGTTTGTCAGCAAGCTCGTTAAGCCATATCTCGAACGATTGCGGAACATTTTGTCCGCCGGTAAGGAGAAAAACGTTTTCCATTACGAATCGTTGGAGTTGATTTCAAAATTCATCATATCGATTCTGGTATACCCTGCTTACGATTCTTTTCTGCTTGAAGCTCAAGATGGCCAAGAATCCGCCTGGGAAGATGAGGTCAGGCAAACGACGAATTTTATTTTTGCCGGGTTGGAAATCCGTTAACCCCAAAAATTCGAAAGCCCCGATGAAAGCTTGCGGAGCGGTCAATAACAGGCAACTAGCAAAAAGAAGCAAGCGTCAAACCTTCCCACCTCTTCAATCCCGACCGTGAGAAAAGGCGCCACTCAAGTCCGAGAAGGTTCAACGCATGAACAATTGCCGAGGTGCCCGAAGCGGGTTCGGCATCGGAAACTTTCAAGCCTGCGCAAATTTGATCTGGTAAGACACAAGCCGCGTTCAGCCAAAGCTTGCCGAAAAACAACAGGTGGCCAAAGCCACCTGAAGGTTTCGACTAAACCCGACAACGAAACGATTTTGCCAAAGCTTCTGCGAATTTCAGAACCAGTCGTTTTCGAAATCCAGACTAATAATTTGAGATTTATTTTTTGCGAGAAGTTCCTTCAGCGTCAGATAATTATGTATCTTTGCTTTAAAGCTTGCATTATGAAAAGGCTTGGTTATGTAATCGATTGCCCCCGCTTCGAGCCCTGCTTCTTCTTCATCCTGATGATCCAAAGAAAATAACCGGAATAGCCATCGTCAATGCATTCTTTTTTAATTCTCTGCATACTTCATACCCGTCCATTCCGGGCATCATGACATCCAGAAGTATCAGGTCCGGATTGCATTTCAATGCTAGGTCTATCCCTTCGGGTCCACTAGTCGCAAACAAAATATTGCATTCTTCACCAAGCAATGAATGAATCAATTCAATCGTTGTCATCGTATCGTCAATGATTAGAATCGTGTGCTTTCGTGTCAAGAGACTCACCCGTTACGTTAGTGGAATCAGCCTTCCTTAACAAAAGTGTTAATTCTTGCTTAGTGGACTCCATCAGAATCGCCAGTCGATCGACCATTCTATTCCTTTCTTTTTCTTCAATTTTATTGAAAGCTTGCTCAAATTCCTGACAATAATGATACAGACCGTCCAGCGATAAATTAACGGCAACACCTTTCAGATTATGTACATGCCGCTTTAACGCATCATAATCTTTTTCGGCCGCACAATTGCGGATTTTTGTCGCATAGTCCGAGTGCTCCTTCAGAAACGCCTCGTAGATATAATAAAGTTGCTGATAATTTCCGTTTAGACGCTGCAATAAAGCCTCTGCATTTACGAAATCCGTTTTCTCCGGCAACACAAAACCGACCGTTTCGGATTTGATCTTGTCCGCAGACGGAAACCGTTTATGAACTCCCTCCTCTCGCTTCCTTTTCTCGGCCCATTTTTTACCGTCGAAATCAGCTGCGCGGGATCAATCGGTTTGGAAACCACATCATTCATGCCCGATTCCAGGCATTTTTGTTTTTCCAACGCCGAAGTATGCGCGGTATTGGCAATGATCGGCACCTTTTGATCGGATTCGCGAATCATTCTTGCCGCCTCGTAACCGTTGATATCCGCCAATTCCACATCCATCAGCACGACATCAAACGTTGTCAGCCGGGACAAAACGATTTTGACAGCTGCTTTGCCGCTGTGGACCAGCACGATTTGATCAAAATACGGCTTGAACAGTTCTTGATAAATCAACTGGTTCAACTCGTTGTCCTCGACAATTAAAATTCGCGAATACCGCGCCTCCTCTTCTTCTACTGTTCCGGAATTACGATCCGGCAACTTAGAAGGTTCGGACAGCCCGACAGCGTCATCCGGCTTTAACACCTTCAAAATCGCGGAAAGCAATTCCGATTTGATCAAAGGTTTGACAAGCACGGAGTCTGATTTCAACAATGGGCGCATTTTTATATCATTTAATTGAAGACAGTCTACCATAAGCATCAAAGGAAGACAAGTAGCCGCAGAGTTATTTTCTATGTAGTGGAATAAATGGAAGTTATTTCTTTTCTCTGAATTCCAATCGATTAAAATGAGATCGTAACTTGTCTTTCCTCCTTTCGAACAATGCTCCAGCTCTTCGATCATCACTTGCCCTTCTTTGACGAATGTCAACCTGGGGGCAATCGGCTCCAGGGCCAACTCTATCATTTTTGCGATGTTGTACTTTGATCATATACCAAAATATTGAACTTTTCCATATGCTGAGAGAAAATGTTTGTGCTATCGCCGTGTCGCAGGCCGAATTGCGCCGTAAATGCAAATACGCTTCCTTCGCCGACAGCGCTTTCGACCGTAAAACTGCCGTTCATCATTCCGACCAACTGTTTGCATATCACCAGCCCCAAGCCGGTTCCTCCGTATTTGCGGGTCGTCGAGCTGCTTGCCTGCGTAAAGGCTTGAAAAATTTCGGTCTTCTGTTCGTCTGTAAGCCCGATTCCCGTATCCTTTACGGAAAATTTAATGTTCACATATTGACTGCTCATCGATAGCAGCTCGCTGCGAACGACGATTTCACCGAACTTCGTAAATTTAATGGCGTTATTCGCCAAATTCATTAATACTTGCCGCAGACGCAGAGGATCGCCGATTAACGTGTCGGGAACGGTCCAATCCGAGATAAAGAAAAGATCCAGACCTTTCTGCGCGGCTTGAAGCGAGATGACATCGGCAACATCATTAAAAACGCCGTCCAATTGAAAGGGGATCGATTCCAATTCCAGCTTTCCGGCCTCGATCTTCGAGAAATCCAGAATGTCGCTGACGATGCCGATCAACGTTTGGGAAGCCGATTGAACTTTGCGAACATATTCTTTTTGTTTTTCACTCAGTTCGGTCTCGAGCAGCAAATGTCCGAATCCGGCGATCGCATTCGCAGGCGTTCGGATTTCATGGCTCATATAAGCCAAAAAATCACTTTTCGACCGGGCTTCTGCACGCCATTCCTCCTCCCGCTGTTTACACTCCGTAATATCCTGAAGAAAACCGTACACCCTGGTCGGCACGCCCTCTTGATTCACTTCCGAACGAATGACGCCGTAACAATATCGCAGCGCTCCGCCCTCCCGGATAATCCGGCATTGGAAAGAGCATTCCTTTGCTTTTTGCAAAGAAACGACAAGCCGTCGTCTGAACTCCGCCTGATCTGCCGGATGGATGAAGCTGACAAATCGATTGATCTCCGGCGAAACTTCGGAATCAGGCATACCAAAAAGACGGTACATCCCGATAGACCAGGACATGGCATTGGTCTGCGGGTTCCATTCCCAGCTGCCGAGTTGGGCGATTTGCTGAGCCTCGGCGAGCGCCGCTTCGTTTTGGTATGCGGCTTCGAGTTCCTTTCTCAATTCCTTCTCGATTTTGATTTGCGCCGTAATGTTTTTGGAAACGGAGTATATGCCGATCATCACCCCATTCGCGATTACCGGTACGATCGACGTGTTGAAAAACAGGACATCTCCTTTCTTATCGCGGATGGAAAACTTAAACATCTGAGCTTGACCGCGCAACACCTTCTTGAATTTCCGTAAAATTTTAAAGCGCTCCCGCACATCGATAAAATCGATAAGCGGCTTGTTCATCAGCTCGTTTGGCGTATACCCGGTTACGGTTGCCACGGCGGGATTCGCCTTAAGCAGTTGGCCGTTCAAGTCATGCAAGCAAACGATATCCGGATTGTGCTCGAAAATGAATTGAAATTTTGTCAAGCTGCTTTTGGTTCTCTTCACCACTATCCTTCGATCTATCAACTGACGAAACGGGATGAAGAGCAAAAGGAATAAAATACCGGCCACGAACCATAACGCAAGTTCGGTATGACTCCAGGCAGAAGCGCGATTCATTTCATCCGGCGCTGCTTTCGCTATTGATAACGGGGCTGCATGTATACCGGTAACGCATAAGCCGGCAATGACCGATCCGAGTGAGCAACAGACCAAAATTTTTGTACGCAGTGTGGAGGATGCTATGGAAATGATCGATGACAGAAGAACGAGAGGAAATCTGTAAAATTCTTGTACACGATTCAATAAAATCACCTCAGAGCACTGTCGCTATGCCAGGTTCGAATTCTATTTATTCTTTCATCCGGTACTCATTTAACAGCTGCCATAAACAAATTCCGACCGTTGTTGATTCGAGGGTATTTATTGAAACAATGCCTGCAAGATCACGAAAATGATATTAAGGACAAGGATTGCTTAACTTGGTTCATCCCCGTTCGCTTCTATCGGATAAGCATAAATGATATATCGTTGAGGGGCATTGCCTACGAATCGAAACGGATAACAAGTGGAGACCGTGAGCACTTCCTCGCCCATCGACCGAATGATCGTGGTATCGTCTTTATCGACGATTTCCGTATCCCTGATCATGTATTCAAATGTTCCATACGGCATTTCCACGATGAAACGGTCTCCCGGAGCCAGTTTGTCGAAATTGGTAAAAACGGTGTCGCGATGCCCCGACAACAGGATTTGTTCGTTATCCGCCGGAAACGCGGTCGTTTTGTAGTGTCCTACGCCCTTTTCCAACATTTCATCTTCCGTACCTTCCAAAATAGGAAGCTCTTTGTCGATTTTAGGTATGCGCAAGACGCCGATCACATCACCTTCGTTCGGCCGAAATTGCCCGCGGGCAGCGGCGAGATCGGTTTTTTCCTCCTCCTGATGACGGGCGAGCACGGTTTCGGCTTCAGCCAAAGCGTTTTTCATCTCCATCTGTTGATGCCAAAAATAATAGATATTCGTACCGATCAAGACGGCTCCGGCGATCATGAGAAGCAGTCCCAGCTTTTTTCTCATCCGATACTCCTTTCTGTCAGACGACCGCCATCCGCTTCAGCTGTTGCCAAAACGTATTGTAATAATTGTAATAACCAGAAATATTATGCTCAATGTCGTCAATTCTGCAACGAAAAGCATGATGGCGAATATAGAAGGCGCCAAGGATGGCTCGAGGAGACTTAAAATACATCGCCACTTCCGGGAAGAAAAATCCGTTCAACTGATGCCGCACGCGATGTTCGATCGCTTCCTGCAGCTTGCCTAAATTGAAATCGTGAAGCAAATCTTCCATTCCTACAGCGCGGATTTTTCGACCATCTTGTAAGATGCCATCAACAGTTCCAAAAATGTCGGGTACGTCGTTTCCCGGTTCAAAATAAAATTCAACTTGTCTTTTACGTTATTTAGACCGAATTCAAAGTATTTCCTTAAAGGCTTGTAATGGGTAAGTTCATTCGTGCAATAACTCAACCAATGATCATGATGCTTCCAATAATTTTCCCGTATGAAATAGGCAAAAGCTTTCTCCACTACGTTCAGCCACTTTGCATTTTTGTCGACCGCGTACAGTCTCATCAAAGCAAAGGCCGCTTCCCCGTCGTAATAAACGATTCTGAACTTCTCTTTTACGGTCAGACGAGGATAATGCAGTACGTGGACGAAGCTTCCGCTTTCGGGGTCTTGCATGGCGGCTATACCGTTTGCCAGCGCGACCATGACATCGATATAGCGGTCGGTGTTGAATACCGTGGTATATTTGGTCAGGGCGAGAATGGCCGCCGCATTGGCCCCGAGTTTGATTTCGTTGTCCGTATCGACGACGTAAGCTGCAGCATCAGTTCCCCCGCTTTCGATAAAGGTAATTCCGTCTTTCACCAAATACTCGACCGCTCTTGCAATACTTGCTGCCAAATCATCCTTTCTCGTCAATTCGTATGCTTCGACCATGGAATATACAGTACTGGCATGCCTTAACATATTGTACCATTGGATAGGTTTGTGAAAGCAGGGAAAATATCCATATACGAATTTCCCTGTCGGCTCTACCTGTTTTTCAAATAGTCGGAAGACTGGTCGATCAGTCCGTAGATCAACTCTTTGTCGATCCGATCGATTCTTCGGCGGCCGTTCTGCAATGGTCCGCTAAGCAATTCATGGCACTCTGTATCGTAAAAATAGCTGATTGTCGTAAATAAATACACTTCTTTCAGCCGATCGAACGTCAGCGGATATTTTAATGCGCGATAGGTTTTCATATAGTGATTGATATTGTTGAGGTGCAGCGTATCATGCGAACCGTTTTCACCTTTGTTGATCAAAACGTTCGCATTGATTTCCTGTTCCAAAAAGCGAGATTAAAGTTGGCGTCGAACGCGATGCCTTGCCGCAAGTAGTTGCGTCTCGTTTTCGTCGAATACTCGATAAATTGCTCGTAAGCAAGCTTTTCGATCTCGTTCACCAGATCGGCTTTCATCCAGGCGGCGTATCCGGGATTTTGTTTCAAAATTTTTGCACGGGTTCAAGGCATTGAGCCAAGCGGATTCGGCGGTATTTCCCACCCCGCAAAACACACGCGCGCGTTCCTCCATATTGCTGACAGAAATAAAAATAATAAATTTGGGCTTTCTGCCAAAAAAGTTGTGCATCGCTTCCCTTGTCCGGTCCAGATGCCGAAACAATTTTTCTTTCAGCAGTGCGGCTTTTTTCTGGAAATGTTCGATATCGTGTGCCTTCAACACCAATTCCCCCCGTCCGCGCAATCTCGTTCTATTTAATGGTAGGTAGGAAAATTCCTCACAATCACGAGGCGGTCCGTTCACCGGCGGATTCACGCTCATGATTGTGAGGAGCTTCAACTGCGAATTATTTAACCGTCCGTTTTCTCATGAACCATCCGGCGATGATGGCCCAGATTCCTGCCAAGCCCCAATTGGACATCCCGGTCGACGTATTCGGAAGTTTCGCACCCTCCGCAGCTTCCGCATACGGACTTGTAATAATATTGAAGGGTCTGGCGACATTCGCGTTACCGTTTACGATATTGTTGAGACTTGTATCTGCATTGCCTGTATTGTCGCTGTCACGATCCGAGCCAACGATGGGCGATCCGATACTCAGATCAGTGTCGATGCCGGAATCGGCGTCAGAATCGGCGTCTGCGTCGGCGTCAGCATCGGCGTCGGCATCCGCATCCGC
>NZ_BOVJ01000138.1 GCF_018403665.1 Paenibacillus cisolokensis
AAAAAACGATGGCCCGAGAGGGCGACCGCGACGATTTCGTTCAGGCTGCCGGAATGCTGGAAGAAGAAATCGATCGAATTCTTAAAGCCAATTCGGAAGCGGGAAGCGGCGGGAAGAATACGTCCCGGGGAGACAAGGTTGTCAGCACGTTAAAGGGAATGGAGCGGGCGGGGATCAATCGATATTTCATCTGTATTTCGTTCAGTGACGATATTCCGATGATGGCCCCCACCCTGTTTATGATTTTTAACAATATCAAAGATGTCGGCTCGGTTGTATATACGAATGTATCCGATGAGGATATATGCGAAGCTTCGGCAAACCCGAATATTTCGTCGCTGCATATGATTATAGAGTCGGACTTGGAGGAAGTCGAATTATACACCTATTTCGATGTGATGTATGTCGAGAAGGTGGCCATTTCCGACCTCTCGGAGCATCGCATGCTGAACCAGGCTATACCGTACGATCGGGACAGCCGCCGTTTTTTTGAAGTTTTTTTTCAAGAGTATCCCAAAATGTATCCGTTTCTGTTTCATCCTCGAAACGACTTTAATAGGGAGGAATATACCGGGCTCGTTCATGAGCAGTATAAAAAAATTTGGAAGCCGTCAGCCGTATCCGGTTCCATACCATCGGGCAAAACCTGAAACAGGAAATCGAAGCATTTTATAATCTGTGTCTGTGTGCGGCGGGCGGGAAAAGGGGAATTCAGGACAAGCTCTTCAGAACTCTCTGTAAAAAGTATCTGGGGCTGTTCGAGATGGTTTACGGTCATGTCAGGGGGAAATTTATCTTTAAAATTTATAAAGCCAGGCACCGCCATTTTACAGAAGGTCTCGAACGATTTATCGAACGAATGGACAAATCGGGCACGCGCAAATTGTTGTTGGATTTAAGCCGGCTTGAAATGATTCACGAATCCGAACTGAAACGTTTGATCGAGCTGAAAAGACATCTTCAGGACATGGGAATCGTCATGAGCGTCCTGATCCGTCATTCCTCGCGAAAAAGAATGGTCAATATTTTTGATTCCATTCGCACGATCGAACCTTTCGAGTTGTTCGATACGGAAGTGGACGCAGCGTTAGGGAACAACATTTCTTTTGTGGCCGAATGAAACGTAACGTATGGAGGACTATGAAATGAGCGGATACAGCATCATGATTGTGGAGGATGAAACGGCAATATCGGACCTGCTCCAAAAAACTTATGCTTCGGCCGGATACAATCAGGTCGAGCGATACGCCAAACCTGCTGTTGCCCTGGAAATGTTTAAAAAGAAGAAATATCACATCCTTCTTGCGGATATGATGATGCCGGAGATCGACGGCGTGGAGTTTCTGAGGCAGATCAGGGAATACGATCCTTTGACGCAAGTGATTATGATGACAGCCCATTCAACCCTGGACCGGCTATTGACGTGTCTGGAGCTTGGGGCGAATGACTGTATATTAAAACCTTTGAAAAGCGACGATTATGTATTGGAAGTCGTGGATGATGCAATTAAAAAACTGGAAAGATGGAGAGCAGCCATGAAAGAGACGATTGCAATCTCCTGAAGAAATCGGTGATGAAATGGTTTTGTCCGATGATCTGTACGATAAATTTGTGAAAATGGTCTATCAAAAAACAGGCCTTTTTATGAACACAATAAAAAGTATTACGTCCAGAAGCGGCTCGAAAAGCGCGCCGAAATGCTGGAAATGGACAGCATTGATGATTATTACCGCCTGCTGAAGTTCGCCAAGGATTCAACCGAATTTGACAGGTTGATCAATGATCTAACCGTCAATGAAACCTATTTTTTCCGGGACTATCCGCAACTTAGGAATTTCGCCGAAGAAGTGCTTCCGATGGTTGTAAAGGGAAAGAACAAGAATAAGAACAGAAATATCAAAATCTGGAGCGCGGCATGTTCGACAGGGGAGGAGCCGTACACTTTAGCCATCATTCTTCAGGAAATGCTGGATGAACCCGAAACATGGAATCTGCAAATTGTTGCCTCGGACATTAATACGGACGTGCTTCGGACGGCAAGGATCGGCTTGTATGAGTACAGGTCCGTTCGAGATGTGCCTCCTGAATATTTGAAAAAATATTTTACGAAAAAGAACGAGTCTTATCTTGTCAATCTCGAAGTGAAAAAGCTGGTCCGTTTCCGGAAAATCAATTTGATGGATTCGGACGCCATCAGCAATATTACGGGTTGTGATTTTATCTTTTGCAGAAATTGCCTGATTTACTTTGACGACGAATCAAGAAAGGCCGTTTTATCCGGCTTCTACGGAAGCTTAAACCCCGGGGGCATCATCTTTTTAGGTCATTCCGAATCTGTCGGAAGAATTTCTTCGGCCTATAGCATGCAGAGGATCGGAGACAGCATTGTATATTCAAAACCGAGATGATCGAGCAAGGGTAGCGTACCGCGTCATTGATTTGCCCTGCGTGCAGTGAGGAGAGTGTATTGGATGCGCTATGCTTTTCATCCCGAGGATGTTGATTTATTAAAGACGCTTCTGGATGAGTGGAAGAATGGCCAGGAGGATCTTGATAAACGGATACTCAAGCTTGAGGCATGCTCCGCCGACTTGGCATTGGCAGATGACATATATAACAGGGTGCACGGGATCAAAAGAGGCTCCTCCTTTCTGGGGTTGGACTTCATAACCAAGCTTAGCCATGACATCGAGACGGTATTGGTTGCGGTTCGGGAGAAGAACGCGGAGGTCGATTCCGAGCTTATCGATCATTTGCTGATCTGTGCCGATTTGTTAAACCATTATACGATCCGGTTGAGCCGGAAAGTTAAAGAGCATGATCGATCAAATGACGGTGCGGAACTGGTTATCGATTTTGACGATGATAACCGCATGAATGAGCTTGCCGAAAAAACAAATGCAATCTTGAACAAACAAAAGCAGCGGGAAATCATATACGAAGCTCCCCAAGCAGAAATATCGCAGTCCGAGGCGTTGACGAAAACAACAGCCAAGGATGTAAAGGAACAGTTTCTGTTTGAGACCTATAAGCATATCGACAAGATCGAAAATCAAATCTTGGGCAAGCTGGAGAAAGAAGAACCCGACCGGGACGCCATCAACGAACTGTTCAGAGCCATTCGCAGCATAAAAGAGGGGACAGACCTGTTTATCGCAACGGTGCCGGAAGAGAGTCCCCATTTTGCGATCGTCAAGGATTTTCGGATGTCGTACATACTTTTGAAACGTTGCTTGAACGCATTCGGGATCGGGGAATCCGCTTTGATGAGAACGTATTGTCCGTCTGTTGCGAGATCGTGCGCTATTTCAAAGCATCGTTGGAATCCGTGGCGCTGGACAATGGGGTTTCCATACCGAACGCGGTGCTATTACGTAAAATGGACGATTGCATCTCCTATGTAAAGTCTTTGCCCGATCGGAAGGCCGGCATGGATTCGAGGTCCAAGGATCGGCCGCAAAAGCCGCTCTGACGCCGAGCATGCCGAGCATAAGGGTAAGCCAGGACAAGCTCGACAAGATGATGAATATGATTTCCGAATTGCTGATCGCGAAAAATGCCTTTATCCATATCGCGGCCAAATTAAATGTAGAGTATGACCTTCCGGAGATGTCGAAGGAAGTGAAAAGGGTAGGGGCTGCGATCAACCGAATATCGGATGAATTGCAAAATGCCATCATGTCCATGAGAATGATCGAAGTCAAGACGGTATTTCAAAAAATGCCCAGAATTGTGCGTGACATTTCACAAAGCACCGGCAAGAAGATGGAATTGTTCATGGAGGGCGAACATACAGAGATTGACAAAACGATTGTCGAGCAGATCAGCGATCCGATCGTTCATTTGATTCGAAACGCGGCCGACCACGGCATTGAGCATCCCGAAGAGAGAAGGCGGAAGGGAAAGAGCGAAACAGGCAAGATTGCGTTAAGGGCGTACAATAAAAACAAGCATGTCTACATTGAGATCGAAGATGACGGTAAGGGAATGGATGCCCGGATTCTGAAGCGGAAGGCCATTGATAAAGGCTTGATTTCAGAGGAAGAGGCGGACAAAATGACAGAAGGCCAACTGATCAATCTGATCTTTCTGCCAGGGTTCAGTACAGCCGGTCAAATTACCGAGGTATCGGGCCGCGGGGTCGGAATGGATATTGTGAAGAGCAATATCGAGAAATCAACGGAAGCATTATGATTGACAGCGAAGTGGACAAAGGCTCCAAAATGGTCATACAGCTTCCGCTTACGCTTGCGGTTTCAAGAGGGCTGACGGTGCATGTTTTGAACGAAACGTACATCATTCCCATCGACAACATTTCCGAGACGGTAAAAATTCACCCGAGTGAGATCCATGAATTCAATCGCAAGTATTTCGTACACCTCAGAGGGGATGTCATTGGCATTGAATGGCTGAGCAAGTTGTTCATGCTCGGCGAAAGAACGATGAACGATGAAGAATTAAATACGGTTATTATCTCCAATGGATCGGAAAAATTCGGTATTGTCGTGGACAAGCTCATCAATGAACAGGAATTTGTCATGAAAACGTTGGACGGGCACCTGGCGGGCATACCCGGCATTTCCGGTTCCACCTTGCTGGGCGACGGACAGGTCGTATTAATTGTGAACCCGCTAGAGATCATCCAGCTTGCCAAAAACCAGCCTTGAAAGTCACCAAATAACGCATTGCTCTACACAAATGTTTGCGTACTTGCGCAACTGCTCGATAAACAACCGCCGAGTAACTCTTCAGCGGTTGTTTCTTTATTGCGGCATAAACCGAATTTGCATTTATGAATTCAAAATGATAAAAAAGTATTGTAATAAAATTTTATAGAATAGAAATATATCGATTTTTAATTTTACAATCAGAGGTACTTGTAAAATATCACCATTGCGTATACGATTTAGTTGCGCAAAATACTAGACGGGTAGGTAACGGCCAATGGCGATAAACGATAATGTGTTGATCAAGATTCGGGACCGGAAAGACAGTCTGACGCCTGTCGAGCGTATGGTCGCGGAATATATACTGGCGAACAAAGAGGAGATTCCGCATCTTTCCATCAAGAGCCTGGCCAAGGCAAGCAAGACGAGCGACGCCTCCGTGCTTCGCTTCTGCAAGACGATGGGCTACAATGGCTATCGAAGCTTTATCGTCAGCATTTCCGCCTCGTTAGGTTCCATGGACGAAGAGTCGGGCGATCAGCATACCGATATTCAGCCGGGCGACGATCTGCAGACGATTATTGCCAACATTAGCCGCAACAATATCAAATCGATCGAGGATACGCTCAGCGTCATCGACCGCGACGCGATATCGAAAGCGATACAGGTGCTGCGCACCAGCAAGCGCATCGTATTTTCGGAATCGGCGCCTCCGGTCTTGTCTGCCAGGATGCGGAGCAGAAATTTACGCGCATTAATAAAATTTGCCACGCCTACGTCGACGGACATAGCCAGCTGACAGCCGCGACGTTGTTGTCGAAGGGCGATGTCGCCATTTTTATTTCCAACTCCGGCGAGACCGTGGAAATATTGGAGACGCTGGACATTGCCAAAAGGAATGGCGCGCATATTATTGCGATTACGAAGTACAACAAGAGCGAACTGTCCGAACGCGCGGATATTTTGCTCAGCATTTCTACGCCGGAGATCTCGCTCCGCAGCGGCGCAATGGGGTCGCGCATCGCCATGCTGACGGTCATCGACATCCTGTTCGCAGGCGTTGCCAGTGCTGATTATCAGCAGGTCAAGAAGTATTTGTCCAAGACCCATAACATCGTTGCGAGCAAGCGGCGGAAGTGACCTCGTGGTTGTTTGGCGATATAGCAGCTTGCAGGTTTTGTAGGTTGCAGTTTGTAGTATTGCAGGTTGGTGCAGTTTGCGGTTTTGATGCGGTTTTGGAGTGAGCGGTTTTGGAGTGAGCGGTTTTGGAGTTTGGAGTTTGCAGTTTGCAGTTTGTAGTTTGCAGTTTGCAGTTTGTAGTTTGCAGTTTGCAGTTTGTAGTTTGTAGTTTGTAGTTTGCAGTTTGCAGTTTGTAGTTTGCAGTTT
>NZ_BOVJ01000139.1 GCF_018403665.1 Paenibacillus cisolokensis
TAGTTTGTAGTTTGTAGTTTTGTGTAGCTGTGTAGTTTGGTGTAAGTTTGTAGGTTGCAGGTTTTGCAGCATGGTGCGGTTCGCGATTTTGAGATTTGTGCAGGTTAGCAAATTTGCAGGCTTTCCACCGTTCGCAGCGCGAATGCGCAAAGAGGCCGGCCGGAATGCGGAATGATCCGGAAGGCCTT
This sequence comes from Paenibacillus cisolokensis, assembly GCF_018403665.1. Lineage (GTDB taxonomy): Bacteria > Bacillota > Bacilli > Paenibacillales > Paenibacillaceae > Paenibacillus_AH > Paenibacillus_AH cisolokensis. The sequence goes on from NZ_BOVJ01000139.1 coordinate 189, forward strand.
TTTTGGTACGTAAACCTGCAAGAACAAATATTGCAGCCACTGACAAGGCGCATTCTGCAACCGCATAAACGAGAAGGGCTATTCGATGGTACGGGGACATCAGGCCTTTTCGCCGTCTGCAGCCCCGCCGACCGCAGAACATGCTGACCGTCTTCCACCGCCCCCGACTGTATTTCAACCCCCGTCTCCCAAGCCGCATTTCACTGTAACTCTTAAGCCGCATTTTCAACGCAGCATCCTAAGCTGCATTCCAAAAGCCGCCTCCCACCGCCGCACTCCACCGACACCGTTACATGCATTGCCAAAACAAATGGGGAAAAAATTGCAAAAGTGCAGCTTTTATGGATCATAAATCGTTCAAAGGACCAAAATCCTGCAAAAATACAGCAATTTTTTCCTGATCACTCCGTTTTGAGTCTTTTTTTGTTAAAAAGATGTATTTTTGCATCAATTTTCTTTGATTGCCCTGAAATCTCCCGAAAATGATGTATTTTTGCAAGATTTGATTGTCTGCGGCACTTCCATTTACGGCGGTTCGGTCGAGACTTGGTGCATAATCGCACCAAAATATGTGCCGTTGACCTCGTTCGATCGATTGATATACGGAAAACCGGCCTTACCGCGTTCAACCACGCCCCGAGACCGAGACATTACAACGCCGGCAGCGAACATACGCAACTTCACCCCGAGACCGAGACTCTGCAACGCCGATACGCACACACACTACCATGCCCCGAAATCGGGACACTTCAAACGCTGGTACAACACACGCATGCCCAACCCGAAACCGCGACACTCTAACTCACTTTCCGCTTCAACCCCGCTTCGCCATGTGCCCGTTAATGCGATCGCGGCACCGCTCCGCAGGGATGGGTATGTGATATAAAATGCCAATAATTAATTTCAACATAAAAAAATATTACAAAATGTATTGACGACATTGAAATAAAACGCTTAATATAGAACTGAACAAGATAGAGGAAATGGACCGATCCGTACGGGCTGAACTCGGCTTGATTATGGTCACGTTAGGGGAATATGGAATGAAAGACTACCTTGCAAGCTTGACGACGGAGGGGATAAACCCCGACACACAGATGATCGATGAATGCACGACGGAGCAGATGCTTGAATTGCTCAATCGGGAAGACGCCAAGGTTCCGGCTGCGGTCGCAGCGGAAATCCCCCATATCGCACGCGCTGTGGAAGCGCTTTATCAATCGCTGTCAAAAGGCGGCAAAATGTTCTATATCGGAGCGGGAACGTCGGGCCGACTCGGCGTGCTTGACGCATCGGAATGCCCGCCTACGTTCGGCGTCGACCCGTCGCTCGTGCAAGGTTATATCGCCGGCGGCGACCAGGCGCTGCGGACGGCCGTCGAAGGCTGCGAGGACGATGGGGACGAAGGCCGGGCGCTCATTGACCGGATTGGCGTAACGGAGAAGGATGCCGTCATCGGCATCTCCGCAAGCGGCAGCGCGGCGTTCGTGATCGAGGGATTGCGCCGGGCCGCCGAGATCGGCGCCGTCACCATCGGTGTCGTGAACAACAAGAACACGAAGCTGGAGCAAGTTTGCGATATTTGCATCGCGCCGGTCGTCGGACCGGAAGTGATTGCGGGCTCCACCAGGCTCAAGGCGGGTACGGCCCAGAAGCTGGTGCTGAACATGCTGTCGACCTGCACGATGGTGAAGCTGGGCAAAACGTACAATAATTTGATGGTCGATCTGAAAGCCAGCAACAAGAAGCTGTTCGACCGTTCCTTGCGCATCATCAAAGCGGCGACAGGCGTGGATGACGAGACGGCCGCGGCCTATTTGGCACAATCGTCCATGGACTGCAAGCTTGCGATCATGATGATCAAATCCGGATTGGACGCCGCGAGCGCGGAGCGCGTGCTCGCCCAGTGCGCAGGCAACCTGAAAGAAGCTATACGCATTTGCACTAAAGTAATGTAAGCAAGCTTTAGGCAAATGTAAGTATATAGACTTTATATTTAAAAGGGAGGATCTTGAGCATGAAAAGAAAAACAAGGTTTGCCGCGGCAGTATTGGCGCTGCTGCTGTCCCTGGGCTTGTTGTCCGCTTGCGGATCGGGCGGCGGCGGCTCCGATTCGGGCGGTTCTACGGGCGAAGGCGCTTCTTCGGGATCGGAAAATTCGGGTTCGGACGCGAAAGATACCATTACGGCGCTGCTTCCCCCGGTATCTCCGAAGTATCAGGAAAATTTCAAACAGATGGAAGCCGATTTCAATAAGCTGTATCCCAACCTGACCTTGAAAATCGAACCGGCCAGCTGGGAAGATATTACCCAGAAGCTCGATACGCAAGTGAATGCGGGAAGTCCGCCGGACCTGGCTTTCATCGGTTCCGACGGCATTTCCAAATACGCGCAGATGGGCATGCTGCTGGATATTAAAGACCTGGCGACACCGGAGATGATCGAGGATTTCGACCCGGCCCCGCTGGAATACATGAAGAAAGGCGACGGGCTGTACGGCTTCCCGGCTTACATGGAGGTTCACGCGCTCGGCGGCAACAAGCAGTTTCTGGAGGAAGCCGGCATCGACTGGAAGAAAGTGCAGCAAGAGGGCTGGACTTACGAAGAATTCCGCGAAGCGATCAAGAAAGGTGTCGTGAAGAACGGCAATGAAACGACCCGCTACGGCTTCGTATTCGCAACGGCGGGCGTCGCTTCCAAAGACTATCTGGGCATTCTCGTCAAGAGCGCCGGCATGCCGTCTCCGTTTACGGAAGATCTGAAATACGCTTACACGAACAAAAACTTCCTCGAAGTGTTGAAAGCGATTCGACAAATGATCGACGACGGCTCCATGCCGAAAGAGTTGAGCTCCGTCGACGCGGGCAAGCGGTGGAATATGTTCCTGACCGGCCAGACGATGATTACGGGCAAAGGGCTTGCCGTATTCGAAAACTCGGCGAACCAGAACAATGCGAAGATCGAAGCGGGTGACGGCAGCGCCGTGAAAGACAGCATCAAAGTGGATTATATCGTGCTGCCTGTGCCGTCGTTCGCCGGACAACCGGCCGTAGCCCATGCGGTCGTGGACGGATATGTGGCGTTCCGCGGCAAGAAGGAGCCGTCCGAAGAGCATAAGGCCAACGTCGTCAAAGCGGCATACTTCCTGGCCAGCGGTCAAGTGGCGGCTACGACCAACAACGATCTGTTCGCGGCGCATATTACGGACAGCGCCCGGAAGGCTGCGGAAAACATGGAGACGAACCGCAATCCGGACAACGTTGCGGCCGTCGAAAACATGTTGAAAACAGCAGCCCCGGCTCGCCCCGACATTCCGGTAGAGCTTGGCGCCCAAGCGATCAAAATCGAAAACGAAGTTATCATTCCGAAGCTGCAGGCGCTGCTGGCGAATGAAATTACGCCGGAGGAAATGTACGAAGCGGTCAAGAAGGCTGCGATCGACACGTTCGGCGAAGACGGGGTAGTGAAGGAGTAAGGAGCATGCTCGGATAGCCGCCTACGTCGGGCGGCTATCCGATCTATGTTTTGTGAAGCGGCATCGGAAAGGAGTCCTGCATGATGGCTCAAATGGCATCCATGATCAGAAGACGATTAAACAGAGGAGACGGAGCCTGGGCTTACGCATTCATCGCCGTCGCGCTGACGGTCTTCGCGGTGTTCACCGCCTATCCGGTTGCAAGTGCGTTCATCATCAGCTTTCAGCAATACAGCCCGATGGGCTCTACTTTTATCGGTTTCGACAATTATTCGGACATTTTCCGCAGCGATCTGTTCTGGAAGGCGATCAGGAATACGGTCGTCTACACGGTGCTGACCGTGCCGGTAGCGCTGGTTCTTTCCTTTGCCGTTGCGATCATGATTATGCCGCTCAAGAAGTGGATGCAGACGACGTTCAAGGCGATATACTACCTTCCCGCCGTTGCTTCCGGCGTCGCGTTGTCGGTCGTATGGCTGTGGATTTTCGACCCTTTGCCTAACGGCATCCTCAACCAGTTGATCGGCTGGTTCGGCATCTCCAATCAGAACTGGCTCGGCTCCAGTTCGACCTCGATGTTTTCGCTGGTGCTGATGTCCTGGCTGTCCAGTCACGGCACGAGCATCATTATTTATGTAGCGGCTCTGCTCGGTATTGACGACAGCTACTATGAGGCGGCGGAAATCGACGGCGCGACCTTCCTGCAAAAAATGTGGCACATCGTCATTCCGTGCCTGAAGCCGACGACGCTCTTCCTGCTCGTGACCGGCGTGATCGGTTCGTTCCAGGTGTTCCAGAACGCTTATCTGATGACGGGCGGCGGTCCGAACCACTCCACGACGATGGTCGGCCTTCTCATTTTCGATACGGCGTTCAAATATTTCGAATTCGGCAAAGCCGCGGCGCAATCGCTCATTTTGGCATTCATCATTGCCTTGATCTCGTTTTTCCAATTCAAGTTCATGGGCAAAGACGTTGAATATTAAGGTAGAAGGAGGGAACGGACTTGGCCTTGTACAACAACCATTTGGGAAACCGCACTGCCAGATATATACGCAACACCGTCATCATCGTCCTCCTTCTGCTTTTGCGCTAGCGACCTTGTTTCCGATTTATTTCATGATTATTTCGTCGTTCGGCGATCCCGTAGAGGCGGGGGCGGTCAGCTATTCGATCTGGCCGGGGAAATTCACGCTGGAATCGTACAAATTTTTCTTCGATTACAGCGAATATTCGTACCGGTGGCTCGGCAACTCGCTCCTCGTCGCCGTCTGCGTAATGGTTTCGAACGTACTGTTTGCCACGATGGCGGGCTACGCTTTCTCTAAAATCCAGTTCCGGGGACGCAATGTACTGTTTGCCGTGCTGCTCTGCGCCATGATGATTCCGTATCAGGTGACGCAGGTGCCGCTGTACATTCTGATTGTCAACATATTTGAAATTCAAAATACGTACAGCGCGCTGATTTTGCCGTCGCTCGTTACCGTTTATAACATTTTTCTGGCGAAGCAGTTCATGTCGACGATTCCGAAGGAAATATTGGAAAGCGCCAAGGTGGAAGGATGCAGCCAGCTCCAGATTTTGTTCCGCATTGTGATGCCGCTCTCCAAAACGGTGATGGCGGTGATGGCGATTCTGACGTTTATGGAAACGTGGAATACGTTTTTCTGGCCGTTTCTGGTCACGAACACGATGGACATGCAGACGATCCAGGTCGGCTTGAAAAACTTCCGCTTCGCCAATACGACCTATTTCGCGCCGATGATGGCGGGCGCCACGATATCCGCTCTGCCGATGTTCGTCCTCTTCTTCAGCTTGCAGCGTTACTTCCTCGAAGGGGTGACGGTCGGGGCGGTCAAAGGCTGACAACGAGACTGGGCGGCAAAAGAAGGAGCGGATTTGAAAGGAATATGCGGCTTACATTACTGCTTGAAGTAGGATGCGGAATGGAAGGAAGTTGCGACTTAAAGAAGGATGCGGTATGAAAGTAAGTTCGGTTTGAACAAGGATGAGGCACGAAAGAAAGTTGCGGCTTGAAAGGAGGAAGCGGCATCCATGATCGCGAAGTGGGACGACCGATACGCGCCCGAAGTTATCGCCTTGTGGAACCAACAGGCGGTGAAGGACGGCTACAAGGAAATGACGGAAGAGCGGTTCTCCGCCATCTTCCTGCGCAATGCATACTTCGATGCGGAGAATACGTTCGTGTGGCTGGAAGACGGCCGCGTCCGGGGGTTCGCCTGCGGCTGTACGGGTGACGATCTGCCTCTCGGCGATGTCGCCGGCTACATCACCTGCATCGTGCTGGCGGACGGCGCGCAGGCGGAAGAGCGTTATGCGGCGCTGCTTGGGGCGCTGGAGGGTCGTTTCCGGGAGAAGGGCAAGCGGCAGGCGGAGGTCTTGTTCTTCAATCCGATGCAGCTGCCGTGGTATATACCGGATACCCCCAGGCACGAGCATAACAACGCGCCGGGCGTGCCGGTCGGCAGCGCGCTGCATAGCTTTCTGCTGCGGCAAGGCTATGCCGAGCGGGCAATCGAATGCGCGATGTATTTGCCGCTTGACGGCTTCGCCGTTCCCGACGATATCCGGGCAAAGGAAGAAAAGGCGGCATCGAATGGCTACCGGGTAGAGCCGTTCGATGCCTCGCGGCACTTCGGTGTCGGGGAGATGCTCGATGCGCTCGGCAACCCGCTCTGGCGCAAGGAAATTGCGCAGAGCGCCGAAGACGGCGTGCCGGTGCTGATCGCGCATCGGGAAGGCCGGGCCGTCGGGTTCGCCGGTCCGGTTATCCGGCAGGAGAACGGGCGGGGCTACTTCGCGGGCATTGGCGTTCATCCGGAGCATGAAGGGCACGGTCTGGGCACGATTCTGTTTTCCGCCTGTGTGAAGCGTTCCGGCATATCGGCACGGACTACATGTCGCTCTATACCGGAAGCGGCAATCCGGCTATTCGCATTTATGAACGGGCGGGGTTCGCCACGGTGAAGCAATTCGCGGTTATGAGAAAGGAGCTGCAAAAATGAGTGAACGACCGATTACAATATTGGGTATCGGCGCTCATGTGGGCGACGTGGAACTGACGGCGGGAGGCGTATTGGCCAGCCATTCTTTGAAGGGGGACCGCATCGTGACGCTGGCGCTGACTGCCGGGGAGCGCGGCGTGCCGGATTGGCAGGATGTGAACGAATACCGCGAGCAGAAAGTGCGGGAAGCGCATACGTTTGCCGAAATGCTGGGCGGCCGGGCGATCGTGTTCGACGACATTCCGGACGGGGAGCTTCCGGACGATCAAGAGATCCGGCTTCGCGTCTGCGACGTCATCCGCGAAGTGAAGCCGAACATCATCATTACTCACCATCGGAACAGCATGCACAAGGACCATGCGACGACCCACCGGATCGTGAACGACGCGAGATTTTTCGCCGGCTTGCGCGCATTGGAACGGGAAAGACCCGCTCATTTCGCGGCGAAGCTCTATTATTCGGAGAATTGGGAGGATGCCGTCGATTACGTGCCGTACCTCTATGTGGACTTCGATCAGGAAGCTTACGATTTGTGGATCAAAGCTTTGTCCACGCACTGGTTCGTGACCGGCAGCAAATCGTTCCCGTATCTGGAATATTACAAGCATCTGGCCCGAGTGCGCGGCATCGAGGCGCGAAAGCAGTATGCGGAAACGTTCATGATTCCGCCGGAGACGATGCGTCTTCGTCAGTCCGAGCTGTAGCAGACAAGGGGGAGAGGCGATGATCCGCAACGGCATCGATTGCATAACGGAGTATGCGCATCTGTTTCGCGGCAAACGCATCGGACTGATCACCTCGCCGACCGGGCTCGCGAACGATTTCCGGTCGACGATCGACATTATGCACCGGGAGTTTCAATTGGCCGCGCTGTTCTCGCCGGAGCATGGCGTACGGGGAAACCTTGAAGCGGGCGCGCTCGTGGACACTTATCAGGACCCCGCCACCGGCGTACCGGTATACAGCCTTTACCGCCAGGACTCCAAGCGGCTGACGCCGGAAATGCTGGACGAGGTCGATATGATCGTCTACGATATTCAGGATGTCGGCACCCGTTACTATACTTTTATTTATACGATGCTGTACGCTTTGGAAGATTGCGCGGCGGCGGGCAAACCGTTTGTCGTGCTCGACCGGATCGATCCGCTGGACGGGGTGACGGTGGAGGGGAATATTTTGAAGGACGGCTTCCGTTCGTTCGTCGGCAATTATCCGCTCGCTGTCCGCTACGGCCTTACGGCCGGCGAGGTGGCGGTGATGGCGAACAGTGAGATGAAATGGAACGCCGAGCTCCATGTCGTGCGCTGCGAAGGCTGGGATCGCGCGATGCTGTTCCCCGATACCGGATTGGTGTGGATTCCGCCATCCTTAGGAATTCCTCGCTTTCATACGGCGCTGCTGTATCCCGGCACATGTCTGTTCGAAGGGACGAACGTATCGGAAGGACGGGGGACGGCGGCGCCGTTCGAAATGATCGGGGCGCCATTCATCGATCCGGATCTGCTGGCCGGCGAGATGAATCGGAAGCGGCTTCCCGGCGTATACTTCCGCCCGGTCTATTTCAAGCCGACGGCTTCCAAGCATCAGGGCGAAATGTGCGGCGGCGTCCATGTGCACGTGCTCGACGAGCGCGCTGTTCGCCCCGTGGAGACGGGCGTGACGCTGCTGTTTACGATCAAGGAGCTGTTCGAACCGTTTGCGTTTCTGCCGCCGGTTCGCGAGGGCGGCAGACCTTTCATCGATCTGCTGTGCGGAGACAGCGTGTACCGGAACGAGCCGGTCGATGTCGCCGGCCTGCTCGGACAGTTCGCGGAAGAGAGCCGCGCGTTCGCGGAGAGAAAGCGGCAGTACCACCTCTATTGACAACGGAGTGATCCCTGTATGCGATATGTTGCCGGAGCGGACGGCGGCGGCACGAAGACCGCCGTCACCGTCGCCGACGAGACGGGCGCGGTTGTCGGCACGTTCGACGCGGGCCCGCTGAACTATAACGGACAGGACGAGGCGGGATTCGCCGCGACGATTCGCGACGTGTGCCGCGGCATTGCGGAGCGGTGCGGCGAGCTGGACGCTTGCGTGCAGCTGTGCGTCGGCGCCGCCGGCATCAGCAATCCCGCCGTAAGCGGTCTGCTGACGGCGAGGCTGAGGGAGAACGGCTACCGGGGCGGTCTTATTCTGGCCGGCGACCACGAGACCGCGCTTTGCGGCGCGCACGAAGGGCTGCACGGCATCATTCTGATCGCCGGTACCGGCTCGATCTGCTACGGCCGCCATCCGTCCGGCCTGACGCATCGCGCCGGCGGATTCGGTCATCTGATCGACGACGAAGGAAGCGGCTACAGCATCGGCCGCGACATCCTCTCCGCCGTCGTCCGCTCCGCAGACGGCCGGGAAGCTCCCGGCATCCTGACGGAGCTTGTCTATGAGCGGCTGCAAATCGGTTCGGTCGGCGAACTGATCGGCTTCGTCTACGACAAGCGGACGGGCAAGAAGGACATCGCGGCATTGGCGCCGCTGTTGTCGGTCGCCTGCGAGGCGCTGGATGCGGCGGCGCTGCGCATCGCGGACAAGAACGCGGCGGCGCTCGCCGAGCTGGCGTTCGCCGTGATCGGGCGCATGGAAGCGGCGGAAGCGGAGCGAAGCGGGTCCGGGGCAATGTGCGAAGCTGAGGGAGCGGAGCGAAGCGGGTCCGGGGCAATGTGCGAAGCTGAGGGAGCGGAGCGGGGCGAGACCGGGGCAGCGTGCGAAGCCGGGGAATCGGAGCGCCGCTGGCCGGCGCCGTTCCGGCGGGAGATCGCGCTGGCCGGCAGCGTTCTCGCCCGCAACCGCCGCGTGCGCGAAGCGGTCGTCAGCCGCATCGCCGGGAGCCATCCCGGCTGGCGCTGCATCGATCCGAAGCGGGACGCGTCGTACGGCGCCATGCTGCTGGCGCTGGAGGCGCTCCGTTCGCCGTCCGGCGGCGGGGAGGGAAAGCGATGATCCGCTGGGAAACCGACCGGCCGTATGCGATCGCGGTCGGTCTCATGTCGGGCACGTCGCTGGATGGCATCGACGCCGCGGTCGTCCGCATCGAAGGAAGCGGTCTGGCGTCCCGGGTGTCGCTGCTGCATTTTGAATCCCGCCCGTACGACGATGCCTTGCGGGAGAGATTGAAGGCGCTGTGCGATCCGGCGTCCTCGGATGTAGCTTCCATATGCGGCATGAACGCCTATCTCGGCGAGCTGTTCGCCGATGCGGCCGCCGCAGCCGTCCGGGAGGCGGGACTATCGCTGGATGAGATCGATTTCGTCAGCTCGCACGGCCAGACGATCTGGCATATGCCGGACGCGCCGCCCGCCGATCCGTATCTGGTCCGCTCCACCTTGCAGATCGGCGATCTGTCGGTGCTGGCGAAGCGGACGGGGCGGCCGGCGGTAGGCGATTTCCGGCCGGCCGACCTGGCCGTCGGCGGACAAGGCGCGCCGCTTGTGCCGTACGGCGACCTGATTTTGTTCGGCCACCCGGCCAAGGGGCGCATCCTGCAGAACATCGGCGGCATCGGCAACTGCACCGTGCTTCCGCCGGGAGCCGGCCTGCAGGATGTGATGGCGTTCGACACCGGCCCGGGCAACATGGTGATCGACCAGACGGTGCAAACGCTGAGCGGCGGCAAGCTGAGCTACGACGAGGGAGGGGCGTGGGCGGCGCAAGGCACGCCCGACGAAGCGCTTGTCTCGGAACTGATGTCGCATCCGTATTTCCGCCAGCCGCCGCCCAAGTCGACCGGCCGCGAGCTGTTCGGCGCCGCTTACGCGTCCGCCTTTCTGGCGCGGGCGGCGGAACGCGGCCTGGCCCCCGCCGACATCGTGGCGACGGCCACCGCCTTCACGGCGCATTCCATCGCCGACGCCTGCCGCCGTTTCGCCATGCCGCACAGCCGCATTGACGAGTTGATCGTCAGCGGCGGCGGTGCTCATAACCGCACGCTGATGGCGATGCTCGCCGCCTTGCTTCCGGAGCAGGCCGTGCTGCAGGCCGGTGCGTTCGGCGTGCCGGAAGACGCCAAGGAGGCGGTCATTTTCGCCCTGCTCGGGCACGCCTTCCTGCTCGGCAACTGCAACAATGTGCCGGCCGCGACCGGCGCCTCGGCTCCGACCGTGATGGGCAAGCTGGCGCTGCCCTGAGGGCGGGTGCGTGGAATTCTCCTCTAAAATCAAGCCGTCCTTACGCCGAAAATATGTGTATACTTCCGAAAAGAGGGGACATGGCAACATGCACAATCGGCGGAAAGGATTGCTAAAGTATTTCAGTCTGGCAGCAGGCAGCATCCTGTTATCGCTGTGGCTGCCGCATGCCGCGTTTGCGGAACCGGTGCCGGTCGACAGCTTGCTGCCGGAAAGAAGCGAGAAGGAGATCGCGGCAAAGTGGAATCAATGGATGAAGAATGCGCATGATGCGGGAGACGGCGCCTTCGCCGAAATCCCTAGCAGCAAGTCGCCTTACCGGGCGGGCAAGCTGAAGGACGGCTATTTGGAGAAAGGATTGAACGCCGCTAATTTCTACCGCTTTGTCTCCGGCCTGCCGGCCGATCTGGTGCTGGACGAATCGTTGAACCGGCAAGCCCAGCACGGCGCGGTGACGATCGCCGCCAACGGGCGGCTGACCCACAATCCCGTCCAGCCGGAGGATATGCCGCAAGACTTCTTCGAATTGGGGGAGAAATCGGCCGGCAGCTCCAATATTTACTGGACGACGAGCGGTACGGACAACGTACTGGTGCGGAGTGTAGAGGCTTATATGGACGATTCCGACAGCTCGAATATCGATCGGGTCGGCCATCGCAGATGGATTTTAAGCCCTCAGCTGAAGCGGATCGGCTTCGGTCTCGCCGCCGCGAGCAACGGGAAACAGGACGGATATTACAGCGCCATGCAGGTGTTCGATCAGAGCAGGGAAGGCCAGCTCGATTTCAATTACATCCTGTATCCGAACAAAGGCGCGTTTCCGCTCGATGTTTTGAGGGGAATCAGGCCTGGTCGGTACATTTGAACCCGTCCCGCTTTCAGCAGCCCGAGCTGTCCGACGTCCGGGTGGAATTGACCCGGCTCAGCGACCGGAAAACATGGGTGTTCGACGAGAAGACGCGGAAGGAGACGAGCTCCTCTTCCCGGTCCGCTGCTGACGGGCTGTATTTCAATGTCGACACCGCCCGTTACGGCTATACTTACGGCATCATCTTCCGTCCGGACGAGACGCAATTGATCGAGGATGGCGAAAGGTTCGCGGTACGGATCACGGGTTTGAAAAAACGGACGGAACGGACGCGGAGATCGCGTACGAAACCCGGTTCTTCCGCGTCGAGCCGATCGAGAAAGGACAGCTTGCCGGATTGTTTCCCGAAAAGGCCGAGCTGTCCGTCAAGGTCGGGAGCGAGCTGAAGCTGCCGGCCATTCATGCAGTATATGAAAACGGCTTGAGCGTGGACGTCAAATCGAAAGCGGCTTATAAGACGGACTCCGACAAGATCCGTATCCAAAACGGTGCGGTGACGGGCTTGAAGCCGGGCCAGGCGGATATCGTCGTCCGTTACGAAGGACGGACGGCGACGCTTCGGGTGAACGTCTACACGATGCCGGCCATCAAAGATATAACAGGACATTGGGCTGAAGAACAGATCCGATGGGCAGTCGAGCGGGAAATGGTCAAAGGCTATGCCGACGGCACGTTCAAGCCGAACAAGCAGGTGAGCGAAGCCGAATTTTTGGCGATGCTGTTCACCTTGTATGCCGATGACAGCGTGATTCGCGGCATGGATCGTACCGGCAAGCCAAGCAAAAGTCTCGGCGTATGGAGCGACCGGTACTATTGGTATGCGAAAAGGCTGAACCTGGATGTCGACAAAAGCGTCATGGATGCGAAGCGGCGCAATCGCGCCATTACCCGGGCGGAGGTGGCGCAGATCGTCGCCGGCCTGAGCGGCAAAACTACGCGAACGACGACGATGCGATCCGCTTCTTGCTCAATATGGGCTTCTCTTCCGGCAAAACGTCGGCTACTGTGAAAGGCTATGCGGGGAAAGACCGGCTGACCCGCGCCGAAGCGATCGTATTTTTGAAAAACTTGCAAGATCAGGGATTTCGCCTGACGTTCCGGCCTACCGCAATAACCGTCATGACCGAGAACGAGAAGAAGGGCGGACTTCCCGACCGGACGGTGAAAGTGACCTATCAGGCCGACCGGAAGCTGATCGTCAGGGGTGCGTTCGCCGAAGCGGCGAACCGGACGATTAAGGTGGAGGTCCACGCTTCGACGCCGGACGGCGAACATATCGAAACGCTCCAAACGAAGGGCGATGCCTACGGCAATTTCACGGTGACGTTCGAGCGGATCGATGCGGATGACGCGAGCATCTATGTCTCTACCCGGGACGATCTGGCCTATTACATTTCGGCAAAACCCGGCCAATCGGCCATTGTGATGTACTAGACCGCAGCGAAACGGGGCGAAAACGGGCGTCCCGAGCGAGCGGCGACCGCAGGCGGAAAATGATAGGTTGTGGAATTTCGGCAATTGCAGCTTGCGATAAACCGATATAAACTGACGTCTGATCAAGGCGTCAGTTTTTTATATGCACAGGACGTATGAAACCGCTTGCGATACATTGTCCGGAAACGACGCGGCAGCTTGTTGCCGACCGCCGGTTCGGCTATAACAGATGAAAAAGGGAGGAGGATGGCGGATGACCAAAACATGGTTTCGCCGTTTGCTGCTTTCATATCTGCCGGTCTTTTTTATCGTCATTACCATTCTGTTCATCCTGTTTTTTCAAACGCTGAACGAACTGACCCGCAGGGAAGCGATGAAAGCGAACGACTTTCTGGCGCAGCAGGTGGTGCGGCTGACGGACAACGCGTTGAGAAGCATCGAATACCGGGTCGTTCGCGAAATATTGGCAAACGAGAACGTTCAGCGTTTCTTCAGCCGGACATCGATGGATGTGCTCGCCAACATCAGAGCCCAGGCGGTCATGGACGACCTCAAATTCAACTACCCCGTCATCGATTCGATCTATTTTGTCCGGTTCAGCGACGGATTCATCTTCGGGGACGCTCCGCGGTCGGCCGAAGAGTTCGGGGACGCCCCCTTCATCCGGGCTTACGCCGCCGCCCCCGCGGGAACGAAATGGTCGGACGCCCGCAAGTTTCAGGCGTTTGCCGACTCCGATCCGGTCGATGTCGTCACGATGGTGAAGAGCGTGCCCTACAACCGGAGCGAGCGGCAGGGATATTTTGTAGTGAACGTCAGCCTGGCCAAGCTGAAGGAAACGGTCGGGCAAATGTACAACCCGGATATTTCCCTCGTCAAGATGCTGGACCGCCAAGGCAACGACTTGCTCGGCGCGAAGCCGGCAAGCCGAACGGAAGAGAGCGGCGGCGCAGGCTCGGGTACCGTGCTGTCCAGTTATGTATCCCCGTATACGGGTTGGGAAATTGCAAGCGGCCTGCATGACCGCAACGGTCTGAAATGGACGCTTTCTTTTTATTATACATGGGTCGTTTTTGCGCTGATCGTCGCGATGCTCGGCATCATATGGGTCGTGCTGGTCACGAAGCGGAACTACAAGCCGATCCGTCAGCTGGTCTCCCTGATCGAGACTTATTCCGCCAAACCCGACCATGCGGCCGGAGACAAAAACGGAGAGTTCAGCTTCATCCGCAGTACGCTGGAAAGCCTGATGAACGAATCGAGGCTGTTTCAGAAGCGGTATCGGGAGCGGCTCATTATGCAGCGGCGCTATCACTTTCATCAGGTGCTGGAAGGAAACGAGCAGCTTAGCGAGCTGGAATGGATGGCCGAACTGAGCCAATTCCATCTTCGGGTGGAGGGAAAAACGGCAACGGCATTCATCGTGGAAATCGACGATTATGACGGTTTCGCCGGGACGTACGGCGAACGGGACCGGTCTCTGCTGAAATTTATTTTGTACAGCGCCGTTCACGAAACGGCCAAGCTGCACGGGGCGGCCGTCTGGGCGGAGTGGTCGACGGACCGCCGCCTGTCCCTTATCCTGTGGACGGCCGGGCCGGACTCCGCACAGCAAAGCGCCGCGATATTGGAAGAATGCAGAAGGTGGATCGGGCGCCATGTCAGCTTTACGATTACGGCGGGCCAGGGCGGGCCGGCCACGACGCTGGAGGAAACGCGCCTGTCCTATCAGACGGCAGGCCAATGTCTGCAATTCAAAGCGGTGCTCGGCGCCAACCGTCTGATCGCCGCGAAAGATACGGTCAGGCCGCAGAAGGAGCCGCAGGAATGGTTCAAAACGATTTACCTGCTGTCCCCGTCGCTCCGTATGGCCGATCCCGAATGGCGCGCTCATATCATCCTGTTTTTCCGCCAAATCCGCGAAGCGGTACTGCCCCGGAGAGAAATAGAAAACGTGATGCAGTTTTTCGTCCAGCATTTGGACGGCGAAGTATCGGAGCAGTCGAAGGACTACCGGGCGATCTGGAGCGATATCCGGCGCGAGCTGCAGCAGCTTGCCGGCCGGTGGGATACGCTTGACGGTCTGCAGCGGGAGTGCGTCCGCATCTTCGACGCGATGACCGGGCGGATTCAGGAACTGCGGGAGTCGCACCGAAGCAGGGCGCTCATGCTTCAAATCCGTGACTACATTGAGCGGCATTTTGCCAATCCGGAGCTGTCGCTCGATTACTTGAGCGGCAAGTTCCAAGTCAATCCGAAATATCTCAGCAAAATGTTCAAGGATGAAATCGGCGAAAACTTCGTTGATTTTCTGATCGGGCGGCGGATCGAACAGGCGAAAAAGATGCTGCTGGAAACGGAAAAGCCGATGCAGACGATCAGCAGCGAGGTCGGGTACTACAATTACAATTCGTTCAACCGCGCGTTCAAAAATGTGGTGGGGGTGTCGCCGAGAGATTACCGCAAGCAGATGTGCGGGACGAACAAGGAAGTCGCCCCGGCCGGCGAAAACGGAGTAGCGGCGGAATATGGATAACTTCGCGGCGCGGGGCCGGTTTGGCGTGGCTGAACGAAAAAAGGCGAAACGGCGAATCTTGTGCATTGCCGTTGCCCTTTCCGGTCTTCTACAATTCGGATTGCGGCGACCACGGTCGCGGGCCGCGGCAACCGCGACAACGGTCGGACGCCATGACGCGCGAAGGAGGGCTGCGAATGGGTCGCGGGTTATCGCCCCGCCAAAAATACGGAGGCACTGGGAGCTGTATCTTCTCATTCTTCCGCCGGTTCTGTATTTGATCATTTTCAAATATGTGCCCATGTTCGGCGTTCAAATCGCCTTCAAGGATTTCAACGTCGTGCAGGGGATATGGGGAAGCCCGTGGGCCGGGTTGAAGCATTTCGAAGCTTTTTTCCAATCTCCGAATTTCAGGCTGATCATCCGAAATACGATCGTCATCAGCTTCTACTCGCTCGTTGCCGGATTTCCCGTCCCGATTTTGCTGGCGCTCGCTTTGAACGAAATTCGCAACGGGCTGTTCAAGAAATCGGTGCAGATGATTACGTATGCGCCGCATTTTATTTCCACGGTCGTGATGGTGTCGATCGTCATTCTGATGCTGACGCCGCATGTGGGGGTCGTAGACAGGCTGTATTCGCTGTTCGGGAAAGACATGACCAATTTTATGGGCATACCGGAATATTTCAAATCGATCTACGTCTGGTCCGGCGTTTGGCAGGAAATGGGATATGCGTCCATCATTTACATGGCCGCGCTGGCGAGCGTCGATCCTGCGCTGTATGAGGCCGCCAAGATGGACGGGGCGCCGAGATGGCGGAAAATCGTGCATATCGATCTGCCTTCGCTCATTCCGATAACCGTCATCCTGCTTATTCTTAATCTCGGCAACATCATGAATGTCGGCTTCGAAAAAATATTTCTGATGCAAAATCCGCTCAATCTGAGCTCGTCGGAAGTGATATCAACCTATGTTTACAAAGTCGGGCTTGTCGGCGCCAACTTCAGCTTCTCCACGGCGGTCGGCCTGTTCAACTCCGTTGTCAATCTGGTGCTGCTGATCGCGGTCAACTTCTTTGCAAGGAAGGCATCGGAGACGAGTCTGTGGTAAGGGGATGCGCATGATGATCAAAGCGGGAATCAAGGAGTCGTTCGGGGATCGTATTTTCTCCTCGCCATCTATGTTTTTCTGACGCTGGTCATGCTGGCGGTGCTTTATCCGCTCGTCTATATCGTCAGCTCGTCGTTCAGTTCGCCGCGCGCGGTCGTTTCCGGACAAGTGTGGCTGTTTCCGGTCGAATTCAGCCTGCGGGCGTACAAATCGATATTCCGCAGCTCGCAGCTGATGACCGGTTATTACAACACGGTGGTATACACCGTTTTTGGCACGCTGATCAATCTGGCCTTTACGATTCTGATGGCGTATCCGCTGTCGGTGCGGCAATTTTACGGACGCCATCTGTTTATGACGCTGCTGATGATCACGATGTTTTTCAGCGGCGGGCTCATTCCGACCTATCTGCTTGTCAAGGAGCTGAATATGCTCGATACCCGCTGGGCGATGTGGCTGCCGGGCGCCTTGTCGGTCTTCCAGGTGATCGTCGCGCGCACGTTCTTTCAGTCTTCCATCCCGCAAGAGCTGGCGGAAGCGGCACAGATGGACGGCTGCCGGGACACCCGTTACCTTGTCAGCGTCGTGCTGCCGCTGTCGAAACCGATTATCGCCGTCATGACGCTCATGTACGCGGTCGGGCATTGGAACGCCTACTTTGACGCGCTCATCTATTTGCGGTCGGAGAAGCTGTTTCCGCTTCAGTATGTGCTGCGGAACCTGCTCATTCTGAATGCGGCCGATCCGGAGATGCTGGCCAATACCGCGGCCAAAATCCGGGATCAAGGCTTCGAGCAGGCGCTCAAATACGCCCTGATCGTCGTCGCATCGGTGCCGGTGCTGATCATGTATCCGTTCGTGCAGAAGCATTTTGTAAAAGGCGTCATGATCGGCTCGCTGAAAGGATGACCTAAGCGCCGACAGTCTCCGCGAGCGAGGCTGCCCATTTGCGGCGGGGCTTGCCTCCAGCGGACGGCGCTGCTGTATGCAATGGCGCAACCGACTGCAATGGTGCCACCGTATGCAATGGGCGCAGTCGTATGCAACAGGTGCAACTGTTTGCAATGGTGACGCCGTATGCAACAGGTGTTGCCGTGTGCAATGGCGAGCCGTATGCAACAGGTGCTGCGGTCTGCAATGGCGAGCCGT
Organism: Paenibacillus cisolokensis; assembly: GCF_018403665.1. Lineage (GTDB taxonomy): Bacteria > Bacillota > Bacilli > Paenibacillales > Paenibacillaceae > Paenibacillus_AH > Paenibacillus_AH cisolokensis. Next base: position 17,930 of record NZ_BOVJ01000139.1, read on the forward strand.
ATGCAACTGGCACGGCCATCTGCAATGGGCGCAGCTTGTCGGGCGGCGTCTGAAGGCGACTTTTCCAAAACTGAGGAGGGGTAATATGAAGCGATCGCTTTGGGTCAGAATGGCATGGATATTCGGTCTTGCCGGTCTAATCGCCGTGTTGTCGGCTTGCAGCAAGAGCGGCGGCGGCAGCGCCGGAGAAAGCGGTCCGGCCGGATCGGGCGGGACAGCTTCCGGCGGCGAAACGTCCGGTCCGGTGACGATGACGTTCTTTGCTCCGCAAGGCAAGGCGCCATGGGAGGACAACAGCTATACGAAGCATATCGAGGATATGTTTCATGTCAAAATCAAATGGGATCTGGCCCCGTCCGACGCGCTGACGGATCGGCGCCAGCTGCTTTTGGCCAGCGGCGACTATCCGGAAGTGTTCCTGGAAGGGAAATTGTCGTACAACGATGTGCTGACTTACGGCAAGCAGGGCGTCTTTCTCCCGCTGAACGATCTGATCGAGCAATACGCGCCGAATATCAAGGCGATGATGGAGAAGAAGCCTTATTTCAAAGACGCGATTACGGCGCCGGACGGCAATATTTATGCTTTGCCGCGCCTGAACGAATGCTACCACTGCACGTTTGCGCAAAAGTTCTGGATCAATAAAGAATGGCTGGATACGCTGGGCCTCGACATCCCGACAACGACCGACGAGCTGTATACCGTGCTGAAAGCTTTCAAGGAACAAGACCCGAACCGCAACGGCAAGGCCGACGAAATTCCGCTCACGGGGGCACCGAAAAAATATGTGTGGAACGGCAATATCGACGCCTTTCTGATGAATGCCTTTATCTATAACGACAACAGCAAGTATTTGATCGTGGAAAATGGAAAGGTCAGCTTTGCGGCGAATCAGGAAGGCTGGAAGCAGGGCCTGGCGTACATGAACAAGCTGTACAAGGAAGGGCTGATCGATCCGGCCGCCTTCACGCAGAACGATCAGGCGCTCGGACAGCTCGGCAACCGCGAAGGCGACGAACTGGTCGGTTCGATTACGACCGCGCTCGTCAGCTATCTCGTCACCCCGTACGATCCGAATGCGACCCGGCATAAGCATTGGGTTATCGTGCCGCCGCTCAAAGGTCCGGAAGGTGTTCAGCTTGCCGGTATGACGCAAGGTATCGGCGACTTCCAGTTTGCGGTCACCAATAAGGCGACGGAAGAACAGCGGATCGCTGCGATCAAAATCGCGGATTACGCGTTCAGCGAGGAAGGCGCCTTGCTGAGCGAATATGGCACCGAAGAGGGTACGGGGTGGAAGAAAGCGGAGGACGGCGAGAAAATATCGACGGCGCTCAGGCCAAATACAGCTTCAGCGGCCTTCCGGAAGCCGATCCCGACCAAATCCGCAATGACAGCTGGTCACTTATGGGCCCGAAAGATTTGTCCAAGGAATTCCGCGATTTGTTCGCAGTGGGACAAGATCCGCTCACGCCGGAAGGCTACGAGACGCGTCTGGCGCAGGCGACGAATGCGTACGCGCCGTACGCGCCGGCCGAGGCGTATCCGACCGGCGTATTCATCCGCCCCGAGGATGCGGACGCCGCCTCGCAGCTGACAACGGCCATCCAGGATTACGTTCAGTCCAATATGGCCCAGTTCATTATCGGCAGCCTCGATATCGAGAAGGATTGGGACGCGTATGTCAAAGGATTCGACGGGCTCAATCTGGCCCGTTATATCGAGATTTACCAGAACGCGATAACGAAAGAGTAGCAGTGCTGCCGCCGGCTTCAGGGGCTTCCGGCGAATCGGCAAAAGCGCACCCGACGGGAGCGCTTTTGCCGTGCGCCGCAGGCGCCGCCTCAGGCGAAAAGGCCCTGCAGGTGCGCAAAGGGCGAGCGGCGGGGCTGGCGCGAAGCGATAGGCAGCAGGTATGCAATAGTCCGCATGAGCAGGCCAGTGTGAAGCAATAGCCCTGTATGCAGTTAGAATAAAAAGGGGACACAACGTTAAGAGGCCCGGGATAGTAGACTTAGCGATGAAAGAGGTGTTTACAGTGGAGGAGCAGCGCAAGAGCTACAATGAGGAATTTAAAAAGCAGGTGCGCAAAAAAGCGTGCGGCCATTAGCGTCAAACCCAGCCCACCTGTTCGATTAAGGCTTCCATTAACGATCCTCCGTTAACGATTGAGGCTTCCATTGACGCTCCCCCATTAACGATCCTCCGTTAACGATTGAGGCTTCCATTAACGCTCTAACGAATCTGACAAACGCTATTTGGCGAAAAATTGATGTTCCGGAATTGTAACGAATCTGAGCAACGCTATTTG
>NZ_BOVJ01000140.1 GCF_018403665.1 Paenibacillus cisolokensis
CTGCACTTTTGCAGCATTGCCCTTTTATGGTCTCGTCTTCTGGATGCCGGCCGCCGCGGAGCCGGAGTAAAGCAAGCCATTTCGGGACTGGTGGCCGTTCACAGCGTGGTAGGAGCGGACGAATAAGCCCTGGAGCTTCGCAATCAGGCGCCCAGCGGTTGGGTGTGCGAGGGAATAGAGCCCTGGCCGCCATCTTGTATGAGCAGTTGTCGCGAAACAGTGCCGCCCTCCGACGACGGAGTCGTTTTTTTCATGAGAAGTACGGAGATCATCCCTTGCCCGTACTTTTTTAAAGCGCATGCAATTTAACGGATGTTTTATTAAAAATGTGGGATACCGCGCAAATGCCATCAATTATATAATCTTTGCAATGAGTTGTTTGACAACAGGGAAAGGAAGCGGTTGCATGCTTGAGACACCTTGTATTGTCATCGATCGTGAGGTTATGTGCCGAAATATAAGGCGGATGGCGGGGATGGCCGCGGCTAACGGCGTAGAGCTTAGGCCGCACATCAAAACCCATAAAATCCCCGAGTTTGCCGTGGAGCAGCGAAAGGCCGGATCGAAGGGCATCACCGTCGCGAAGGTCAGTGAAGCGGAAGTGATGGCCGAACAGGGAATCGACGATATTTTCATCGCGTACCCGATTGTCGTTCCGTCCAAAATCGACCGCGTGATCGCGCTGGCCAAACAGAACCGCATCTCCGTCGGGGTGGACAATGTGGAAGGGGCCCGGGCATTATCGAAGAAAGCGGAGGAGGCGAACCTTCGGCTGCAGGTCCGGCTGGAAATCGACACGGGGCTGAAACGGACCGGCATTTCTCCCGATGACGTGCTTGAGGCGGGAAGGGCCGTTTCGCAGCTGCCGGGCGTCGAGCTGAACGGAATTTTTACGTTCAAGGGAGCGGTGCTGCGGGGAGAGGCCACAACGGATTTGGAGGCGGCAGGCCGGGAGGAAGGCTGGATTATGGTTGAAGCCGCAAACCGATTGCGGTCGGCAGGCATTGATATTCGGCACGTCAGCGTCGGTTCTTCCCCGACGGCGCCTTTCGCCGCAGCGGTGAAGGGCGTGACGGAAATTCGGCCGGGCACGTATATTTTCAACGACCGGATGCTGCTCCGCATGGGCGTGTGCGAACGCGAAGACATTGCCGCCAAGGTGAGAGTGACGGTGATCAGCGTGCCTTCTCCGTTCCGCGCCGTCATCGACGGGGGAAGCAAAACGTTCGCGACCGATGTGCAGCCGGGTAAACCGCCGTTGTTTATGGAAGGGTTCGGAGAAATTGTCGGCCACCCGGACGCGGTATTGGAACGCATGAACGAAGAACACGGGATCATCGTTTCAACGGCTCCGCACGGATTAAACATCGGGGACACGCTGGACATTATCCCGAATCACATTTGTTCCACGGTCAATCTGCACAATGCCGTTTGGTTAAAGGAAGACGGGCAATGGCGGCAAATCCCCGTATCCGCGCGGGGGATGCTGGCATAGCACATACAGGAGGGGAAGTGCGATGCTCGACTTGTTGATTAAGAACGGGAGAGTGGTGGACGGAACCGGAAACCCATGGTATTTCGGCGACGTCGGCATCAAAGACGGGCTGATTGCAGCAACGGGGCGGTTGGATCAGGAGAGCAGGGAAGTGATCGACGCCGAGGGAAAAGTAATCGCGCCGGGATTCATCGACGGCCATTGCCATTCAGACCTCCTGATTCTGGACCAGCCGTTCAGCGAAGTAAAAATGCAACAAGGCGTCACGACGGAGGTCGTCGGCAATTGCGGTCTTGCGCCGGCTCCTTATTTACAAAAGACCAGGGAGCAATTGAAAAGCTACGTCGCCTCGGTTATCGGCACGACGGAGTGGGAATGGCAATGGGAGACCATCGGAGAATATATCGACGTCCTGTCGAAATCCAGGCCGTCGGAAAACGTGGCCACTTATGTTGCCCACGGAGCGTTAAGAATTTCGGTGATGGGCTTTGAGAACCGGCCGGCAACGGAGAGCGAATTGCAGGACATGAAGGCGCTTCTGGAGGAAGGGATGCGAGCGGGGGCGCTCGGGTTGTCGATCGGCCTGTTGTATGCCCCGGGCAGCTATACGAAACGGGAAGAATTGGCCGAGCTCTGCAAAGTAGTCGCCAAATACAACGGTCTTCTTGCCACGCATATACGCGGAGAAGGCAACAATTTGCTTTCTTCCGTGAAGGAAGTCATTTGGATCGCCGAACAAAGCGGCGTGTCATTGCACGTCAGCCATCTGAAAGCGGCGGGAGCGGCCAACTGGGGGAAAATCGAGGATGCGATCGGTTTGATCGAGGACGCCCGGAGCCGCGGAATGGACGTCACCTGTGATGTGTACCCGTACAATGCCGGCTCGACGATGATGACCACCATTCTGCCGCCGTGGGCTTTGGAAGGCGGCATTCCGGCCGTGCTGGAGAGGCTTGAGGACCGGTCCGTTCGCGAGCGGATCAAGCGGGAACTTCGCCGGGAACAGGAGGATTGGGATAATCTGATCCATTCCACAGGCTGGCAGAGCGTTTATATTTCGGCCGCCCGGACCGCGGAAGGACGTGCTCTTGAAGGAAAGCACATGTTGGAAATCAGCGAAATGATGGGGAAGGATCCTGAGGATGCGATGATGGAGCTGTTAATCCGCGAAAGGGGGAATCTCTCTATCGTCTATTTCCATATGTCCGAAGCGGATGTCAGAAAAGTGATCGCATACGACAAATCCTTGATTGCGTCGGACAGCTTGGGCTGCGTGACCGGCAAGCCCCATCCGCGGTCGTACGGCACGTTTCCGAAGGTGTTTGCCAAGTACGTCCGCGAGGAGAAGCTGCTGACGTTGGAGCAGGCTGTCCGCAAGGTTTCGTCTTTTCCGGCATCGCGCTTTAAGCTCGGCAAACGCGGGCTGCTGGTGCCCGGATATGCGGCCGATCTTGTCGTATTCGATCCGGATACGATCCGCGATACGGCCACCTATCAGGAGCCCATCCGATTTCCGGACGGCATCTCTTGCACGATCGTCAACGGAAAGGTGACGGTGTCCGGAAAGCGCCATACGCAAGAACGTGTGGGCAGCTTCATTCCTGCACAACATCATTGCGTACACGACGGCTGCAGCCGTGTTACCTAACTTATGATCAGGAGGAAATTCAAATGGCAAATGTGGAGAAAAGATTGGAAGAGTTGGGAATTCAACTGGAAAGGGTTCCGAAGCCGGTGGCGGAATATGTTCCGGCCAAAACCGTTGGCAATCTGGTCTATACGTCCGGATGCGATTGCCGGAAAAACGGCAAATTGCTGTATGAGGGAAAGGTAGGCGGAGATCTGACCGTCGAGCAGGGCAAAGAGGCGGCGCGACAAGTCATGATCAATATTCTGGCCGTTTTGAAAGAGCATATCGGCGATTTGGATCGCGTGAAACAAGTCGTGAAGATGCTTGCATTTGTCAACTCAGCGGAAGGTTTCGTCGAGCAGCCGTTTGTCATTAACGGGGCATCGGAGCTGTTGGTTGAGGTGTTCGGCGAGAAAGGGAGACACGCGCGTTCCGCCATCTCCGCCAATGAACTGCCGTTTAACACTCCGGTTGAAATCGAGTTAATTGTCGAAATCGAATAATTTACATTGAACACATCAGGGGGATCTATGCTGAACATTACCAGGCATCCGCAAAATCCTATCGTAGTTCCCGGCTTATTTGAATGGCGGAAAGCGACCGTATTTAATCCCGCCGTCATCATTCACAACGACAAATTTTATATGATTGAACGCACGGCAGGCTCTTTGACGCCTTGCAAAACTTCTTGGGACTGCTTGTGAGCGACGACGGTGTCAACTTTACCCATGTGAAGGACGAACCGATCGTCACGCCGGATATGCTCGGATTTCCTTACGGGAGCGTACAGGATCCGAGGATTGTGAAAATTGACGACACCTTTTATATGAACTACGCCCTTCGGCCGTGTGCGATGAACTATTATCCGACGGGCACGGGGCTTCCTGAACGCTCCTACCCGTCGTACCCCGACGGCTGGGGAGAGAAGGACGAGCATTGGTTGACGCGTTCCGGCATTTTGACGTCGAAGGATCTTATCCATTGGGATTATTTGTGCGATACGACGCCGCTCGACATCAACGATCGCGACAATATTTTATTCCCGGAAAAAATCAACGGCAAGTATTACCTGCTGCGGCGGCCGGAAGAATATGTAGGCGAATCGTACGGCACGGAGAAAGCGGCGATCTGGATCACTTCTTCGGAGGATTTGATCCATTGGGAAGAACCGAAGCTGCTCGCGAAAGCGGGGACAGAGGCTTGGGAGCAAAAGAAAATCGGCGGTTCCACGCCGCCGGTGAAAACGGACCGGGGATGGCTCGTTCTTTATCACGGGGTGGACTACGATTCGGTTTACCGGGTAGGGGCGCTCATGCTGGATTTGGAACATCCGGAGAAAGTCATCGCCAAAACGAAACATTTCATCATGCAGCCGGAACCGTACTATGAAAAATTCGGCTATCAGGTTCCGAATGTCATCTTTCCGACAGGAAACATAGTAAAGGACGGCCTCTTATATATTTACTACGGCGTTACGGATACGGCGATTGCCTTGGCCACCGTCCCGCTGCAGGACCTTGTCGACCATGTGATGCAAGAAGGGCAGTAATTCCCGCGAAGGATGAAGAACCGCATATGACGGTTCTTCATCCTTCATTCTTTCAACCGTTTACAAAAAGATTAAAAAAGTCTGATATTATCATAATTTTATGGGATATGGGTTTTAATGATAACGCTTTATAATGAAATTGTAACAATCATGTGAAATATAATTTCACAAAATGTTATAATTTAATTCGAAAAGAGGGTGCGACATGAAAAAACAACGAGATTGAAACGTTTAATGTTGGTTGGTGTTGGAGCGATGTTAGTGTTTATTACAGCGTGCGGCCAAGCGAATGAAGGCACCGATGCCGGCAGCGCTGCCGGCGAGGGGAGCGGCGGTGCGGAAACCGTTACGTTGACCCTGATGCATCCGTGGACGTCGCCGAACGTCGACAACGAGGTGTATAAGGCTCGAATTGCCGCATTCGAAGAACAGCATCCGAACATCAAGATCGAACAGGATGGCGTAGCCGCAGCTCAATACAAAACGAAATTGTTTACGCAAGCAGCCGGAAACAGCCTGGCAGATATCAATGTGTTGTGGCCAGGAGCCGACCTCGATCCTTTAGTGGACGGCGACCTGCTTATGCCTCTGAACGATTATATGGACAATTGGAACGGCCTTGTCCGCGAAGACGCGCTGGCTGGCTTCAATAAGAACGGCAATCAGTACGGGGTGCCGACAAAACAAAACTTCGTCGACATCATTTATTACAACAAGGAAATGTTCGCTCAAGTGGGCTATGATGAATTCCCCGCAACCTACGACGAATGGATCGATTTGATCAAAAAACTGAAAGAAGCGGGAATTACGCCGATTTCTTTGGGCAACAAAGAAAAGTGGCCGCTTCAATCGTCCTATATGTCCACCTTGGCGCAGCGCTTTGCCGGCAGTGATTTTCTGCAAAAAGTCGTAGACGGGGAAGCGTCCTTTACCGACGAGAGATTCGTACAAGCCGTCGCCGTCATTGACGAATTGACGAAGCTGGGAGCGTTTAATGTAGACGCAAACAATATGGACTCGGTGCAAGCGCAAGATTATTTGATCCAGGAGAAAGCGGCCATGCATATCACTTCCGCCACCGTGGACGGAAGGGTTCGCATCAATAATGAAGAAGGGGACAAGTTTGGCATCGCTTTGTTCCCGAAAATGGGCGAAGGAGATCCCAAAGTTGCAGCGGGCGTACCGCAATTCGGGATCGGAATCAAAAAGGGTTGAGCGAGGAGAAGAAAGCGGCGGCGATCGAATTCATGAAGTTTTTCGTCAGCGAGGAATTGTATCAAGAGTTGACGAAAGCCGGCATCATGGTTCCGGCAAACATCGAGATCGGCGACGACGTCAGCCCGTACCTGAAAGAAATGATGGAGCTGACAAGCCACGGCTCTACTCCGGTATTCGACGCGGTCGTTCCGACGCAGGCGGCGAAAAAGCTTGAAGACGGATTGCAGGCGTTGACGGTAGGACAAGGAACGCCGGAGCAGGTGGCGAAAGATGTGCAGCAAGTCCTTGACAGCTTGAAATAATACGAATCGGTTCGGCCCTTATTCGGATGAAGATAACCCGTGCAGCGGGTTATCTTCATCGGTCGGTCCGGGAACCGCCTTGAAGGGATGGAGGGGACGCGATGCACACATTGAAAGGAACGAAAATTTCCATATTTCTTGGCATGCTGCCATCATTGCTCATCTATATCGGTATCGCCATTGTACCGGTATTCATGTCGCTTTATTATTCGTTTTTCAACTGGGACGGTCTAACCGACAAAATATATATCGGCTTTGATAATTTCACGCATATTTTATCGGACGATATTTTCTGGCTGGGCGTAAAAACAATTTGATTATTATGGTAACCGGACTGCTCGGTCAGCTGCCGCTCGGACTGCTGCTCGCTCTTTTGTTGAACGGCAAATTAAAAGGAGTCGCTTTTTTCAGAACCGTCGGGTTTTTGCCGGTAGTCATCTCCTCCGTCATGGTTTCGATGATATGGGGAATGATTTACAGCACGGAAAATGGCTATTTGAACAGCATTCTCGCGTTCATCGGATTGGAAAGCGCGCAGCGCAACTGGTTGGGTGATCCTTCGACAGGCATGCTCTCCATCGCGATTGCCTATATATGGCAGAACTGCGGGCTGTACATGGTCATTTTTTGGCTGCCTTGCAAAGCATACCCTCCGAGGTGAACGAAGCGGCCGAGCTGGACGGCGCCACAAGGCTTCAGAGAGTATTTCGAATTACGATTCCGATGATCCGTTCGACGATTATGGTTGCGGTCGTATACAGCATCAGCAACTCCTTCCGCGTATTTGACCTGGTCAATATATTGACGGGAGGCGGTCCGGCCCATATGACGGAGGTCATGACCGTCTATATGTACAACGAAGCATTTATGAACAGACAGTTCGGTCTCGGAAGCGCGGCGTCGATTCTGATTGTGTTGTTCAGTCTCCTTGTCGTTACCGTGATGAACCGTCTGGGCAGTGAGAGAGAAGCTTAAAAGAGAAAGGAGGTACGCTATGGGAAAAGCATCACGATGGACAATCATCCTCGGGTATCCTTTTCTGATCCTGTTCTCGTTGTTTAATTTGGTTCCGATCGGTTATATGATTATCGGATCGTTCAAGACAGAGTCGGAATACGCGCGAAATCCCCTGTCGCTCCCCGAGTCGCTGCAATGGTCCAACTTCGCTCGGGCATGGGAAATCGCGAACATGGATACGTATTTCGTAAACAGCATCCTTGTCACCTTCGGAGCGCTGCTGTTGACGGTGCTTCTCGGCTCGCTCACCGCCTTCTTTTTGGCGCGGTTCCAATTCAGGCTTCGCTCCGCTGCGTACGCGTTGTTTTTAATTGGGATGCTGGTGCCCATTCACGCAACGTTGATTCCGATCTTTCTGATCATGAAGGATTTATCTTTGTTGAATACCCATTGGGCGCTCATATTGCCCTACACCGCATTTCATATTTCACTGACGGTTTTCATCCTGGAAGGTTTTATGCGGGGCTTGCCCAAGGACCTGGAAGAATCGGCCGTCATGGACGGCGCGGGAATCTTTCGAATCTACTGGTCCATCATTCTTCCGATTACGCGGCCGGCATTGGCGACTGTCATCATTCTCAATTTCATTTATAATTGGAATGAATATTTGTTTGCTCTTGTGCTCGTCAGCACCGACGCAATCAAAACGCTGCCTTTGGGGTTGGCGAACTTTGCGGGGGTGGAGACGGCGAGCATGACGCTGCAAATGTCGGCACTTACGATCGCGCTGGTTCCCATCATTATTTTCTACCTTGCGCTGCAGAAGCAGCTGGTAACGGGGATGACCGCCGGCGCCGTGAAAGGGTAGCGATCGAAGCAAGCGTTCGTCCGCCGAGGGGGAAAGGAGATGCGGAGAAACAGACAGAGAACCCGAGGTTTTGGCATTCGTTTCGGTTTGAAGCGCAAGGCGCTCGTCATTTTTTCGGTTTTGGTGATTTTGCCGACCTTGGCGGTCGGCATCATGATCCAAATTCAATATAGCAACATTCTGCGAAAGCAGTTCGTGGATACAACCACCCGGAATTTGGACAGCGTCGTCAGCCAATTGGAAGAACAGACGTCCACCGTGAAGGATATCGCCGATTATCTCATATTGAGTCCGGATTTGAACGAGTATTTGCGCCCGTCTCCCCCCGTCAGCAGAGAACGAACGGAAAATTTGAAGCGGACGATCGACGATTTTCTCACTTTTCATCTCTTTTCGAAGGACTATATTCGTTCCATCAGCATTTATGGCTATAACGGCAATGTGATCGAGCTGGGCGAGCCGATCATCGCGAATGAAAAAGAATGGCTGGATAAGGCGGTTCGCTTAAGAGGCGGAATCGTTTGGAGCGAAGGGTATTCGGCTCACAGCAGCTGGAATGGAAATATTCGCGTCGTATCGCTCGTACGACTTTTAAATTCCTTTCATCAAATTACCCTTCCTCACGGTGAGCTTGTCATTCGGCTGGATGAGGCGAAAATCGTAGAACTGCTTGAGAAGGGACTGTACAAAGGTGCGGGATTCGTGTTTGTGCTCGGTCCCGACGGGAAACCGGTGCTGAAATCAAACCATCCTGCACTCGATGAATTCGATGTACAGCCATTAGCCGGTTTGGCCGGTCCAAGCGCCAGGTACATGAACGTGGAGCTGGGGAACGAGAGCTACCTGCTGTTCCGCCAATCGATGAAGAATACGGCATGGGACGTATTCGCGCTGATTCCCGAATCGGTTGTAAACGAGGAAACTTCGAATGTCCGCATTTCGATGTACATGATGATCGGCGTTATGCTGCTGCTCTGTTTTCTTGCGCTGTTTGGATTTCAATATACGATTATCCGCCCCATCCTTCGCCTGACAAACGAGACCAATCGCGTCAAGCGGGGGGATTTTACGGCTCATCTGCCGATCGAATCCAACGATGAAATCTCCGTTTTGAACCGTAATTTTAATGAAATGGTCGCGACGATTCGGGAACTGATCGATTACCAATACAAGCTGGAGCTGCGGGAACGCGAAACCGAACTAAAATTGCTGCAGGATCAGATGGACCCCCATTTCCTATATAATACGCTTGATATGATCCGTTGGACGGCCAGATTGGAGAAGGCGGGGAAAACGAGCCAGCTGATTGAAATGCTTTCGACGTTTTTCCGCTCCGCTCAAAATAATGGGCAATATGTGACGACCCTGCGTCAGGAGCTGGAATTTGTTCAGTCCTATTTATTTTTACAGAAGAAGCGTCTTGGCCGCAGATTTCGATATGCCTTGTATACCGAGTATCAAATTGCCGATTCGCTCATATTGAAATCATCCATCCAACCGCTCGTCGAAAATTTCATCAAGCACGGAATGAATAAAAGTTTGCCGGTCAATGTCATAACCGTAAAATGTTACGAGGTTGAGAACGAAATCCGGATCGATGTGCAGGACAACGGAAAAGGGATTGAGGCGGATCGGCTGGAGAAGATTCGAACGTCTCTGGAAAAGAAACAAGCCCACGGGAAGAAAGTCGGAGCATTGCTGAATATTCATGAACGCTTGTCCATCTACTTCGGTGAAGGTTACGGGTTGGACATTGTATTCAGCTCGGCCGACGGCACCCTGGTTCGATTAAACATTCCCAATACCAAAGCGAATGGCGGTGCGGAGCATGACGAAACTTGACAATCGACAGCGGTTCGTGAACATGCTCATTGTGGACGACGAACCGATCATATGCGAAGGGCTGCGGTACACCATCGAATGGGAAAAGTTTGGCGTAAGCGTTGTAGGCGAGGCTTATGACGGTGAGGAAGCGCTTCGAATCATCAGGGAGCAAGAAGTCGATTTCGTGCTGTCGGACGTCCGCATGGACGGAATGGACGGGATTCAACTGGCCGAACAGTTGAATCTGCATTATCCTCATATCCGCCTGGTGATCATCAGCGGCTATGAGGAATTCGAGTACGCAAGGCGCGCCATGCGCGTCGGGGTGAAAGATTATTTGTTGAAGCCGGTACGGATCGATGAGCTGATCCAAGTGGTTCAGGACATTGTGGCGTCCGTTCGAAAGAACAAAGCGGCAACCAACAAAGAAGAGCATCTGTTGTGGTTTTCCGGCATGATCAAGGACGCCGCCCGCAACGGTCAAGCCGTTCCGCCTTCGTTGAAAGGCGGTTTTTACAGGCTGATCGCAAGTCAATGGAAAGACTTTGCCGAACGGTTTTCCCGTCTGTCAGCCGACGATTATCAAAACATGCAGGAGCGATGGCTTCAATGGATGGACGAGCGGCTCATCTCCCATGGAATTCGCAGCATTTCCGTGTTCGATCACAAAAATATGCTGTTCACTTTGGCAATCGCCGATACGGAGTTGAGCGATTCCGCGTGGCGGCTTCTCCTCGAGGATGCGATGCAGGGGTGGGACGGATCGGGCGGCTTATGCTGCGGTGTCAGTGCCGCATTCCGCGAGCTGGAACAAACCGGCGCAAGAAGCGCGGAAGCCCGGGAAGCGTTGCTGCACCATGTTCTGACGGACGGTACCGTTCTGTTTCCGGACGATCCGGCCGTACGGAAGCTGGAAAGCAAGCCCGATATCCCGTTCAAAGATTGGGTACAATCGATTGTTAGCGCTTTATTCAAACAGGATCCCGGGGAAATTCGTTCGCTTGTCGGATCGTTCTTTGCGGCGCTGAAAAATCGGCGATTGTTGCTGCCCGATGCGGTTCGTGTTTATGACGAGCTTCTCGTGCTGCTTCGTCTGCGCCTTCGGCAAAGCGGGCTGAACCAGCCGGAGCAAAGCAGGGGCGCTTCCATTGATTTGAATGTGTACAACTCCTATTCCAGCATCGAGACTTTGGCATTAAACGAAATGGAACAATTGATGCGGCTCGTCGACCAATCCGGGATTGACAAATCGTTCTGGATTATCGAGAGGGCGAAGAAATACTTGTCCGAGCATTACCGGGATGATGTGAAGGCTTCGGAAATCGCGGAATGGCTGAAAATTACGCCAAGCTATTTCAGCCTCCTTTTCAAGCAAAGCACAGGGAAGAGCTTCAAAGAATACATGAATGAGCTGAGGATGGAGCAAGCGAAGCACCTGCTCGCCACCACACACGAGAAAGTGTTCGAAATCGCAAATGAAGTCGGTTACAAAGAGTATAAATATTTTGTTTCCGTATTTAAGTCGTACACAGGAATGACGCCGAAGGAGTATCGCGCGCTCACGGCGGCGCTCTAATACGGATTCGATTGACCGTCCGGATCGGCCTCGCAGGAAAAATGATTGAAATGACAGAAATAATATGTTTCTTTATTGTTATAGAATTTATCGAGGACTCGCGGTCGTTCATACGCGATAGTCATGCAATACGTATAAAAAATCTGCGAAAACGATCATGGAGGAAAATCCGGTGGAAAAGATTCTGTTTATCGAAATCGGAATGGGGACCGACCTGCACGGCCAGGATGTGACGAAAGCGGCCGTGCGCGCCGTGCGCAATGCGATTCATCGCAATTCGATGCCGGGACTTAGGTCCATCCTTCCGGGAGGAAGTCTGGACTCGATGAAGGTGCGCGTCAAGCTTGCCGTGCCTTGCGACCGCGACAAGCTCGATACGGATGCGGTGAAGGCGCAGCTCCCGTACGGAGAGGTCGAAGTTGTGGTAACGGAGGGCGGCATGCTGACGACAAGCGGCATCGTGCTGCCGGACAAGGGCGACCGGAACGATCTGATCTATGTCGTGATCGCCGCCGTCGAAGTCGGCTACTAGCAGGAAATTGCGGGCCGCCGCCGAATCATTTTGTAGCCGGAACCGGATCGGCGGATGCCGGCCGGCACATAGAGAGAACGGATGGAGGGATGCCGCCTGAGCGACATTTGGATCGGGATTATAATGGGAATTGTGGAAGGCTTGACCGAGTTTTTGCCCGTATCGTCGTCAGGACATATGATTCTGACCGCGCATCTGCTCGATTTTACCGGAGAACGGGCCAAAACGTTCGAAATCGTCGTGCAGTTCGGGGCTGTACTGGCGGTGCTCGTTTTGTACAGGCGGCGTTTCCTGTCGCTGCTTAACTTTAATTTGGCGAAGTCGAACGGTTTGAATGCGCTGCACGTCGTCATGGCGATGTTCCCTACCTTCGTCGCGGCCGTGCTGTTCTACAGCCCGATCAAAACGTATCTGTTCGGTCCGATGACCGTCGTGTGGGCGCTTGTCGCCGGCGGCATTCTGATGATTGTTGCCGAGAAGGCAAACCGGCGGATTACGGCGGAGACGCTCGACGATCTGACGTACAGACAGGCATTCGGCATCGGCTGTTTTCAAATTTTATCGTTGTGGCCGGGTTTTTCGCGTTCCGGCTCGACGATTTCCGGGGGCATGCTGCTCGGCGCCAGCAAGACGGCGGCGGCTGAATTTACGTTCATCGTCTCCGTTCCGATTATGTTCGGGGCGAGCGGATACGATTTGTACAAAAGCTGGGAATATCTCGATTGGGCCGATTGGCCGCTCTTCCTGACCGGTCTCGGCGCATCGTTCCTCGTTGCCATGTTGGCCGTCGTCACCTTCATCAATTTGCTTAAACGGATCAGCTATACCTGGTTTGCGGTATACCGTTTTGTTCTGGCTGCTGTCTTCTTTTTTGTTATTTTATAATTCCGGAAAGAAATAAGAGCGCGGTGCCGGCTTGCCGGCAACATCCGCGCTCTTATTTCTTTCCGGCATCGTATTTCCGCGGGCGGCGGTCGGTCAAATCAGGAACATCGCGACGACCGTCGTGACGGCAAGGCCGAGAAGGACCGGCTTCAGGTTGCGGCGAGCCAACTCGAACGGATCGACGCCGCAGATGGCGGCTGCCGGGATGAGCGCCCACGGCACGAGCGTACCGCCGCCGACCCAGATCGCCGCGATCTGACCGAGCGCCGTCAGCGTCGCGGTGCCGGAGTGGATCGCCGTACCGAACAGATTGGCGACCGATCCGGCCAGTGAAATGCCGGAGAAGCCGGAACCGTCAAGACCGGTAATGGCGCCGACAATGGTGAGCGTGACGGCGCTGACGGCGCCGTTCACCGGTACGGTGCCGGCCAGCGCAACGCCGAGATCGTTGACGATGCCGTGCGAACCGGCGGGGAGCTTGTCGCCGAACAGGGCGGCGAACGCCGAGTCGCCGAGGTAGAAGAAGGCGGCGATCGGGATAACGGGCCCGAACACTTTAAAGCCGAAGACGAAGCCGTCGATCAGATAGGAAGTGGTCTTCTCCAATGCGCGGTTGCGGTGCGCCAGCAGCGTAACGGCAATCATGATCAGCAGCGCTGTTCCGCCGATGAGCGCCGTAGCGTCGCCGCCCTGCAATTTCCATATCGCCAGGGCGGCGACGTCGGCCGCAAACAGCAGCGGGATAGCGACGGCCAGCGTTCGCTTCGCGCGGGGAGACAACAAAGCGGCGCCATTCGCGCCGCCGTCGCCCGGACGTTCCGCAGCGGAAGAATCCGAAGCGGATACGGTTCCGTCTCGCCATGTGCCGCTTTGCATATCGCGCCGCATCATCCAGAACGCGGCGGCGGTCGTGACGACGCCCATCACCGCGACGAGCGGAACGCTGGCCGCCATGACGTCCGCAACGGGCAAGCCCGCGGCATCCGCCGTAAGCTTCGGCGCGCCCTGAATCATGTAGTCGCCGGACAGGGCGATGCCGTGTCCGAACAGATTCATCGCCATGGCGGCGCCCAGCGCCGGAAGACCTACGCGCACGGCGACGGGAAGCAAGACGGCGCCGATCAGCGCCACGGCAGGGGAAGGCCAGAAAAACACGACGTGACAAGCATGATCAGGCCGATCCCCCAATAGGCGAGCGCCGGCGTGCGCAGCATCCGGGCGAAGGGAGCGATCATCGTTTCGTTGATGCCGGTACGGATCAGTATCCGGCTCATCGCGACGATGATCGAAATGATCAGAATCGTGCCGATAAGCTCTTTGATCGCAAAGATGAAGCTCTCGAATACGGCGCTGACCGAGGGGCCGACACGGCCGGTGGCCAGCAAGCCGATGGCGAAAATGCCGACGATGCAGATGAGCGATGTGTCTCTGCGCATCGCCATCAACCCGATAATCGCCAATATAAAGCTTAGGTATACCCAATGAATCGCCGTCAAATGGATATCCATTCTGAACCGCCCTCTCCCGTAAAACTAGGCTTGCAGTCCAGTCTATGCGGGAGAGGGGATAGGCGTTCATCGAGCGCCGGCTGGCGGCGGGCTGTCTGTCTCTGCCGTTATGGCCGTTCGACGACGCTGTAGGATGACGGCGAGACGCCGGCCAGAAACGGAGTCGGTTCGCCGACGGCATACAGGCGCAGACGGTGCATCGCCCGGGTGCAGGCGGTATAGAACAGCTTGCGTTCGCTTTCCGCTCCGTATGTCTCCGCCGACGCGTCGTAGATGAGCACCGCGTCGAATTCCACCCCTTTGGCCAAATAGGACGGAATGACGACCGTTCCTTGCTCGAACGAGGCGGTATGCTTGTCGACCAGCGTCAGATGCGGGCAAACGTTCTTCAGCGCTTCGTAGGCCGCAGCGCTCTCCGCTGCCGTCTTGCAAATGACGGCGACAGATCCGAAGCCCTCGGCCAGCAGATCCGCCATATCGCTGGCGATCGCTTCGATCCGCGCTTGTTCGTTCGCTGCGAATACGACGGCCGGCAAGCCCCCGCTCCGGTCGAACGGCTCGATTTCGTGGCCGTCCGGCAGCATTTGCCGCGTAAATTCAACGATTTCCCGGGTCGAACGGTAGCTGCGCCGCAGCGTGATCCGCTCCGTTTCGGCTTCGCCGAACAGACGCGCGATCGGCGTGTCCCCGCTTGCCAGCTCCACGGCATGGGTGAAGATCGCCTGGTTAAAATCGCCGAGCGCCGTCATTCGGCTGCGCGGGAACAGCCGTTTCAAAAACTCGAATTGAAACGGCGAATAGTCCTGCGCTTCGTCGATCAGCACGTAACGGATCGTATTGTTCGTCTGGAATCCTTCGACCAGTTCCTTCAAATACAGATACGGCGTCGCGTCCTCGTACGCCAGCTCGCCGGCATCGAGCCGCCGGATCGATGCTTCGGCGATTTGCGGCCATGTGCCGGCCCCGTGATCAAACGCCTCGAAATCGGCTGCCGTTTCGGGATCGTTCAGCAATTGACGGTAGAGGGACGTGACGTCGGCAAACCGGAGCCGCTTCACGCTTCGCCGAAGCGGCCTGAAACGTTCCTTTACCAGATAGGCGCGAATCAGCTCCTCCTCCTGAACGGCGTCGTCGAAGGCCGGGTCCTTGCCTTTTTGCCGTTTGCGCAGCTGGTTGTAAGCTAGCTGGTACTGCTCGTTGTCGAGGTAATTCATTTCTTCGGTTACCCAGTCGGCCGACCGTTCCGCCTTCTCAAGTTCATTCAGTCGTTGCAGCAGCCATTCCTTGAGCAGATGAACGCGGTTCGCAAGCCGGATCGCCGGATCGTAGCTGTAAAACTGCCGTTCCATTTCTTCGGCGGATACGAGCGTGCGCCCTTGAAAACGGATGCTGCGGAACGCCATGCCGCCCGCAAGAAGGCGTTTCCCGAACGATTGCACGGCTGCAAGGAACCGCTCCGACGCCTTGTAGCGGATGCCCGCCATTCGCGCCTCGTAATCCGGTTCATGCCGGGCGGTCAGCATGTACTCCATCTGATCGTAAGGGTCTTCCAGCCGGAAGACGTCGCCGAGACGATGCTCCAGATATTCCTGGAATGTCGTCTGCTGCATATTTTCTTCGCCCAGCTCCGGAAGAACGGAGGAGACGTAGCTGTTGAACAGCGGATTGGGCGAGAACAGCACCATCTGGTCGGCTGTCAGCCGCTCGCGATGCTTGTAGAGCAAGTACGCGACGCGCTGCAGCGCGGCTGATGTTTTGCCGCTTCCCGCAGCTCCCTGTACGATCAGCATGCGGGAACGGTCGTTGCGGATAATCCGGTTTTGCTCCTGCTGTATGGTCGCTACGATCGACTGCATGCGCGATTCGGCGCCTTTGCCCAGCACCTGCTGCAGCAGCTCGTCGCCGATCGTAATGCCGGTGTCGAACAGCGCGCGAATGACGCCGTCGCGAATTTGAAACTGCCGCTTCAGCTCCATCGTGCCGCCGATCGTGCCTGCAGGCGTCTCGTACTGTACCGGACCGGGCGCATAATCGTAATAAAGGCTCGCAACCGGCGTGCGCCAATCGTATATGAGGTACGTTCCATCATCCTCGTCCTCGAATGAAGCGATGCCGATATAGATCCGTTCGGCCTCTGCTTCGCCGTCTTCCCTGAAATCGATCCGCCCGAAATAAGGCGAAGGATAAAGCCGTTTCATCCTGTTCAATCTGGCCTGCAAATGCCGGTGGCTGCGCTCGCGCTCGGAAAGCACTTCCGCCTGCTGCTTCATGCTGATCGCCGTTTCGAGTATATCGTCGCCTGTCGACAGGTTGACGGTGACGTCGTCCCAAAATTTTGCGCATTTCGACGACCTGGCTCCGCAGTCCGGACACGATGGGTTCGTCCCGTTCAATGCCGCGCCGCAGCTTCTCCCTGACATCGTCGACGCGGCGCTGTTCGTGCAACCGTTCCTGATCCGTAACGCTCATGCTTCAACCTCCGTAAATGTTTATTGAAATTTCCGTTCCTTGCCCATGCTTGACATCATGTTTCCATAGTGCTATAATTAGAATTGACTAATTGCGTATTTAACCAACAACTGGTTGAACGCATCTTTTAGTGTACCACGTTTGAAGACATCTTTCAATCGCAGGGCGCGGGTTTTGTTCCCGCCCCTTTTTGTTTTTCCGCCCGCTTGGGCCGCGGCGCATTTTTGGTGTACAATGGATATTGTCAACAAAACGGAAATAAAGGGTTGAGATGCGATGAAAGATCGGATCGCGCTTGTTCTGCTTGCCGCGGCACTGCTTTTGCCCGCCTGCATGCGGGAGGCTGTCCCCGACGTTTCGTCCGGCGCCGAAACGGTTACGGGTCCGGGGCGCGCGGAAGAAGAAGCGTCAAAACCGAAGCGGGAATCCGGGGGCGGCCCTGCGGCGGTGGTGTCCGGACTGCGGATTCCATGGTCGGTTCAGCGGTTCGGGGAAACGTTCTATATCAGTGAACGCGGCGGACATATCGTTGTGGCGTCTAACGGCTCGTTCGATCGCCAGGAAGTCCGCCTCGGCCGGCCGGTTTACGAACAGGGCGAGGGCGTGTTTTGGGGTTGGCGCTGGCTCCGGATTTTGCCCGCACGCAGACCGTTTATGCTTACTATACATACCGGGATGGCGGCAGGACGTACAACCGGATCGTTTCGCTTGTGCCGGAAGGAGGGAGCTGGCGCGAGCAGGACGCGCTGCTGGAGCGCATTCCGGGAGGCGTAATCCATAACGGCGGGCGGCTTGCGTTCGGACCGGACGGCATGCTCTATGCGACGACCGGCGATGCGGGCGACGAGGAGCTGCCGCAAAATTTGCAAAGTCTCGGCGGCAAAATTTTGCGGATGAAACCGGACGGCGGCGTTCCCGAAGACAATCCGTTTCCCGGTTCCTATGTTTATTCTTACGGTCACCGCAATCCGCAAGGCATCGGCTGGGCAACCGACGGGACGCTCTACAGTACGGAGCACGGTCCTTCCTCCGTGCCCGGCGGCCATGATGAAATCAACGCCATCGAACCGGGCGGCAATTACGGCTGGCCGGAGATGATCGGCGATGAAAGCCGGGAAGGGATGATTCCTCCTCTGTATCATACCGGAGAAGATACGCTCGCGCCGTCCGGCATGGCGGTCGACCGAAACGGTCGGGTGTTGGCGGCCGGATTGGCCGGCAACCGGCTTGTCCGTTACACGCCCGGCGGCGAAGATGTCGAAGTGCTGCTGGAAGGCGAAGGGCGGCTGAGGGATGTGCTGTTGACGGAAGACGCCGCCTATATTCTGACCGGCAACACGGACGGCAGGGGGCGGCCTAAACCTGAAGACGACAGGCTTCTGCGGATCGATCTGCGATGATTTAAGAAGCGAGAAAGGCGGAATGCGAATGGAAATCGTAATATTGGAAGCGCAAATGTCCCGGGATGCCGACGGTTATGTCGGAACGGTGCGGTTCGAGGCGAAAGGGCATTCCCAGCCCTATGAACTGACGTTGCACAGCAAGAGCGGGGAGGATTGGGGTTACAGCCTGCTCTTCTACGGAAAATCGGGCGTCGAAAGCGAAATTATGGCCGTCGAGGAACGGCTGGAGGAAGACGACGAGCTGTTCGACAAGCTTGTCGGGGCCGCGCTGGAGAGCATGAATCCGGAACCGTCATGACAACGGTTCCGGATGGAAAGCCGGTTCCAGCTTCTCTTTCGTCATGCGGACATGCGGAATGCCGGCATCCAGGAAAGGCTCGTCCGAGACGGTCCGGTAGCCGAGCTTGACATAGAACGGCTCGGCGTGGCATTGGGCGTCGAGCACGATGCGCCGGAATCCGTCACGCCAGGCTTGCTCTTCCATCGCCTCGACGAGCCGGCGCCCCGCCCCTATGCCTCTATATTCGGGCAGAACGGCAATCCGCTGCAGCTTGGCCGTCCGCTCCTCATATCGTATTATTCTTCCCGTTGCGGCCGGCTGACCTTCGACCGTCAGCAGCATATGAACGCATGCCAACGGCGAATCGTCATAACGGTCGATTTCGATCGCCGGGTCGACTCCTTGTTCCTTCACGAATACTTCCTCGCGTATAGCCAGACATTGCTGCAGCTGCTCAAGCGTTGCTGCGCGCATCACGTTCATGAATCCCATCCACTCCCGTTTTCCGTTACTGACTTTTGCTTTTCGCTTTGCGGCGGGCGCTGAAATATTTTACGGCCATGAATAGCGCGAAACCGACAGCCAAAATCCAGATGACGACAAGACCGTATTGATAAATGAGCTGTCCGATTTCCTCCACGCGATCCCCGACGAACATCCCGAGCACAAAATAGATGGAAGTCCAAATGAAAGCCGAGCTGTAGGCAAACAGGGCGAATGTGCCGTAGATCATATGGTTCAGTCCGAGCGCGTAAGGGGTCACATGCCGCAGCAGCGGAAGAAAGATGCTCAGGCATATCGCATACCCGCCGTATTTTTGCCCGAGTTGCTGTGCCCTTGCCAGAAACTGGCCGATGCTTTTTCTCCGCGCCAGCCGGGCATGGAACTGGTGGCCGGCGAAGCGGCCGACCGAATACCCGAAGGTCATTCCCGACATAATGCCGAGCGTCGTCATGGCGAATGTCGGAACCGGCGGAAGAATGCCGCTGACCGCTAGCAGGCCGGCGGTCATCACGACGACCTCGTTCGGGATCGGCAAGCCGATAAGGCCGAGGCAGAGCACGATAAAGAAAGTGTATTGGCCCCAATCGCCGACGAACGCCAGCAGCGTTTCGTATCCCATTTTTTAGTTGTTCACCCGATTCTGCAATCGTTTATGTCCCTATCATATCTTATTGGCGGTTTCGTTGACAAATGATAGAGGTTCTATCGATCCTTTGGATGCGGAAAAATCTGCAGGTTACGTTCGCGAAACGCGCCGTGTTACAATCGTCACAAGTCTTGTTCCTTCGATATCCGCATGACGGGAGGAGGAGAGCTTCGTGAACAAGGCCTTTGACCGAACGGTACGCGGAGCGCTTCTTGCGGCTTGCGTACTGTTTGTTTTTATGCCGGCCGCATACGGCTCGGTTTCGCAGACTACTGCCGGGGACAGCGGCTCTTTTTATCGTTTGATGACCGCCGATCCGGCGGAACGATACGGCCGGTATGACGGAATGATAACGCAAGGACTGGCCGGGCATCAACCGTGGACGAATTCGCCGGCAGTCCCGGTCGGAAGCGCCGAGTTCGAACAGCTTGCCCGCATTATTCACGCCGAAGCCCGGGGCGAATCGTTTGCGGGGCAGGTTGCCGTCGGCGCCGTCGTTCTGAATCGGGTTCGGGCGGAAGGCTTCCCCGATACCGTGAGCGGCGTCATTCATCAGCCGCGCGCGTTTACGGCGGTCGCGGACGGGCAATACGAGCTGGAGCCGAACGATACCGCTTACCGCGCCGCATTGGAAGCGGTAAGAGGCTGGGATCCGACCGGCGGGGCGTTATATTATTATAATCCGGATATTGCCACATCGGACTGGATCCGAACGCGGGAGCCGATCGTGACGATCGGCCGGCATATATTCGCCCGGTAGCGGAATTGCCGGACAACGATATGACTCGATTTCCGGCAATCGGCCGCATGTTACAGATATTGACCGCTCCCGGTCCGCATGAGTTCAGGAACGCAGGGGAAAAACAAAGCAAGGGAACGGATTTCGTGTCCCGTCACTTTATAATACAAAGGAGACCTGCGTTCATGAACAAAAGGCTGAGCGGTTTTGCGCTCACGGCATGCCTTGCGTTGACGCTCGCTGTTCCCGCGCACGCGGCGGGGGATACGGCGTCGAAATCGGGCACGGCCGACGGCGCAAGAATCAATGCATATGGCGTAAACGATACGAAAAGCAGGGTGAACCGGTTTGCGGAAGTGAACACCAATACGTACGATACGTACGGCATGGACCGCAATAACCGTTACGGCACGGACGGCACGTACCGCTACAGCGGCGACCGTCTGATGAACGGCAACGGCCGCGCCACGACGTACGGTACGACCGGCACGACCTATCGCGCCAGAACGACCGCTAACAACGGCGGATTCGACTGGGGATGGCTCGGCCTGCTTGGCCTGATCGGCCTTGCCGGGCTGCGCGGCCGCGACCGCGAGCGCACCTGAATCACGTCTACCGCCGATCCGATGACCGGCGACAGGGAGACCATACAGGTCTTCCTTTTTTGTTTGAATTCGTTTTGGAATATTTTCTTGGGTTAAGGGTGAAACTGGAAATGGACAATACCCCGAGAACGGCCTGCGGCTTCTGATGCCGCGCCCGCCGGAAACATCATCATGCAGGAGGGAATAAAGCCCGTGAAAACTGTTGTAATGAAGCTGTGCGCTTTGCTGCTCGCCTTTGCGGTCGCCATGCCGGCTGCCGCCGCATGGGCGAAGGAGCCCGATCCGGCCAAGGACAAGAAGGAAGCGCAGCAATCTCCGCAGGGCGAGCTCGATCTGGCTCCGTCCGCGTTGTCCGCCATTCTGATGGATGCGGACAGCGGTACGATCATCTATGAAAAGAACAGTCACGACAGACTTCCGCCGGCCAGCATTACGAAAGTGATGACGCTGCTGCTCGTGATGGAAGCGCTGGATGACGGCAGGCTGAAGCTGACGGACAAAGTGCAGACCAGCGAACATGCCGCATCGATGGGCGGTTCGCAAATTTTCCTCGAACCGGGAGAAGAGATGACGGTGGAGGAAATGATCAAAGGCATCGCGCTCGCATCCGGCAACGACGCTTCGGTCGCACTTGCGGAGAAAATCGCCGGAACCGAGCAGCAGTTCGTCAACATGATGAATGAGAAGGCGAAGCAGCTGGGGCTGAAAAACACGCATTTCGTCAATTGCAGCGGCTTGCCGGCGGAAAATCATTACACGTCCGCCCACGACATTGCCATCATGTCCAAAGAATTGCTCAAGCATACCGAAATTACGAAATATACCGGGCTCTACCAGGATTACTTGCGCAAATCGTCGCCCAAGCCGTTCTGGCTCGTCAATACGAACAAACTTGTCCGATTTTATAGCGGTGCGGACGGCTTGAAGACCGGATTTACGAGCGAAGCGAAATTTTGTCTGACCGCGACGGCGAAGCGCGACAATTTCCGGGTCATTGCCGTCGTGATGGGCGAACCGAACACGAAGACCCGCAATGCCGAGGTCGGATCGATGATGGATTATGCATTTGCCCAATATACGAACTATCCGATCCTGAAAGAAGGCGATCCGATCGGCAAGGTGAAAATCGAAAAAGGCGATGTGCCGGATTTGAACCTGACAGCCAAGCATCCGTACAGCGTCCTGATCAAAAAAGGAGCCTCGACGCAAAATATCCGCCACGAGCTGAAGCTGGACGGCGTGCTGAAAGCGCCGATCGGGATCGGGCAGCCGATCGGGCGAATCGTCGTCTATCAGGACAACCGCGTCATATCGGAATTTCCGGTCGAATCGCCGGTATCGATAGGCAAGGCGGGTTGGTGGAAGCTGTTCAAACGGACGTGCGCCGGGCTGTTTACATAGGCGCCGAATTGGCGGATGCCGTCGTCCGAGGCCGATTTTGTCGGGTTGTAGCGTCCTGCTTCTAGTTTTGTCGGGAGGCAGGAGAAGCTTCTCCCTGTGGAGAATTGCTTGTTCATCACGGGGAGGAGTTGATTTAGGGCATGAGTCTTCAAGTGGAATTGGAGCACTACCGCAATGTGCTGATCGTCCGCCTCCGCGGAGAGCTTGACCATCATACGGCCGATATCGTGCGCCACAAGATGGAGGAAGCGATATTGCGGGGAAATAGCGATCACATCATCCTCAGTCTCAAGGAGCTGCAGTTTATGGACAGCTCCGGACTTGGCGTCATCCTTGGCCGATACAAACAGTTGAAGGCCAAAGGCGGAAAGATGGCCGTCTGCGCCGTCAATCCGAACGTGTATCGGTTGTTCGAGCTGTCGGGCTTGTTCAAAATTTTGACGATTCACGAGAATGAGCGCGCGGCGCTCACAAGTCTGGAGGTCGTATCATGAACGGAGCCAACATGATGATGCTGACGTTTTCGGCACGCTCGGAGAACGAATCGTTCGCCCGGGTGGCGGTTGCCGCTTTCGTCTCGCAACTCGATCCGACGATGGAAGAGCTCAATGATTTGAAGACGGCCGTGTCCGAAGCGGTGACCAATGCGATTATCCACGGCTACGACGGCGATCCTGACGGTATGGTGACGATCGAAGTGGCGATCGAGGGCGATACCGTATCGATCGTCGTGATCGACAAAGGCCGGGGAATCGAGGATCTGGAGCTGGCAAGGCAGCCGCTGTATACGTCGAAGCCGGAATTGGAACGTTCGGGTATGGGCTTCACGATTATGGAAAATTTCATGGACCGCTTCGAGGTGTCCAGCGAACCGGGCCAAGGGACGCAAATCGCCATGACGAAGCGCATCGAGTCGAAAAAGCGCTGTACAATTAAGCGCATAGGGGTTGGACCTCATGGATGTCGATTGGAAACATAACGCGCAGCCGTATCTGGACGACGCGGAAGTGAAACGGCTTATCGCGCTCAGTCAGACCGGAGACTCGCTTGCCAGGGATACGCTCGTACAATGCAACATCCGGCTCGTCTGGTCGGTCGTGCAGCGGTTCATGAACCGGGGCTACGATCCCGAAGATCTGTTCCAGATCGGCTGCATCGGGCTCTTGAAATCGGTCGACAAATTCGACCTGTCCTATGACGTCAAGTTTTCCACGTATGCCGTTCCGATGATCATCGGCGAAATTCAACGGTTTTTGCGGGACGACGGCACGCTCAAGGTGAGCCGCTCGCTGAAGGAGACGGCTAACAAGGTCCGCAAAACGCGGGACGAGCTTTCCAAGACGCTCGGCCGCCTGCCGACCGTGCGGGAAATCGCCGACCGGCTCGGCATTACGCCGGAAGATGTCGTTTTCGCCCAGGAAGCGAACAAGCCGCCCTCCTCGATTCACGAAACGGTATTTGAGAACGACGGGGATCCGATTACGCTGATGGATCAGATAGCGGACGATTCCCAGGACCGCTGGTTCGACAAGATGGCGCTGAACGAAGCGATCGAAGGGCTGTCGGAGCGGGAGAGGCTGATCGTCTATTTGCGCTATTACCGCGACCAGACCCAGTCGGAAGTCGCAAGCCGGCTCGGCATATCGCAAGTGCAAGTCTCCCGCCTCGAAAAAAAGATTTTGCAGTCCATCCGAAACCAGATTGCGCAATAGCGCATCTGGTTTTTACATTTTTGAATCGAAAAGAAACGATTAGCGGGTCGGCGGTCATCTCATACTAACGATAAGCAAACGATGCAACCGAAAGGTGCGCAATAAAGGGTGAACGCAGCATGAATACGACGAAACCGTCCGTTCTTTACATCCGGCTGCGAAAGCGGATATCGATCAGGCCGGGCCAGACTGTCAAGCTGGGCCACGCGGCCCGCCTTTTCACCGATATCGGGATGGAGACGGAACTGAAGGAGCTTGTCCTGTACCGCCACCGCCAGGAGGACGGCAACCGGGTCGTCATCGATTTGCTGCAGGTCGTCAAAACGGTCCGCGAGGCCGCGCCCGATCTGACGGTGGAAGCGTACGGCGAACCGCAAGTGCTGGTCGTGGTGGCGGAGAAGTCGGCGAAACCCCGCTTCTACATCCTCGTCTTCGCCTGGCTGCTGCTCTTTTTCGGAGCGGGACTGGCCATCATGAATTTTCATACCGACGTAAGCATGAAAGAAGTCCATATGCGGATTACGGAGCTTGTCACCGGCGAGCGGGTCGACCATCCGCTATGGTTTCAAATCCCGTATTCGCTCGGCGTCGGTCTTGGCATGATGGTGTTTTTCAACCACCTGTTCCGGAAGAGGTTCAACGAAGAGCCGAATCCGCTGGAGCTGGAGCTTTATATGTACGAGGAAAACGTTAACGCCTATGTGATTGCCGACGAAATGCGCAAAAAGTCGGACGGAGGAAATCCGGTGGACGGCAGGAAGCCGGAGTCGGGCGGATAAGGAGGTGTTCCGATGGCAGAATGGGCTGCGAACGGATTTATCGCCTTTCTGGGCATCGCGGGAGGCGTCGCCGTCGGAAGCGGCATGGTGGCCCTGCTGATCGTGCTGGACCTGATCCCGCGGCTCGCCCAGATCGCTTGCGCCTACCGTCATTCGGTCTGGTTCGAAACGGCGGTTATCGCCGGATCGCTGTACTGGACGTTCGCCGATTTTCTCGACTGGAAAATTCATGTTCCGGCGCGGGCTGCACTTAGCTTCGTCGGATTGATCGACGGCATTTTTATCGGCATGCTTGCCGCGGCGCTGACCGAAGTGATGAACGTCATTCCGATTTTGGCAAAGCGGCTGAATCTTTCCGATTATCTGGTTGCGCTCCTGATGGCGATGGCGCTCGGCAAAACGGCCGGTTCGCTGTTCGACTGGCTTGTATATCAGCGATAAATAGACCTGCGAGGTGACATCATGACGAATTGGCGGCAAAATACGGGAGAAGGCGATATTGGCGATATTCGGGAAGCGATCCCGCCTTTCGCGGAAACCGGAGGAGACGGACGCGAAGGCATGGACAGCTTCGAGGAGACGGAAAGCATCCGTCTGGAAATGGAAAAGGCGGCCGCGCCGGGCGGGAACAACGGCGAAAACGAAGTTTCGCCGTCCATCGACCGCGTGCTTGAACGGCTGAAGGAAGAATGCGGCCTTGACACCAGCTTCGATGTCGTCGTGCGCGAGATGACGCTCGGAGGGCGAAGAACCGCGCTTCTGCATATGAACGGACTTGTCAAGGACCAACTGCTGACGGAAGTGTTGGAGCGGCTCACTTATTTGCATCCGGATGCCGTGTCGGCGGATGCCCTCCACGATTTCTTCCGCTATTATGTTCCCGCCATTCAGGTGAAAATCGAGAGCGATTGGAACAAGCTCGTGACGGCGTCGCTGTCCGGCAACGCCGTCCTGTTCATAGAAGGCGAACCTGCCGCCCTTATGATCGATGCGAAAAATTTTCCGACGCGCTCGCCGGAGGAGCCTTCGCTGGAACGCGTCGTTCGCGGGAGCCGGGACGGCTTTACCGAAACGCTCATGACGAATGTATCGCTTGTGCGCAGACGGCTGCGCGACCCGAGGCTCAGATACGAAGTGGTGCAAATCGGCAAACGAACGAAGACAGACGTTTGCATCGCCTATATCGACGACATCGTCGACAGGCGGCTGCTCGAATCGATTCGCGACAAAATCAAGCAGGTGGAAATCGACGGCATCCCGCTGGCCGACAAGCAGCTGGAGGAGGCGACAGTCAAACGGGGATGGAATCCGTTTCCGCTCGTCCGCTACTCCGAACGGCCGGATGTCGTGGCGGCACATCTGCTGGAAGGCAATGTGACCGTCTTTGTCGATACCTCCCCGAGCGTCATGATTTTGCCGACCACCTTCTTCGATCTGATGCAGCACGCCGAGGAAAACCGGCAAACGCCGTTCATGGGCACCTATTTGCGCTGGGTCCGGTTTATCGGCGTACTCGCTTCGCTGTTTTTGATGCCGCTCTGGTTTTTGCTCGTGCTCGAACCCGGCATGGTGCCGCCCGGCATGGCCTTTATCGGACCGAACGAGACGGGCGACATTCCGCTCGTCATGCAGTTCGTGCTGGCCGAAATCGGGGTCGATCTGATGCGCATGGCGTCCGTCCATACGCCGTCTCCGCTGGCGACGGCCATGTCGTTGATCGCGGCCATCCTGATTGGCGACGTGGCTGTGAAGACAGGGCTGTTCGTCAACGAGGTGATCCTCTACATGGCGGTCGCCGCCATCGGCATGTTCGCAACGCCCAGCTACGAGCTCGGTCTGGCCAACCGGATCGTGCGGCTGCTGCTCATTATCGCCGTCGCGCTGTTCCGGGCGCCCGGCTTAATCGTCGTGACGACGCTGATTTTCATCATGCTGGTGACGATGCGCTCGTTCAACCGCCCGTACATGTGGCCGTTCATTCCGTTCGATTTGCGGTCGATGGCCAACTTTCTCATTCGCCCGCCCGTGCTGCAGAACCGGATGCGCCCCAATTTGCTGCGGCCGCAGCAGCGCGACAAAATGCCGCGTACCGATTAATACAAATCAAATGCTGAATTATCCATTTCTCCCGAAGCGGGTTTGCGCTATACTGGTGAAATAGGTGCAAACTTATTTTTCCGAACGATGGAGAAAGCAGAGGGATCGATTTATGTATTTGCATGGAACTTCTAAGATTAATGCCAAAGGGCATCTGGAAATTGGCGGTTGCGATACGACCGAGTTGGCGAAAGAATTCGGCACTCCTCTTTATGTCGTGGACGAGGCGCTCGTCCGTCAGCGCGCCCGTGAATATGTCGAGGCGTTCCGCGCTTCGGGCCTGAACTTCCAGGTCGCATACGCCAGCAAGGCGTTCAGTGTGATGGCGATGTGCGCCATCGCCGAGCAGGAAGGCCTGTCGCTTGACGTCGTCTCCGACGGCGAACTGTACACCGCGCTGCAGGCGGGATTTCCGGCCGGCCGCATCCACTTCCACGGGAATAACAAGACGCCCGAGGAAATCGTCATGGCGCTGGATGCCAATATCGGCTGTTTCGTCGTGGACAACTTTACCGAGTTGAAGCTGCTGAACGCACTGGCGGGGGAAAAGGGTAAAAAAGCGAATATTCTGCTGCGCATTACGCCGGGCGTCGAAGCGCATACCCACGACTACATCTCGACCGGACAGCAGGATTCCAAGTTCGGCTTCGACCTTGCCAACGGTTCGGCTTATCGCGCCGTCAAGGAAGCGATCGAGCAGCCGAATCTGGTGCTGCTCGGCGTTCACTCCCATATCGGCTCGCAAATTTTCGAGGTGGAAGGGTTCAAAATGGCGGTGGACAAAGTAGCCGCTTTCGCCATTAAAGTGCGGGACGAGCTGAACGTTACGTTCAAGGTCGTCAACCTTGGCGGCGGCTTCGGCATCCGGTATACGGCGGAAGACAAGCCGCTGCCGATCCGCGAGTATGTCAAGGCGATTACGGACGCGGTCATCTCCAATTTTACGGCGGCCGGATTCCCGCTGCCGGAAATTTGGGTGGAGCCGGGCCGAAGCATCGTCGGCGACGCCGGCACGACGCTGTATACGGTCGGGACGACCAAGGAAATTCCCGGCGTACGCAAATATATCGCCGTCGACGGCGGCATGACGGACAACCCGCGCCCGGCGCTGTACCAGTCGAAATACGAAGCGGTGCTCGCCAACCGCGCGAACGAGCCGGCCGAAGAGACGGTTTCGATCGCCGGCAAATGCTGCGAGAGCGGCGACATGCTGATCTGGGATCTCGATTTGCCGAA
Organism: Paenibacillus cisolokensis; assembly: GCF_018403665.1. Classification (GTDB taxonomy): domain Bacteria; phylum Bacillota; class Bacilli; order Paenibacillales; family Paenibacillaceae; genus Paenibacillus_AH; species Paenibacillus_AH cisolokensis. The sequence continues at coordinate 28,216 of NZ_BOVJ01000140.1, forward strand.
AGCGAATATCGGCGATTTGCTTGCAGTCTTCTGCACGGGAGCGTACAATTATGCGATGGCGAGCAATTATAACCGCATTCGCCGTCCTGCCGTCGTATTCGTGAAGGACGGACAGGCGGATCTTGCCGTGAAGCGCGAGTCGCTGCACGATATTGTCGCCAATGACGTGATCCCGCAGCGGCTGCGCAAAGCGCCGACCGGGAAATAACCGAACGCGTAAGGAGCGTGACCGCATGGCAAAGCAAGCGAAAATTACAATGGAGAACGGCGCGGAAATCGTCATCGATCTGTTCGAACAGGACGCGCCGAACACGGTCGGCAATTTCGAGAAACTGGCCAACAGCGGCTTTTACAACGGCCTGGTCTTTCATCGTGTCATTCCGGGCTTCGTCGCGCAGGGCGGGTGTCCGAAGGGCAACGGCACCGGCGGCCCCGGCTATACGATCAATTGCGAAATCAACCCGAACAAGCATGAGCGCGGTACGGTGGCAATGGCGCATGCCGGCCGGAATACGGGCGGCAGCCAGTTTTATATTTGCTACCAGCCGCAGCCGCATCTCGACGGCGAGCATACGGTGTTTGGCAAAGTGTCCAAAGGGATGGAGCATGTCGACGCGTTCAAAGGCCGCGACAAAATGGACAAGGTGGAAGTATACGAGGTGTAAAAATAGCCAACGGCCTGTCGGCCGTTGGCCTTTCTTGCTGTCCGCGGCTTTATTCGCTCGCGTCGCCCCGGCAGCGCGCCCGATAGGGCTCCTCCGACGGCCGGCGCAGGAAAGGCGCTGCGGCCTCGGGCGACCGCCGGCGCTTGCTGCGTTGGCGAACGCTTGCTTTTTTCTTGATGAAGTGGTACTATTTCATTCAACGTTAGGCGTTTGCTTTTCGTCTAACCGGCAAAGCGCATAAGAATACGATCTTAGCGGCTTTCCTTCGGGGCTGGGTGAAATTCCCAACCGGCGGTGATCGGGGAAGCGCGGCACCGGACATCCGGACCGCTTGCACTTTCTTCGTCAGTCCGTGACCCGGACCGCCATTCCTTACCCGATATGCGGGACGGAGGCGGTACGGTGGACCTGGTGCGAATCCGGGACCGACAGTATAGTCTGGATGGGAGAAGGGGAACGCTTCGGTATTGCGTGCCATACTTAAGGTCTGTTTGCTCATGTTCTTTTTTTCACCTGCCTTTGCGAGCGGCCGGTTGATCGGTCGTAAAGGATATGGAGGCAGGAGCGATGTCCGGACAGAGCAGACCTTTGTTTGCGTATGCTTTCTTTCGAAGCTGATACGAACCGTAAAACCCC
>NZ_BOVJ01000141.1 GCF_018403665.1 Paenibacillus cisolokensis
CCTAAGAAGCATGACAAGCAGAGGGTTGGACGCAGACATTCGCATCCGGTTTTCAGGGCGCAAACATGTATGCCCGATCTTGCAGCGGTCCCGTACGCGGCAAGCAGACATTATAACGGGAAATGTGGCGGCGTAGCTCAGCTGGCTAGAGCGTACGGTTCATACCCGTGAGGTCGGGGGTTCGATCCCCTCCGCCGCTACCATACATACGGACGCTTAGCTCAGCTGGGAGAGCATCTGCCTTACAAGCAGAGGGTCGGCGGTTCGATCCCGTCAGCGTCCACCATCTGTCTGGAGCTGTGGTGTAGAGGCCTAACATGCCTGCCTGTCACGCAGGAGAACGCGGGTTCGAATCCCGTCAGCTCCGCCATCCCTATAATGCGTGGCTCGGTAGCTCAGTTGGTAGAGCAGAGGACTGAAAATCCTCGTGTCGGCGGTTCGATTCCGTCCCGAGCCACCATTTGTTTTCAGAGTTCCGCTCTGAAACGATTTGCACGTGGAGGGCTAGCGAAGTGGTCAAACGCAGCAGACTGTAAATCTGTTCTCTTACGAGTTCGGTGGTTCGAATCCATCGCCCTCCACCACTTCAACTACGAGCCATTAGCTCAGCTGGTAGAGCACCTGACTTTTAATCAGGGTGTCGAAGGTTCGAGTCCTTCATGGCTCACCATTTTCTCTTCATCATCATGAAAACCTGCAGGTTGCAGCCTGCGGGTTTTTTTCTTTTTTGGGCACAATGTGAAAAGACGATTGTTATTCGAACGTTAGCATACAAGGGGGGATATGATGATCGCGATAACCGCAGCATTCGTCAGCTTCATCATCGTGTTTGCCGGTGTGCCTGTCCTCCGCAGGATGGCTTTGCGCATCGGCTTTGTAGATCGTCCCTCTCCCCGCAAAATTCATCGCAAGCCGGTGCCGCTCATGGGTGGCGCAGCGATATACGCGGCTGTGACCGTCACATTCATACTTTATCAAGGCATCACCGGGCTTAGTTTAACCGTTGCTGTCGGCGGTTTGGCGCTGGTCGCCATCGGGCTGACAGATGACGCTTTCAAGGCGAAAGGGCGTGACTTTCCGGTATGGCCCCGTGTTGTCGGCTACTTGGCTGTGTCGATGCTGCCGCTGTCGTTTGGCATCCGGATTATGGCCGTTACCGACCCGGTCAGCGGCAAGTTTTATCTTTTTCCCGAGTGGTTGTCGGCGGTCTCCACGATCGTATGGGTATTTGCGCTTATTAATATGGTTAACTTTATCGACGGGGCGGACGGGCTTGCTTCCGGCGTATCCATGATATCCTCGGCGACGCTGCTTGTTGCCGCTATCATCAAAAACAGCCGGATACGGCGCTCCTCGCCGCGATTATTATCGGGGCATGCATCGGGTTTCTCGCGTACAATTTTCATCCGGCGCGCATATTTCTCGGTGATGCGGGCGCGACGTTCCTCGGTTTTGTGCTGGCCGTCGTGGCGGTGGAAGGAGCGTTCAAAAGCGCGACGCTGTTATCGATGGCGGTGCCGATACTCGCTCTTGGATTGCCGATATTCGATACCATCATCGTCATGCTGCGGCGGCTTCTGTTGGGGAAACCGCTCCATCGGGCGGACAATATGCACTTCCATCATGTGTTGATGCGGTGGGGACTGAATCAGGTGCAAGCCGTCTCTTTTCTGTATCTTATCGCCGCATTGTTTGCCCTGCTGTCCATCGTTCTGCTGCTCGTGCAAAAATGAAATTGGAGGTCGACGCTGCGTCTATGGTAAAATAGCGAAAAAAAAGCGTTGCTTAACCGCATGGGATAGGGGATGAACGATGAGCACGCCAAATTGGATGGATCAGCTTCAGCAAATTTTGAAATGCCCGGTCTACCATCGAAAATTGACGGTTTCCGAATGGCGGGAGCATGCTGCGCGCGCATCCGCCGGGTCGGGCAAAGCCTTCGGCGCGCCGCAACCCGGACAGCTTGCGGAACGGGACGGAAAACCGCTGTTTGCGTTGCGTACGGACGGACAGTACGTAGATGTGATGGAAATATCGCGAAGCAATTTGACCGAGACTGACAAGGCGCTGATCGGATGGACGATCGGCCAGCTCAAGTCGGGTCTAGCCGGATTCACGGGTCCTGCATCCGATACGGAATCCATAGCGATGCAGATCGGACAGTGGATCATCGACCAGCTTGAATCCGAACATCCCGAAAGCACGCTTCCCGACAATTTGACGATCCGGGGGCGGCTGTTTACGGAAATGATCCCGTTTCTGCTCGTCAGCGAGCATCCGGTTGCAGAGACAGCGGGAAGCGCTTATACCGAACTGGAAAAGCTGCTACGGCAGTTTTTGGCAGAGGATATATTGCTGATCCCGCTTAAAGGGCAGGAATGGCTCATATGGGGGCCGACATCCCTGCTTACCGATACCGAGTCCGAGGAACGCGCCGCAGGGGAAGAAGATTCGCTGGAAGAAAGTCTGGCTTCCATCTGTTCGGGTCTTTATGAGATGCTGGCCAGCGAGTGGATCGGCGACTGTCATCTGGCCGTTGCGTATCCGGCATCGCCTGCAACCTCGATGGTGGAGACGACCCGGCTGCTGCGGGAGACGGTCTATCTGGGCCGCAAGTTTCACGTAGGCAATACCATCCATCTCCCTTGGCTGATTCATTTGGAACGGCTGCTCGACAGCATCCCGGAATCACAGCGGATCCGATATGTGGAACAGGTGCTCAAACGCAGCGACGTTTTCGTCGAGCCGGAGATCCTTGCGACGCTGGAAACGTTTTTTGAGCTTGACTGCAATGTCAGCGAGACAGCCAAAAAGCTTTATATTCACCGGAATACGCTGCTTTACCGGCTGGACAAACTGAAGCAGGAGACAGGGCTCGACGTCCGGCAATTCCGGGATGCCGTTCTGGTGAAAATTATTTTGCTATTGTACAAAGTCACGAAAAGGGCTTAATATTTTTGTAAAGTTTGTGCATAGTCATACGCTGACCCCTTATTATAAGATAGGATTACGAGAAAGCTCTCAATTATACGTATAGGGGGAAATGCACATGGCTGGTGTACGTTTAGAACACGTTTACAAGAAATATCCGGGTTCGGATAACGCGTCGGTTAAAGACTTCCATCTCGACATCAAGGATAAAGAGTTTCTTGTCCTGGTCGGACCGTCCGGTTGCGGTAAATCGACAACGCTGCGGATGATCGCAGGCCTTGAAGAAATTTCCGAGGGCAAGCTCTACATCGGCGACCGCCTTGTCAACGACGTCGCTCCGAAAGATCGCGACATCGCGATGGTATTCCAGTCTTACGCGCTTTATCCGCACATGAACGTATATCAAAACATGGCATTCGGCCTTAAACTTCGTAAATTCAAAAAAGCGGAAATCGACAAACGCGTTCGTGAAGCCGCTAAAATTCTCGATATCGAACACCTGCTGGACCGCAAACCGAAGGCGCTTTCCGGCGGTCAGCGTCAGCGTGTCGCGCTCGGACGCGCAATCGTACGCGAACCGCAAGTGTTCCTGATGGACGAACCGCTCTCCAACCTCGACGCCAAGCTGCGCGGACAGATGCGCGCCGAGATCAGCAAGCTGGCCAAACGTCTGGAAACGACCGTTATTTACGTAACGCACGACCAGATCGAGGCGATGACGATGGGCGACCGGATCGTCGTTATGAAGGACGGAGTCATTCAGCAAGCGGCTTCTCCGGAAGAGCTGTACAATCATCCGGTCAATCTGTTCGTAGCCGGTTTCATCGGCGCTCCCGCCATGAACTTCATTACCGGCGGGCTGGTCGATCAAGGCGGAGCGCTTCACTTCAAAACGACAGGCATCGACGTTGTCGTGCCGGAAGGCAAAGCGAAGACGCTTCGCGAGAAAGGCTATGTCGGCAAAGAAGTTATTCTCGGCGTTCGTCCGGAAGATCTCCACGAAGAGCCGGTATTTATTGAAGCATCTCCGAACACCGTTGTTAACGCGCATGTCGAAGTTGCGGAAAACCTCGGTCACGAAATGTATCTGTACCTGAACGGTATCGGCAACGATACGGTTATCGCGCGCGTAGACGGCCGCGCCGGCATGCGTGACGGCACGAACGTCAAGCTGGCGATCGACATGAACAAAGCGCATGTGTTTGACAAGGAAACGGAACTGAACGTTTTCGAAGTATAATGAAGCAGAAGTTTCGTTTCGAAACGAACCGCCCGGCCATCGGGCGGTTTTTTTGCGTCGCGGGCAAAATCGCCTTTTTACACCGGCTGAAATCGAGCAGGTCGTCGTGCATCCGTACCGTTGCTGCGATGCGGCATGATGCGCCGAACACAACGTCGACGTTGCTTTCGGCGCTTTTTTCCTTTACCATGGAGTCATTGGAAAAGGAGAACTTAAGAACTAAGGACCCGGCGGTTGCAGGGAAGTAAGGGAGGCAGCACGATGCCCAGGAAAGTGAAAGTTTCCGAACTTGTTCAAGTATTTCAACTGGAAATACTATCGGGAGAGGACGGATTGAAAAGAACGGTGACGGTTGACGATCTGTACCGTCCGGGGCTGGAAATAGCCGGATATTTCCACTATTATCCTTCGGAACGGGTGCAGATATTGGGGCGGACGGAACTTGCGTTTCTGGAAACGCTGGATCGGGAAGTGCGCAAGGACCGGATGGAACGGCTGTGCGGCGCGGACACGCCTTGCATCATCGTGACGAGAGGACAGGAACCGCCGCTGGAGCTGCTCGAACAATCGGCCCTGACGAATATCCCGGTGCTGAGGAGCCAGGTGGCGACGACGATTCTGTCCAGCCGGATCACCAATTTTCTGGAGCAGAGACTGGCGCCGACGACGACCATTCACGGCGTGCTTGTCGATGTGTACGGCATCGGCATGCTGATTACCGGCAGCAGCGGCATCGGGAAGAGCGAAACGGCGCTGGAACTTGTGAAGCGGGGCCATCGCCTCGTCGCCGACGACGCCGTCGAAATCCGCCAGACGTCGGACGGCCAGCTGCACGGCAGCGCGCCGGAGTTGATCCGCTATCTGCTCGAAATTCGGGGGCTCGGCATTATTAACGTCATGACGCTGTTTGGCGCCGGAGCTGTTCGTACGCAGAAACGGATCAGCGTCGTCATCAAGCTGGAAAATTGGCAGCCGGATAAGCAGTACGACCGGCTCGGGCTGGACGAAGAGAAAACGCGCATACTCGATACCGACATCCCGCTTGTGACCGTCCCGGTGCGTCCCGGCCGGAACCTTGCCGTTATTATTGAGGTGGCGGCCATGAACTATCGTCTGAAGCGAATGGGATACAATGCCGCTTTGCAGTTTACGAACAAGCTGACCGAGACGATTGCGGACGACATGGACGATTACGAATAAAGGAGAATTCGAAGTATGAACATGCTTCTCATTAATCCCGTCGCGATTGCGATCGGTACCTTTGAGGTGCGTTGGTACGGCATCATTCTCGGCCTCGGCGCGCTGGCCGGACTGTTGCTGGCCGTTCGGGAAGGCAAGCGATACGGACTGTCATCCGATTTCTTTATGGATTTGTTGCTGATCGGCGTTCCGTCCGCCATTATCGGAGCCCGTATCTACTATGTGGCGTTCAAGTGGGACGAATATAAGCATGATCTGTTATCGGTCTTTAAAATATGGGAAGGCGGCATTGCGATATACGGGGCGTTGATCGGTGCATTTATAGCCGGCATCTTGTATATCCGCGCCAAAGGATACAGCTTCTGGCGCGTCGCCGACATTTGTGCGCCTTCGCTGATCACGGGGCAAATCATCGGGCGCTGGGGCAACTTTGTCAATCAGGAAGCTTATGGCGGACCGGTCAGCGAAGACTTCCTGCGGAATACGCTGCATCTGCCGGGGTGGATCGTCGACCAAATGAACGTTCAGGGGACGTTCCACCATCCGACGTTTTTGTACGAATCGCTGTGGAACTTGCTCGGGTTGATTCTGTTGCTCATCTTGCGCCGCCAGAAGTTTTTGCGGGCCGGAGAACTGCTGATGAGCTATTTTATCTGGTATTCGGTCGGAAGATTTTACATCGAAGGGCTGCGCACGGACTCCCTCGCGTTTCATGGACCGGAATGGCTGGCGTCTTTCGTGAACGGGTTGTGGTCGCCGATGACCGTAACATTCGAACCGGGATATCTGGACCCGGCTTACGGCAATATCCGCATTTCCCAGCTTGTCGCCATTCTGCTTGTGCTGGCGGCTGTCGCGATCATCATCGTCCGGCGCGCCACAGGCGCCGCATCGGAACGGTATCTGGATCCGATTATCAACCGGAAGACGGGACTGCCGGCTGACGCCGGGCCGGAGGAGACCAAGGCCGAGAACGGCGGAGAAGAGCACGGGGCGGAGCGGACCGAAGCTGCGCCGAACGAAAGAGAAACAACGAAAGGCCATGAAGATGAAACGAACGATTAACCATGTCCTGTTCGACCTGGACGGGACGATTCTCGATACGAACGAACTGATTATCCGCTCATTTCTGCATGCGCTTCAGGGGGTCGTGCCGGACGGCTTCGATCGGGAGCATATTATTCCGAGCATGGGACAACCTCTCGTCGACCAGATGAAGCAGTTTACCGGTCTCGACGACGTATCCCATCTTGTGGCGGCCTATCGCGAAATCAATTGGCGGCTGCATGACGAACTGGTCAAGCCGTTTCCCCATGTGCCCGAGGTTCTCGGCCGGCTGCATCGGTCGGGCATCCGGATGGGGGTCGTCACGACGAAAATGCGGCAGACGACCGAGCGCGGATTGAAATATTTCGGGCTCATCGATTATATGGACGCGATTGTCACGATAGACGACGTTTCGCATCCGAAGCCGCATCCGGAACCGGTGCTGCTGGCGATGGAGAAGCTGGGAGCGGATCCGGCCGGGACGCTGATGGCGGGCGACAGCCCGGTCGATATGCAGGCGGCGCGGGCGGCGGGCTGCGTCGCGGTCGGGGTGGCGTGGTCGCTCAAAGGGGAACAAGTGCTGAGAGACAGCGGCGCGCAGCATATTCTTCACGATATGCGCGATCTCTATGCCCTGGTCGGATTGGAGCGGGACGTGTGAGGAAGCTGGAGCGGTATCCGGTGGAGGGGCCTAACGCCCTGTGGCAGATGTACAAAACCGTCAGCCCGTTCAAAGCGGTGCGCAATTTTATATTTATCCAGTTGGCGCGCTACTGCCCGTCGCTTCCGGTCAAAAACTGGATCTATCGCCGCGTGCTCGGCATGAAGGTCGGACGGCACACCTCATTTGCGTTGATGGTTATGGTCGACGTCTTTTTCCCGGAGCGGATCGAAGTCGGCGACAACTCGATTATCGGCTACAATACGACGATTCTGGCTCACGAGTATCTGATCAAAGAGTACAGACTGGGTGACGTGAAGATCGGATCGTCCGTTCTGATCGGCGCCAATACGACGATATTGCCGGGTGTTACGATCGGCGACGGCGCCGTTGTCGCTGCCGGCTCCGTCGTTCACAAAGATGTGGCGCCGGGCGCTTTCGTCGGCGGCAATCCGCTCCGGGAGCTGCGCCGGGCGGATTAGGCGATTGAATAGAAGCGTCCCGAAGCGGTTGCGGGCCGGTGCCGGACAAGGCAAACGGTCACTGACCGCTTTTTTGGTTGGCGGATGGGCAGATTAAGATAGAAGCGGAAATGTTCGGCAAAGGCGATATGTCTGCACCGATCCGCTTGACGGGCACGGGTCCGCATGTTAGAATTACGACTAATCCTTTATTTTGGCAGTATGGTAACATGGTAGCACTTTAATATATTAAAGCAACGTGGGTGAACGGGCATGTCCAAACCGAAAATGTTCGAAAAGCCGGTTGGCTTGAAAGATTATTTGCCGGCTGCGGCGAAGAAGCTGCGCCAGATCGAGCGGCAGACGCTGGACTGTATGGGCAGGTGGGGCTATGAGCAGATCGTAACGCCGTCGATGGAATATTACGATACGGTCGGCGTCGCCAGCTCCACATCCGATCAGAAGCTGTTCAAATTGTTGAACAATCGCGGGACAACGCTTGTGCTGCGTTCCGATATGACGTCGCCGATCGCGCGGGTCGCGGCCTCGCTGTTGCGGGATGCGCCGCTTCCGCTTCGGCTTTCCTATCATGCCAACGTGTTCCGGTCCATCGAGGAAGAGGCGGGCCGCGAGGCGGAATTTTTCCAGACCGGCGTAGAGCTGATCGGCGATGCATCGGCCGACGCCGATGCCGAGGTGGTGGCGCTGGCTATCGCATCCTTAAAGGCGGCCGGTATTGAGCGGTTTAAAATCGCGGTCGGTCACGTCGGCTTCCTTAACGGACTGTTCGAAGAAACGTTGCAGGGCCAAGCGGAAGCCCAGGAAGAGCTGAAAGCGTGTCTGCTCGGCCGCGATTATGTCGGTTATCGGGAACGGCTGGCCGCTCTCGGGCTGTCCGGAGGCGTGAGCGAGGAACTGGAAGGGATTCTCCGGCTGCGCGGCGGCCAGGAAATATGCGATCAGGCGATGCAGCTCAGCCGCAACGAGACGGCGCAAGCGTCGATCCGCCATCTGTGCGAAATGTGGGATGTGCTGAAGGCGTACGGGGTATGCGATCATGTGCTGATCGACTTGACGATGATCGGCGATTTCTCCTATTATACCGGCATGACGTTCGAAGGATATGCGGCCGATCTCGGGTTTCCCGTTGTCAGCGGCGGGCGCTACGACAATTTGCTCGGCCAGTTCGGCCGTCCCGCGCCGGCGACGGGTTTCGCGTTGAAGACGACCCGGCTGCTCGAGCTCGTCGGGCTGGAGCCGGACGGCGACGACAGCGCGGTGCTGATCGGCTACGACGAGGCGGGACGCCGGGAGGCGCTGATCGAAGCGGGGCGGCTGCGCGACAGCGGCAATACCGTCGTGACGGAACGGATCGACGACGGACTGACGCACAGCAGTCTGCTGGCGGCGGCCAAGCCGGTCGTGTATAAAGGGAAAAGATATGCGGAATTCCTCTCTTACACGGGAACATTGCAGGAGCATACGAAAGGAGGCGACGCCACATGAGCGGACGGGAGCTGCTGAAGGTGGCGATGCCGAAGGGCCGGATCTACAAGCAGGCGTCGAAGCTGTTTCGCGAAGCGGGGTTGCCGATACCGGAAGATTTCGACGATACGAGAAAGCTGATTATCGAGGCGCCCGAAGCGGGCATGTCGTTCATTATGGCGAAGCCGGTCGACGTCCCCACCTATGTGGAATACGGCGCGGCCGATATCGGCATCGTAGGCAAGGACGTGCTGATGGAGGAAAACAAGGACGTGTACGAGCTGCTTGATCTCGGCATCGCGAAATGCCGGATGTCGGTTATCGGCTTGCCGGACTGGAAGCCGGTCATGCATCCGCGGGTGGCGACCAAATATCCGAATGTCGCGTCCCAGTTCTTTCGCGAACAAGGCCAGCAGGTGGAAGTGATCAAATTGAACGGTTCGATCGAGCTGGCGCCGATGATCGGGCTTGCCGACCGGATCGTCGATATGGTGGAGACGGGGCAGACGCTGCGGGAGAACGGACTCGTGGAGATGCAGACCATATTCGGCATTACGAGCCGGCTGATCGCCAATCGGGTCAGCTACCGCATGAAGAACGGCGCCATACAGAGCTTGTGCGACAGGCTGCAGGCGACAATCGCGGCCAGGGCGTAAGACCGATCGCGGCCAGGCTAAGGAACGCCGGGGCCGGATTGGCGAAGCTTAGACGGATCGGAAGGAAGGGGAATGGCCATGAAAATCATGCGTGCGGAGCAGTTCGGCATTACCCGTGAGGTGGAGTACGGCTCTCCGGAACAGAACGAGGCGGTACGCGAAATCGTCGAGGCGGTTCGCAACGAGGGGGACGCGGCGCTGCTCCGCTATACGGAGCTGCATGACAAAGTATCCCTCGACGCGGCGTCCCTGCGCGTCGGAGACGCCGAAATCGAAGCGGCATATGACCGCGTCGAGCCGGAATTCGTCGCGGCCATCCGGGAAGCGGCCGCGAATATCCGCTCGTTCCACGAGAAGCAGAAGCGCACCTCGTGGATGGACTTGCAGCCGGACGGGTCGCTGCTCGGGCAGATCGTCCGCCCGCTGAGGCGGGTGGGCGTCTATGTGCCCGGGGGCAAAGCGGCGTATCCGTCGTCCGTGCTGATGAACGTCATCCCGGCACAGGTGGCCGGCGTGCCGGAGATCGTCATGGTGACGCCGCCCGCTACCGGCGGCACGGAAGGGATCGACCCGTACATTCTGGTCGCCGCCGCGGAGGCGGGCGTGCGGGAGATGTACCGGGTCGGGGGAGCGCAGGCGGTGGCCGCGCTGGCGTACGGCACCGCGACGATCGCGCCGGTGGATAAAATTTGCGGCCCCGGCAATATCTATGTCGCGCTGGCGAAGCGCGCCGTTTTCGGCGTCGTCGACATCGACAGCATCGCCGGACCGAGCGAGATCGTCGTGCTGGCGGACGAGACGGCCGACCCGGTCTATGTGGCGGCCGATCTGCTGTCGCAGGCGGAGCACGACGAGATGGCCTCGGCGGTGCTGGTGACGCCGTCGGAGACGCTGGCGCGCGCCGTAGCGGATGAGGTCGAGCGGCAGCTGCAGGCGCTGCCGCGCGAGCCGATTGCGCGCCGTTCGATCGACAGCTACGGCGCGGCGCTGCTCGTCGACTCGCTGGCGGAAGGCATCGACGTCGTGAACCGGATGGCGCCGGAGCATCTCGAGGTGCTGACGGCCGATCCGTTGTCGCTGCTCGCCAGGATCGAGAATGCGGGCGCTATCTTCCTCGGGCCGCACAGCTCGGAGCCGGTCGGCGACTATTTCGCCGGTCCGAACCATATTTTGCCGACGAACGGAACGGCCCGCTTCTCGTCGCCGGTGACGGTGGATGATTTCCTGAAGAAGTCTAGCCTGATTTACTACAGCAAGGAGGCGCTGCTTGCGAACGGCGAGAAGATTATGACGCTGGCGCGCCGCGAAGGACTGGAAGGCCACGCCCGGGCGATCGCAGTCCGGCTGGAGCGGGAAGGCGCGGGCGGAAGCGGCGGAGCCGGCCGGTAGGACCGCAGGCGGCTGAAGCCGGCTCCTCGTTTCGTTTTCTCGCTTTCGGAAGCATCGCGGCCGAAATACGCGGCCGCCGGCACAAGCACGCAACTTTACACGGAGAAGGAAGGATCGAATATGGCGGACAACGTCAAACGCGCGGCCGAAGTGGCCCGCACCACGAACGAAACGGATATCAAGCTGTCCTTTGCCATCGACGGAACGGGAACGGCGTCGATCGAAACCGACGTGCCGTTTCTGAATCATATGCTCGATCTGTTCGCGAAGCACGGCCAGTTCGACCTGACGGTCGAGGCGCGCGGCGATGTCGATATCGATGACCACCATACGGTGGAGGATATCGGCATTTGCCTGGGACAGACGATCCGCGAGGCGCTCGGCGACAAGCGGGGCATCAAGCGGTATGCCAGCGTGTTCGTGCCGATGGACGAGGCGCTGGCGCAGGTCGTCATCGATTTGAGCAACCGGCCGCATTTCGAATATCGGGCGGAATATCCGTCCGCGCAGGTTGGCAGCTTCCAGACGGAGCTGGTGCACGAATTTTTGTGGAAACTGGCTTTGGAAGCGCGCATGACACTGCATGTCATCGTACACTACGGCCGCAACACGCATCATATGATCGAAGCGGTGTTCAAGGCGCTTGGCCGGGCGCTCGACGAAGCGACCGGCATCGATCCGCGGGTGCAGGGCGTTCCTTCGACGAAGGGGGTATTGTAGGTGATCGCGATCCTCGATTATGGCATGGGCAATCTGCACAGCGTCGGCAAGGCGGTGGAGCGGCTCGGTTACGAGACGGCCGTTTCTTCCGATCCGAAGGAAATTATGTCGGCCGACGGGGCGATCTTGCCGGGCGTGGGCGCGTTCTCCGATGCGATGGACAATCTTCGCGAGACCGGTTTGGACGAAGTCGTGACGCGTTTCGCCCAATCCGGCAAGCCGCTGCTGGGCATCTGCCTCGGCATGCAGCTGCTGTTCACCGAGAGCGAGGAGCATGGACCGAGCCGGGGACTCGGGCTGCTGCCCGGGTCCGTCGTCCGGTTCAGAGGCAATTACAAGGTGCCGCACATGGGGTGGAACCGGCTTGCGTTCCGCAAGCCGAGCCCCTTGTTCGAAGGGCTGGACGAAGGTTATGTCTATTTTGTCCACTCCTACCACGTCAAGCCGGAGGAACCCGGCGACTTGCTCGCCGTGACGGATTACTATCAGCCCGTAACGGCCATTGTCGGGCGCGGCAACGTATACGGCATGCAGTTTCACCCGGAGAAGAGCGGGGCGCTCGGCATGGGCTTGCTCGGCAATTTTCTGGCGTTGACGGGGAGCCGCCAAGTCGCCGAAGGGCTAGTCTAGTACGAAAGGTTGGATTCGGATCATGGCAGCTTTTACGATTTATCCCGCTATCGATATACGGGGAGGCAAGTGCGTCCGGCTTGTACAGGGGGATTACAACCGGGAGACGGTATATAACGACGATCCGGTGGACGTGGCGAAATTATGGGAAGAGCAGGGAGCGTCCTGGATTCACCTGGTCGATCTGGACGGGGCGAAGGCTGGCGCGCCGGTCAACGATACCCTGATCGGGGATATTGCGCGCGCGGTCAATGTGCCGGTGCAGGTCGGCGGCGGCTTGCGCAATCTGACGCATGTCGAGCGGCTGATCGATCTCGGTGTGGCGCGGGTCATTCTCGGGACGGCGGCGATCGAGGATCGCGACTTTGTGCGGCGGGCGCTTGATCGGTACGGCGACAAGGTGGCGATCGGGCTGGACGCGCGCAACGGCTTCGTCGCGACGCGCGGCTGGCTGGAGACGTCGGAGGTGAAAGCCGAGGAACTGGCGGTGGAACTGGCCGCGCAAGGGGCCTCGACATTTATCTTCACGGATATTTCCCGCGACGGCATGATGGAGGGGCCGAACGTGGAGGCGATCGTCTCGCTCGCGCGCGTATCCGGCAAGTCCGTCATCGCTTCGGGGGGCGTCAGCCGTCTGGACGATTTGCGGCGGCTTGCCGACCATCGTGCGGACGGGGTAGCCGGCGCGATTGTCGGCAAGGCGCTGTATACGGAAAGCATCAATCTGACGGAAGCGATCCGGGCGATCGGTTAATCCGCGTCTTACGGGAAGGAGAGAGCAGCGATGTTGGCCAAACGCATTATCCCGTGCCTCGATGTGAAGGACGGGCGCGTCGTGAAAGGCGTCAATTTCGTCAATCTGCGCGATGCGGGCGATCCGGTCGAGCTTGCGGCAATCTATGATCGGGAAGGGGCGGATGAGCTTGTCTTTCTCGATATTTCCGCCTCGCACGAAGGACGGGCGACAATGGTCGAGGTCGTCAAGCAGACGGCCGGCGAAATTACGATTCCGTTTACGGTCGGCGGCGGCATCGCCCATGTCGACGATATGAAGCGGCTGCTGCGCGCCGGAGCGGATAAAATCGGCATCAATACGGCGGCGGTCCGCAATCCGTCGCTCATATCCGAAGGCGCCCGCAAGTTCGGCTCCCAATGCATCGTCGTGGCGATCGACGCGAAGTTCAATCCCGAATGGGGCGAATGGGAAGTATACACGCATGGCGGGCGGACGCGGTCCGGCATCCGGGCGCTGGAGTGGGCCCGCGAAGCGGAACGTCTCGGCGCCGGGGAAATACTGCTGACGAGCATGGATGCCGACGGCACGAAGGACGGCTTCGACATTAAGCTGACGCGCGCCGTCGCGGATGCGACGAGCATACCGGTCATCGCATCGGGCGGCGCGGGATCGGCGCGGCATTTTGTCGATGTGTTCGAGGAGGGCCGCGCGGACGCGGGGCTGGCGGCTTCGATTTTTCATTATAAGGAATTGACGATCGGCGACGTAAAAGAAGCGCTCAGGCGGGAAGGAGTAGAGGTGCGATGAACGAACGGCTATTGCCGGACGGGCGGATGGAAGCGGCGGACGCCCGCCGTCAGCAGCCGGGCGCCGGCCGGGACGGACAGCCGGATGCCGCGGAACTGGCGGAGAAGATCGCCTGGAACGAGGCCGGACTCGTCCCGGTTATCGTGCAGGACGCCGTCAGCAAAGACGTGCTGATGATGGCGTACATGAACCGGGAATCGCTCGCGAAATCGCTGGAAACCGGCGAGACGTGGTTTTGGAGCCGCTCCCGCAAGGAGCTGTGGCACAAAGGCGCGACGAGCGGGCATACGCAGCGGATCAGGTCGATGCATTACGATTGCGACGGCGATACGCTGCTCGTGCGCGTCGAACAGCGGGGCCCGGCTTGCCATACGGGCAAGTACAGCTGCTTCTTTAACGAAGTGCCGCTGTCCGAAGTCGGAGAGCAGGCCGCTGAGGCGGATGGGGACCGTTTCGCGGCGCTCGGAAAGCTGGAGACGATCATTGCGAGCCGTCACCAGGAGCGGCCGGAGGGAGCGTATACGACTTATCTGTTCGACAAAGGGCTCGACAAAATATTGAAGAAATTCGGCGAGGAAGCGACAGAGGTCGTCATCGCCGCGAAAAATGGCGACAATGACGAGCTGCGCAGCGAAGTGAGCGATCTTATCTTTCACCTGATGGTGCTGCTGCGCGAACGCGG
Organism: Paenibacillus cisolokensis; assembly: GCF_018403665.1. GTDB lineage: Bacteria > Bacillota > Bacilli > Paenibacillales > Paenibacillaceae > Paenibacillus_AH > Paenibacillus_AH cisolokensis. The sequence goes on from NZ_BOVJ01000141.1 coordinate 14,646, forward strand.
GCTGCCGCTGGACGATGTGCTGGGCGAGCTCAAGGCGCGCTACGGCAAGCCGACGACAAACAAAATGAACCGATAAAATCAGCTCCGGAAACCGGAGCGGAAAGGCCGGCTTTCGCATATGAAAATCGATTACCATACTCACCATGCCCGCTGCGGACATGCGACGGGGTCGCTGGAGGACTATGTGAAACGGGGGATCGAGATCGGATTGGCGCAAATCGGCCTCTCCGATCATATTCCGCTCGTGCACGTCGACCCCGCCGACTATTATCCAGAGATGGCGATGCCGCTTGAGGAATTGCCTCGCTACGTCGAGGAATGCTTCGAGCTGAAGGCGAAATATGCGGGACGCATCGACGTGCGCGTCGGGATCGAAGCGGACTATATCGAAGGCTGGGAAGAAGAGATCGCCCGTCTGCTGGAGCCTTACCGGTGGGATTATGTCATCGGCTCCGTCCATTTTCTGGATCGATGGGACGTCACCGACTTTCGCCAGACGCACGAATGGGATGGCAAGGACCGGATGGCGGTTTACGAACGTTATTACGATGCCGTCGCCAAAGCGGCGGCTACGGGTCTGTACGACTATATCGGCCATATCGACGTGATCAAACGGTTCGGCTTCCAGCCGGAAGGGGATGTGCAGCATCTGGAACGGGCCGCGCTGGAGGCGGTGCGCCGGCACGGGCTTGCGATCGAGCTGAACGCTTCCGGACTCCGAATGCCGGCCGCCGAGATGTTCCCGAGCCGCCGGATGCTCGAATACGCGCTTGAGCTCGGCATTCCGGTTACGCTCGGTTCGGACGCCCACCAGCCGGAAAGACTGGGGCAATATTTGAGCGAAGCGCGTGAACTGCTGAAAGAGGTCGGATTTACGCAATTGGCCACGTTTAAAGACCGTACACGCATCATGATCGATTTTTGAATTATCGTAAATTCGATGTATAATGAAAAATGTCGAACAAGCTCGTTGCAGCAATTCAATCAATAGGTTTATCACGCTCAGGAGGGTATCATGTTTAGCGACAAGTTGCGAATTTTTCAGGATCGTCCAACCCGGAACTGGCGGAGAGGATCGGCCGGGAATTAGGCATCAGCCTAGGCAAAATCAAGCTTTCCCGCTTCAAAAGTGGCGAAATTTACGTCCATTACGAAGAAACGATCCGGAATTGCGACGTATTTCTCGTCCAGTCGTTCTCGCATCCGATCAACGAGCACTTCGTCGAGCTGCTCGTCATGATCGATGCGGCCAAACGCGCATCCGCCCGTACCATTAACATCATCATGCCTTATTATGGCTATGCGCGGCAGGAGCGGAAGGCCGCTCCGCGCGAACCGATTTCGGCCAAAATGCTGGCGGATGTGCTCACGACGGTCGGAGCGACCCGGGTCATCACGATCGATCTTCATGCGCCGGCCATTCAGGGCTTCTTCAACATTCCGGTGGATCACCTGACCGCACTTGATCTTATCAGCGATTACCTGAAAGAGAAAAACATTAAAAATCCGGTCGTCGTATCGCCGGATGCCGGTCGGGCTTCTACGGCCGAGAAGCTCGCCAACTATCTCGATTCGCCTTTCGCTATCATGATCAAGAAACGTCCTTCGCATAACGAGTCGGTTATTACGCACGTCATCGGCGACGTAGCCGGGCAGACGCCGATCATTATCGAGGATCTGATCGATACCGGCTCGACCATCATCAACGTCGTCGAAGGGTTGAAGGAACGCGGCGCGGAAGATGCGTACGTCTGCGCGACGCACCCGCTGTTTTCCGCGAATGCGCTGCAGCGGCTGGATCATCCGAATATCCGGGAAGTGGTTGTAACCGACTCGATTACGCTGCCCCCGAATCGGCCTGAGCGGTTTCAAGTATTGTCGGTCGCCCCTATGCTTGCCGAGGCGACCAAAATTATTTGTCAAGGCGGCTCGATCAGCACGCTCTTCAAGAACGCCGGGGTGTAGCGGATTCGTCCGCCGGTACAGCTGCGATAACGGTCCGAAAGGCGGATGCGGCTGGCCGGCGGACGTTGCCTTATTTTCCGGGTGTGTATGGAAGGGCCGCGCTGTGGTATAATCGGAGCATCGAACGTACCGGGAGGTGCCTTGCGAATGAAAGGAAAGAAACGAGCGGTTGCCGATCAGCCGACCAACGTCATACCGATTCATTGGGACGCCACGTTCTTTTTCGAACGGGCCGTTCGTTCGCTGGATCGTTATCATTATGACAAGGCACTGAAGTATTTCCGCCGCGCCGTGGAATACGAACCGGACAATCCGGTCAACCATTGCAATATGGCCGGCATTTTGTCGGAGATGGGCAATTTCGAGGAGTCGAACCGGATTCTCCGCTATATTGTCGACGACCTTGACCCGTCCATGACGGAATGCCATTTTACATGGCGAACAATTACGCCAATATGGAGCGGTACGAAGAGGCGGAGGACGCCCTGGTCCGCTATCTGGAGAAGGACGAAGAAGGGCAGTTTCTGGAAGAGGCCGAGGAAATGATGGAGCTGCTCCATTATGAGCTGGAGAGGCCGACCAAGCTGAAAAAATCAAATCGCGGGAAGGCTTGTATGAGCACGATCAGGCGCGAATGCTTCTTGAAGAAGGGAAATTCGCGCAGGCGATGAAGCAGCTCGAAGCGATCGTGGAGCAGTATCCCGATTTTCTGGCCGCCCGTAACAATTTGGCGCTTGCTTACTATTATCTGGGAATGTTCGAGCAAGCGATGGATACGGTTCGCCAGGTACTGGAGACCGATCCCGGCAATTTGCACGGGCTATGCAATCTGGCCATCTTCCTTCAGCATGAAGGCGACGAGGAGCGGCTCGCGCCGATCGTCGCGCTGCTGAGCAAGACGGTCCCGTTTCACCAGGAGCATGTATTCAAGCTGGCCACTACGATGGGCATACTTGGCTATCACGAGACGGCGTACCGCCACTTTCTTCGTCTGCTTAAGGACCCGGCGCTGCACAGCGATCCGTGCCTGTGTCATTACGCGGCGGTAGCGGCCTGCAACATCGGTCGCTACGCGGACAGCGAACGGCTTTGGCGCCAGGCCGCCAAGCTGGACCCTGAATCGGACATTCCCCGGTATTATCTCGAGCAGTTGGAGCGCATGCGCGAGGAAGGACATAAGGATGGACATTCCGTTCCCGTCAGTTACCATTACCACCTGCCTTTCGAAGAGCAGTTCCGAATGTGGGAGAATACGCCGGAAGGCTTCCCCGAGCATGTGAAGCGGGACCCGCTCGTCCGTTCCTCCTTCTTCTGGGCGCTGCGCCATGGCGATCGTCAGACGAAGCTGCAGGTCATCCAGGCGCTGGGAATGATCGCTGACGGCGAGGTGAAAGAAGCGCTGCAGACGTTTCTGCTGGAGCCGGATGAAGAGGATTACCTGAAGCGGATCGCGCTGTTCGTTCTGCGAACGATCGGCGTGCACGGGCCGCTGGAAGCGGTGCTGGGCGGGGAGCGCACGGTGATCGAGCCGAACCGGATGCCGTCCAGGCTGCCGGTCTGGGACGACAGGTGGCAGGCCGTGCTGGAAGCGGCTCTGTCGCGGATGGGCAAACGCTACGATCTGGTGCAGCAGCATGACCTGCTGACGCTTTGGGTGGATTTTCTCTCCCGCGTCTACCCTGACGTGCCGAAGCTCGGCAAAGCGGAAGGGTGGGCGGCGGCATTGGAATATTTGACGGCGAAGATGCATCGCCGCGAAATTTCGTATCATGAAGTATCGCAACGCTACGGAATGTCCATCGCGACCGTGAGCAAATATGTGAAGCGAATTGATGAAATATGCGGCATTAAGGAAAAATGAAAACAATCCATTCCGTATTTGCGGAACGGGACAGCGAATAGCGGCCGGAAACGGTACAACGAATAGCAGCGCGAACGATGACATTGCCGCAGAAGACGCCGCCAAACAGCGTTTTGCAATCAAATAGACTAGGAGGGATACCTATGTACAAATCGATCATTATCGGGACCGGTCCGTCCGGTTTGACCGCGGCCATCTATCTGGCGCGCGCGAATATGAAGCCGCTTGTCATCGAAGGTCCGGAACCGGGCGGTCAATTGACGACGACGACGGAAGTGGAGAACTTCCCCGGGTTTCCGGAAGGCATCATGGGGCCGGAACTGATGGCCAATATGCGCAAGCAGGCGGAACGATTCGGCGCCGAGTTCAAGACCGGCTGGGTGAACAGCGTCGATCTGTCCGAGCGTCCGTTCAAGCTCCAGGTGGAAGGTCATGGCGAGCTTGTCGCCGAATCGCTTATTATTTCCACCGGCGCATCGGCCAAATATTTGGGCATTCCGGGCGAGAAAGATAATGTCGGACGCGGGGTCAGCACTTGCGCCACATGCGACGGCTTCTTCTTCCGGGGCAAAAAATTATCGTCGTCGGTGGCGGCGACTCCGCGATGGAGGAAGCGAACTTCCTTACCCGCTTCGCGACGAACGTCGAGGTGGTGCACCGCCGCGATGAACTGCGCGCCTCCAAAATTATGCAGGACCGCGCGCGGCAGAACGAGAAAATCAGCTGGAAGCTGAACCGGACGCCTCTCGAAGTGATCGCCGGAGACGCGGGCGTTACCGGTTTGAAAGTTCGGAACAACTCGACCGGCGAGGAAGAAATTATTGAAGCGAACGGTATATTCGTGGCCATCGGACATACGCCGAACACGAAGTTCCTGAACGGCCAGGTGGAAACGGACGAGCTCGGATACATCATCGTGAAGCCGGGCACGACCGAGACGAATGTGCCGGGCGTATTCGCTTGCGGCGACGTGCAGGACAAGAAATACCGCCAGGCGATTACAGCAGCGGGCAGCGGCTGCATGGCTGCGATGGATTGCGAGAAGTTCCTGGAAGGACATATGGTGAACGATTGGAGCAAGACGCTCTAATTCGCTTCCTTTGTCCGTTGAAATGCTCGATAGAAGTTGTAACCAGACGCGAGGCGGCCAGCCTTGCGTTTTTATTTGCCTGTCTAACCGTCCGCGCC
>NZ_BOVJ01000142.1 GCF_018403665.1 Paenibacillus cisolokensis
TTCAGCGTGAACTCGCTGCTCATATATGGACACTTCCTCTCGCTAACGTATCTGCTTACTATACTGTCTATCCATGTCACCCTATAGTAAAACTATTTTTTCAAAAATGCAAGCGCCAGGCCGACGCTTGACCGAAACAAAAGCGAAGGACAAAATGCCCTTCGCTTAGACTGTATCCGCCACGTCCGCCGACTCTTTGCAGGTAATCGGCAATAGGTGGCAAGAGACTTGTGCGGTCTCTCCCTTTATACTATGTCCCTTAAGGGGAAATGACACGGTATCAAGCCTATTTATGCGAAAAAAGGCCTGTGGCTTATACGGGCCGTGGCACCCGTTCATACAATAGTCCAGCATCGTCCGTCGGGAGGGACGCCAAAATTGGACACTACCGCATTTCTCCGTTGGTTGAACGACACGATGGCTAGCAAGATCGCCAGTGCGAACAAACGAATTATTCGTTTTCAAAGCAGAGCCGATTATCGCAGATTTATACGGAAATGGTCGGAAATGAAGCAGTCCCTGCCTCCTTTGAACGATGTCCAGCAAATGCCTATTATCCAGGCTATCTCCTGTCCGCTTCCGATGGAAGCCGCTTTGCCCCGTTTCGCGGAACGAATCTGGATCGAGGAAGACTGCCGGATTGACTTGCACGCTGTATCCCAGAAACCGGTCGCATCCGTGTCGGACAAAGGCATTCCCTGGGGCGTCCAACAAATTAAAGCCCCTCAAGCCTGGAGCATGACGACAGGATACCGGGTCAAAGTAGGCGTCATCGACACCGGCATCGATTTCAGCCACCCGGATCTGCGTCAATCGATCGCGAGGGGCATCAATTTGCTGAACCGGAGCATGCTGCCCCACGACGATAACGGCCACGGCACCCATATCGCCGGCACGATCGCCGCGGCCAACCAGCCGCACGGCATGATCGGCGTCGCGCCGCGCGCTTCGATCTATCCGGTGAAGGCGTTCGACCACAATGGCAGCGCCTATGTCTCCGATATTATCCTCGGCATCGACTGGTGCGTCCGCAACAAGATGGATATTATCAACATGAGCTTCGGGATGAAAACCCGCAGCAAGTCGCTGCTCAACGCGGTTCTCTCGGCGCATCATGCGGGTATCGTCGTCGTCGCTTCTTCCGGCAACGACAGCAAGCGGCGGACAATCGACTATCCGGCGCGCTATGCCCAGACGATCTCCGTCAGCGCAACGACGCGCTTTCGCCGCATCGCCCCGTTCAGCAATCGCGGCCCATTTGTCGATATTTACGCGCCGGGCGATCGAATCGTATCGGCATGGATGGGAGGCAGGTATCATCAAATGAGCGGCACATCAATGGCGACATCGCATGTCAGCGGAGCGATTGCGCTGCTGCTCGCCTACCGGCCAGGCCTGTCGCCCGCGGAAATCAAAGCGGTGCTCCGCCGGTCGATGCAGCCGCTCAGAGGCCGAATAGTCCCCCGGAACGCCGGGGAGCTGGATGTTATGCGCATGCTTCAGGCCGTGGATCGCAAACGTTAGCGAACCACGGCCTTGCCATGCGGCCGAGCGCGATGCCGACAGAGGCTCGGCATCGATGCAAGCCGCACGCTCCATTGCCTCGGCCTGCTTCCTACATACGTTCCGGCGCCGAAACGCCCACGAGCCGGAGGACGTTGGCGATAACGGTGCGGACGGCCGCCAGCAACGCGAGCCGCGCCTGAGTCTGGGCGGCGTCTTCGGTAATGACGCGCTCGGCCTTGTAGTAACTGTGAAGCTGGGCGGCCAGCTCGTACACATACCGGATCAACCGGTGGGGCGCGTATTGCTGCGCGGCTTCCGCGACTTCCTGCGGCAGCTCGCCAAGCTTGCGCAGCAGGTCAAATTCGTGCTCCGCCGTCAGACGGGAGAGGTCGATCGCATCGATCTCCTGCAGTTCGATGCCCTGTTCCGCAGCCTGACGGAAAATGCTGCAAATCCGCGCGTGCGCGTATTGCACATAGTAAACCGGGTTTTCGTTGGAAGCGGATATCGCCAGATCCATATCGAAATCGAGATGCGAGTCCATGCTGCGCATCGTGAAGAAATAACGCATGGCGTCGACGCCGACTTCGTCCATCAAGTCTTCCATCGTGACCGCCTTGCCCGTCCGCTTGGACATCTTTACTTTCTCACCGTTCTGATACAGGCTGACCATCTGGGCAATCAACACGACGAGCTTGTCCGGATCGTTGCCGAGCGCCTCCATGGCGGCTTTCACACGCGGAATGTAACCATGGTGGTCGGCGCCCCATATATTGATCATCCGGTCGAAGCCCCGGGCGAACTTGTCGCGGTGGTAGGCAATATCCGGCGTCAAATACGTATAGGAACCGTCGTTTTTGACGAGCACGCGGTTTTGTCGTCGCCGTACGGCACCGTCGACAGCCATACGGCGCCGTCTTCTTCGAATACTTGTCCCTTCGCCTTCAACGCCTCCAGCGCCTCTTCCACCTTGCCGCTTTCGTACAGCGACGTCTCGCTGAACCAGACGTCGAAGGAGACGCGGAAGCGTTCCAGGTCGCGCTTGATTTTGTCCAGCTCGCGTTCCAGGCCGTACTTCCGGAAAACGCGAGCCGCTCCCGATCCGGCAGCGACAACAGCCGGTCTCCTTCTTTCTCGGCCAGTTCCCGGGCGAAACCGATAATATCTTCGCCGTAATAGCCGTCCTCCGGCAGCTCCGCATCCCGTCCGAGCGCCTGAAGGTAGCGCGCCTCGATGGACAGCGCCAGATTCTCGACCTGCTTGCCCGCATCATTGATATAATATTCGCGCGTCACGTCGAAGCCGGCAAAATCGAGGATGTTGCACAGCGCATCCCCGACGGCCGCTCCTCTGGCATGGCCAAGATGCAGGCTTCCCGTCGGATTCGCGCTGACGAATTCAACCTGCACGCGCTCGCCGCCGCCGATGCCGACTCGGCCGTAATCGTCTCCGGCGGTCAGCACATCCTTGACGACCGGATAGAGATAGCTCTTGTCCATCCGGAAATTAATGAAGCCCGGACCGGCGACTTCGGCGGACCGGATCGAGGCTTTCTGCAGATCCAGATGCGCGATGATGGCCTCGGCGATTTGCCGCGGATTGCGACGGGCGATCTTCGTCAGCTGCATCGCGGCGTTGGTCGCCAAATCGCCGTGCGCCTTGTCCTTCGGAACCTCCAGCACGAACGCCGGCAATTGGTCGGCCGAAACGAGTCCGGCGGCTATCGCGGCTTCGGCTATAGCCTCTTTCACTTTTTCATATACCTGCTCGAGCACATTCGCATTCATTCGCTTTCATTCCTCCTGTATATCGAGACGAAGCCGAAATCGGCCGACATGCCGGCCGTCGGCCCGCAGCTCGTAAGACCATGTCAGCGTCATCGGCAGCTCGCCTGGCGCCTTCTCCGACATGGAAAGCGCGGTCGTTTTCGTTTCCAGCGGAAACGACAGGTGGGCGGAACGGTAACGGCCGGCCCGTACGGCGCCGGCGGCGAAATATTGCTCCGATTCCACGCCGCCTCTGCGCGTCACGCTCAGCTCTCCGCCTTTCAACCGGATGACCGTCCGCACCTGCCCGTTCAGATCGTCGGTCTCCGCGTAGCGGATATAGACCGACGCCTCCTTGCGAAACAGCTCTCCCTTGTACTTCCGAACCGTACGCTCCCCATCCTGCACGCTCTCCACGGTAACGAACACGTTCTGCCTGTCTTTCATGCCGATATCTCCAGTCTCATTCTCTTGTTACTACTATATACAGGAACGCTTGCGATTTCAATGCGGTGCGCATCGGGCATCATGCCGGAACGCGCAGCTGGAGCGCGCAGCTTAGATGACTTCCAGTCCGTCGCGGTCCGGCAGCTTCGGATGAGGAGTGTGCGGCTCCGTCTGATACCAGAACGCCACAGAGGCGATATCGTCCTGCAGAGGCAAATATCGTCCGCCCTTCCGCCATCCGAGCGCCTGAATCGTCACTTTAAGATCCTCCTCGAACCGGATCGGGTCCATAATATGCCAGCGGTACATGCCGAACCGCTGCTGGCTCCGGTATAATCCGTCCGGCTTGATCACCTGCGGCAATCCGAGAAAGGCTGTGGAATAGACGCCGTATTGGCCCTGGGGATGCTCGAAATTCCATGCGCCGCCGAAATAATCCTCGGTACCGGTGCCGCAGATCGTCGGAAACTCGTCATCCCCGTCGATGTAAAATTTGATTTCCCCTTCTCCCCACCAGCCGTTGTTGTTGACGCCCCAAGCCAAGTAGGTGCCCACATAATGCCCTTGACCCCGGACGCCGTCCAGCAGCGTATGGACTTCTTTATAAGGAAGGGGATTGCTGCGCCGCCATTGGGCATGAAAATAGGCGGCATCGTCCGGCACGTCCGTAAGCGCGTATGTAATTTGGTAATAGACCACGGCGGACTCGTCGCCAAGATTTTCGATCGTCAAGCGCGCGGACCGGCGAAACGGCATTTCCCAATAGCTGTTGAACCCTCCGGCCGGATTGACCGCAACCGGCAGCGAAGAGACGTTGCTTCGCTCGCACCAGCCCTGACAGAAGAAGTCCCCGAGCGGCGTTTCGATCGAGGGCGCATCCTCGTCGTCCCAATAAGCGCGCAGAATAAGCGACCGCCAGTTAGCGGGATGCGTCGTCAGCCAAATATGTTGAATCGCGCCCCCTTCCCGGATGTCGGCAAGCGTGAACACTTCACCCGGACCGATCTGCACCGAAGGCGACACTTTCCACCCGATGCCGAGATCGCGGGCGCAGCTTGCTCCCGTGCCTTCGGAAGCCATGCCGGCTTTCCCCTTCTCGCCGGTGAAATTTTCGGCGCTGATCGAGCGCGTCTTCGCGCGCGACAGCCGTGACAAATTGCCGAGATGCATCCCCAAACCGTTAAACATGCCATTCGCTCCCTTCAATTTAACTGTGCGACCTTAAACTGTACGACCTTAAACCCTACGACCTGCACGACGAAAAACGGTACGACGATAAATGTACGACGATGTATCCTCATCATTATAAAGAGCTGCGTAAGCGATTTCAATTCAATTGTCCGACAATTTCTTCCGCGGCTTGAACGAAAGCGCCGATTCATGCTTTAATGGCTAAAGATGAAAACGAAGTATCACAATTTGAAAATCCGGAAGCTATTTTCAACAATTGAATTATTGCGCAATTGGAGCAGACCATAATACGATTTTCACTGACACGAATCCAGAGAACGGCTGGCAAGAAAGAAGGGGAAACGCTATGGCTGTCAACATATTTCCCGTACTAACCGACAACGAACGGAGGCTGCCGCTTTGTGTGACGACTGCCGGTTACTGGACCAACCAGGAATCGATCGTGCGGCCCGACGGGTTTCCGTCCTATCAGTGGCTGCAGGCGGTCAGCGGCAAAGGCGTCCTGCGAACGGACGGGCGCGAGCTGATCGTCGGTCCGGGTCAGGGCATGCTGCTGATGGCGAACGAAGCCCATGAATACGAACCGCTCGAGGCGCCATGGGGCGTGCACTGGATCGGCTTCGACGGTCCGCGCGCCGCGGAGATGCTGCGCGATCTCGGCTATGACCGTTCCGACGTGCTGTTCATCAGCAATCCCGACGCGACGCTGAAGACGATGATGGAAATTACGTCATTGCTCGGCTCGTATCAGCCGGCCGCGGCGCTGGAAGCTTCGGCCGCACTATACCGGCTGCTGCTCGATCTGCACCGGTACGGTTCGCGCACCGAGCTGCGATCCCGCAAGCATCATCTGGACGCGATTGCCCCGGCGCTCGAACATATGGAGAAGCATTACGCCCGCACGATACCGCTCGACGAGCTGGCGCGGCTGGTCGGCTTTACGCCGCAGCATGTATGCTTCCTGTTTCAGCAGGCGCTCGGCCTGCGCCCGATCGAATTTCTGACGCGCGTCCGGATCCGCAAAGCCAAGGAGCTGCTGCTGAACGAACCGGATCTGGAAGTGCAGACCGTCGCGGCCCGCGTCGGATACGACCATCCGAGCTATTTCATCAAGCTGTTCAAACAGCAGGAAGGCGTCACGCCGGTCATGTTCCGGCGGATTCACAGCAGCCGCAACCTCTAGCATCCGGGCGGCCGCCGGGCAGCGATCGGGTACGGCCTCATTCGGCCTCGGCAAGATACGGCAGGAGCGCGTGCCATGCGGCGATCCGGTCTTCCAGCGTCCGCATGCGCGGCGTCGGAATCGGGCTTGTCGAAGGCAACCGGAGCAGGCCGATGCCGCCTTCATTCGCAAACGCCGTACCGAAATGTTTGCGGAACGTCTCGTACGCTTTGGCCCCGTTGAAGGCGAGGCAGCGGATGCCCGGATAGGCGGCGAGCAGCCCCGGGATGTCGTTCGGCCGCTCGTCCCGGATATTGGCATCGAGACTGCCTTTCCGCCTGCAGGAAGCGATCACGTCCCAGAGGGCGACGCCTTTGCCCTGCGCATAACGAAGCCGGGCATCGTACTCCTCGTCCGGCACTTCCCCGAACAGGCCGTACAGCACCGGCCAGAAATAATTGCGCGCATTGCCGTAATATTGATTTCTTAGAAGCGACTCCCGGCCGGGCATGCTGCCGAGCACGAGCACAACCGCCCTCCCGTCGACGACCGGAGGAAAACTGCGAACGCGTCCTTCGCTCCTTTCTTCCGACATATGACCCTCCTCCTGATTCTTCAGCCTCGATTACGAATCATTATAGCATGACTCGCCGCCCGTCCAGTCTGGTCGGATTTACCGGTACAGAAGTCGGATTCGCAGGAATATGAACGAAATTCTGTGTTCCTTTACCAGTCATGATCAAGTAAAATATGGGTATCAGCCCTATGACACGCACTGTAACATGAGGAGGAGTACGAACCGTGGCGATTATCAGAGTCGTCAAGTACGACGGCCCGGCCGATGTGTTTGCCTGGAAATATCCGGAGCACGAGCTGGGCACTTGGACCCAGCTGATCGTAAACGAGTCCCAAGAGGCCATTCTGTTCAAAGGCGGGCAGGCGCTCGACCGATTCGGAGCCGGCAGGCATACGTTAAGCACGCAAAATATACCGATCCTTCAATCCGTCATCAATTTGCCGTTCGGAGGCGATTCGCCTTTCACCGCGGAAGTATGGTACGTCAACCGGCTGAACGTTCTGGATGTCAAATGGGGAACCGCGACGCCGCTCATGCTCCAGGACCCGAAATTTCATATTATCGTACCGGTGCGCTCCTTCGGGCAATTCGGCATTCAAATCGAAGACTCGCGCAAATTTCTGCTGAAGCTGGTCGGAACGCTCCCTGCATTCGACCGGGACGCCATGATCCGCTATTTCCGCGGCTTGCTGATGATGAACATCAACGAACTGATTTCGTCTTACGCCGTGCATAAAAAAGTCAGCTTCCTCGAAATGGGCGCTTATATCGGCGAAATGTCGGCGCATATGACCAACCGCGTAAAGGAAACGTTCGCGGAATACGGCATCAAGCTGCTGCATTTCTATGTCGAATCCGTCAACGTTCCGGACAACGATCCCGCCACGATACGGCTCAAGGAAGCGCTCGCGAAGAAAGCGGAAATGGACATTCTCGGCTATACCTATCAGCAGGAGCGGACGTTCGATACGCTGGAAGGGGCGGCGAAAAACGAGGGGACATCCGGCGATCTGCTGGGAACCGGACTCGGCATGGGGCTCGGACTCGGGATCGGGGACGGATTCGGCCGGCAAATTTCGCGTCTGACCCCCCATATGGAAACCGAAGCGCTTCACGCCTGTCCCAATTGCGGGACGATGAATCGGCACGACGCCAAGTTCTGCTCCGGCTGCGGCCGTCAGACGAGCGCCCCGTCCCCGCAGGCCGCCGCTTCAGAAGCGGGGCCGAAGGGCACGCCGTGCGGCAACTGCGGCCATCTGCTGCAGCCGAACGCCAAGTTCTGTCCGAACTGCGGCGACAAATTCGATCCTTGCCCGAACTGCGGAGCGGACAATCCGGGCAGCGCCGAGCAGTGCGCCAAATGCGGCCACACGCTCAAAGCGCCCGCATGCGCCAAATGCGGCGAAAGCCTGACGCCGGGCGCGAAGTTCTGTCCAAGCTGCGGCGCGAGCGCGGTGCTCAAATGCGGCCGCTGCCAGCACGAGGTCAAGCCGAACCAGAAGTTTTGCCCGGAATGCGGCAACAATTTGACGGAGCAGGAGGAGAAAGATGGCTGACAACCGGACTTATGCACGAATCGCTGCTTTCATTTACGCGCTCGCCATCGCCGCGACGATCGCGGTCGTCTTCCTCGCGTTGCCGTTCGCAGGACCCGGTTACGCCTGGATTTCGCTGGCCGCGCTGCTGATCGCCGAATCGACGGTTTTCGGCGTCGTCATGTATTTCATCTCCAACCGCAGAACATTCCTGAACCAGGTTCCCGGATATGTCGCCTACGGGATGACGGCGGCCGCGTATTTCGCCGTTACCATCGCAGCCGTCGCGATTTGCTCGGTACTTTCGCTTTCGCTGCTGACCTATGGAATCATTCATCTGCTTATTATAATCGGCGCGGCCATCATGCTCGGCATCGTCGCCTTTTTCGTCAAGTACATGGAACGCCAGGACGAGACGATTGCTGCGCAAGCGCAGTTCGTCAAGCAACTGCTGCTCGCGCTCATGACGGCCAGGCAGCATATCGAAGGGTGGAACGACGAGCGGCGCCATTCGCTTCAGACGGCGCTGCTGAGGCTGGAGGACAAGGCCCGGTACAGCGATCCCGTCTCGCATCCCGATCTGCAGGCCGCGGAAAATTTGCTGCTGGTGCAGGCCCGCGAGCTGCAGGAGCGGCTCCGCTCGCTGTCCCGGTCGTCAGGCGAGACGGTCGATCCGGGAACGATCGAGGAGATCGGCGAGCTGATCCGCCGGCTCGAGCAGCAGCTGGAGCAGCGCAATCAGCAGCTGGTGCAGTTGAAATAATACCGGGGCTCTCCAGGACAACGACGCGAGAAAGGAGTAGTATCATTGCCGTTAAAATCCAAAATTAGCGATTGGGTTATTCTGCTCACGACCATCCTGTTTCCGATCGGCCTGCTGCTGCTCATCATCCGTTTCGTCATGAATGCGAAATACCGGCATTTGCGGGCGGGCGACTACAGGGTAACCGGCTATTGCTTCCTGGTGTGGCTCGCTTTCATCAGCATCCTCATGATCTCCGACCCATCGGAAGGGGCGGGAGAAGCCATCACCGTATTTTTGTTCGTGCTCGGTGTCCCCGCGCTGATATTCCTATGGGTCGGCCGCAACAAAAGAAAGAGATGGAGAGACTGTACGACGAATATAATAAGCTCATCGAATTGCAGTCCGAACTAAACGTCAACCATCTCTCCACGATGACCGGGCTGAGCGTCGATGACGTCGCGCAAGATTTGCGGTACATGCTAATGACGGGCAGGCTGGTGCATGTTACGGGCAAGTCCGATTCCCAAACGGCCGCCGCTCCGAGCGGACCGGTGACGGTCCAATGCGGCAGCTGCGGCGCGAGCGACTCGGTCGTCCCCGGCAAATCGAAGACGTGCGAATATTGCGGCAGCACGCTTACCGCCTGAAGCGGTGCAAACGAAGAAGAGGGCGTTCGGCAGCGCCATAGGCGCTGTCCGAATGCCCTCTTCTTCTGTTCACAGCATGCGGGAGGCCGGCGGCTTGCCGCCCATCTTCTCGATTTCTGCGCATATATCGTGCTGCCACTCCGTATCGCCTGTCATCGACGCCAGCAGCGACAGGTTGTACAGATGCGCCAGCCGCCGAAAGTGCGCGGCGTTGACGGCGAGACAGTGCTCCACGTCGATCCGCTCCTCATCGGTCCACTCGCGGGCGCTGCGCACGGTCCACAATTCCGCCAGACGTTCGTGAATGGTCGTAATGCCCATATCTATCGACCTCTCCCCCTGAATCGTGGTACCGGAAGCGAACGATCGCCCCGGCTTCTATTCTCAGCATGCCCATAACGGCAAAAGGACAGACCTGGTTGCGGCCTGTCCTTTGACGCCTGTGCGGCTTGCCTTTCTATTCCTTTTTCTATCCCTTGACGAGATCTTCCACGAACTTCGGCAGCACGAACGCCGCCTTGTGCAGACGGGGAGTGTAATATTTCGTATCCAGCTCGGGAATCGACGATTCGTCCACAGCGAGCGGATCGTATTTCTTGCTGCCGATCGTAAACGTCCACAGTCCGCTCGGATAGGTCGGGACATTGGCCCAGTATACGCGGACGATCGGAAATACTTCCTTGACGTCGCGATTCACGTTTCGAATCAGATCGTCCTTGAACCACGGATTGTCCGTCTGGGCGACGAAGATGCCTTCTTCTTTCAGCGCATCGTATATGCCCTGGTAAAAGCCGCGCGTAAACAGATTGACCGCCGGACCTACCGGCTCCGTAGAGTCGACCATGATGACGTCGTAGCTGTTTTTATGATCGTGAATATGCATAAAACCGTCATTGACGATAACTTCCACGCGCGGATTGTCAAGCTCGCCCGCGATATTCGGCAAATACCGCTTGGAATACTCGATCACCTTGCCGTCGATTTCCACGAGGACGGCCTTCTCGACCTGCGGGTGCTTCAACACTTCGCGGATGACGCCGCCGTCGCCGCCGCCGACCACGAGCACATGCTTCGGATTCGGATGCGTGAAGAGCACCGGGTGCGCCATCATTTCATGGTAAACGAATTCGTCCTTGTCGGTCGTCATGACCATGCCGTCGAGGACGAGCATCGTGCCGAACTGTTCCGTCTCCAGCATATCGAGCTTCTGGAATTCCGTCTGCTCGCTGACATGCGTATACTTAATTTTGGCTGTAATGCCGTACGATTCGGTCTGTTTCTCGGTATACCACAGTTCCATTATTCGAGTATCCCTTCTTTCCTCGTATCACCCTGCGCTTGGCGCGCGGGAACGGCCTGGCGGGGAGCCGGTTCCGTTCGTTCAAGATGTATTATAGTAAATCGGAGCGAAAAAGCAACCTTTACAACCCCAAACCTTTGCCGTGTGAATATCGCATTCTCCCTTTTCCATACTAAAAGGAAAGACTTCTCCATTTCGACTAACGAATGCCAAAGGAAGTGTTCCCGATGAAAAAAGCGCCCTCGCCCGCTGGCCGCAAGCGGCGCCGCGCCGTACCGTTCGCCGTCAAGTCCGAAAGGCTGTCGCCCTTGCTGTCCATTTCGTACCGCTGGTTCGTCCGCATGGCGGCCGCCGGGCTGATCGGTCTCGCGCTGCTTATCGTCCTGCTGCTGTACTTGCGCACGCAGGCGCTGCCGGTCGCCTCGATCAGCCAGACGTCGGAGATGCTCGATTTGCAGGGCAATGTCATCGATACGTTCCACACCGGCGAAAACCGCCGTTCCGTGTCGCTCGCGGATATATCGCCCTATGCCGTACAGGCGACGCTGGCCATTGAGGACCGGCGTTTCTACGATCATAACGGCTTCGATCTTAGAGGGGTCGCGCGGGCGGCTCTCGTCAATCTGGAGCATCTGTCGAACAAACAGGGCGCCAGTACGCTGACGCAGCAGCTGGCCCGGAATTTGTACCTGACGCACGAAAAAACGTGGACCCGCAAACTGAAGGAAGCCGTGTATACGGTCCAGCTGGAGATGAAATATTCCAAGGATGAAATTCTGAATCTGTACATGAACCAGATTTACTACGGCCACGGCGCATACGGCATCGAGGCCGCGGCCGACTATTATTTCGGCAAGCCGGCCAAGGAGCTGACGCTGGCGGAAAGCGCGATGCTCGCCGGCATCCCGAAAGGGCCGAAATATTATTCGCCCTTTCTGGATATGAAGAACGCAAAAGACCGGCAGCGGACAATTTTGCTGGCGATGGCCGAGCAAGGCATGATTACCCGCGAGCAGGCGGATCGCGCCTATGCCGAACTGCTCCATTTCCGGAAGCCCGGAGAGGACGCGGAGGAAGGCTTCGCGCCTTACTTTCGCGATTATGTCCGCTCCGTCGCGATCGAGCGGCTCGGCATTGACGAGCGGCTGCTGAACGAAGGCGGCATCCGGATATATACGACGCTGGACCCCGTTGCCCAGCGGGCCGCCGAAGAAGCCGTGAACGCCGGCATCCCGGACAAGTCGGAGCAGCAGGCGGCGCTTGTCGCCATCGATCCCCGCAACGGCTATATCAAAGCGATGGTCGGCGGACGCGATTACCAGACCAACCAATACAACCGCGTCTTCGCCGACAGCCGGCAGCCCGGCTCCTCCTTCAAGCCGATTCTCTATTTGACCGCATTGGCGGAAGGCGGCATGACGCCGGTCACCCGGTTCAAGAGCGAGCCGACGACGTTCACGTACGACGAAGGCCGCAAAACCTACAAGCCGCGCAACTTTAACGACAAATATGCCCATGATTATATCGACATGCGGCAGGCGATCGCCAGCTCGGACAATATTTACGCGGTGAACACGATCATGTCGGTCGGTCCCGAGAAAGTGATCGGGACGGCGCGCAAGCTGGGAATCGACAGCCCGATGCAGCCGGTCCCCTCGCTGGCGCTCGGCACGTTCCCGGTCAGCCCGTTCGAGATGGCGTCGGCCTTCGGCACGCTCGCTGCCGGCGGCAAGCATGCGGAGCCGGTCGCCATTCTGCGAATCGAGGACCGCAAAGGCAATATTCTCTACGAGGCGGAGCCGAAGGTCGAGCAAGTTGTGGACGCGGCGCACGCTTACGTGCTCACCAGCCTGATGGAGAGCGTCTTCGACAACGGCGGCACCGGATACCGCGTTTCCGCCGCGATCAAGCGGCCCGTGGCCGGCAAGACCGGGACGACGGCGACGGATGCGTGGCTCGTCGGTTATACGCCGGAGCTGGCGACCGCCGTCTGGGTCGGATATGACAAAGGACGGACGATTACGCCGACGGAGGCGCACCGGGCGGCACCGATTTTCGCCTCGTTCATGGAGAAGGCGCTGGAGGCGGTGCCTCCGAAGCTGTTCCCGATGCCCGACGGCGTCGTCAGCGTCTATATCGATCCGGCATCGGGCAAGCTGGCCGACGCGACATGCCCGGAGAAGCGGCTGGAGACGTTCGTTCGCGGCACGGAGCCGACCGAGACATGCGGCGGGCACGAAACAGGCGGCGATACGCCCGACGCCGGCGGCCAAGACACCGCGCCTGCTGCCGAACGGCGCCGTTCGTGGCTGGATCAGCTGCGCCGCTGGTGGCGCGACTGACGCGCTTCCCCTGTTCGGACGAATGCGCAAGTCGGCGAGCAACCAAACAAGCCTGTGCCGGAGCGATGCTCCTGCACAGGCTTGTTTGCATTCGCGAGACCGTATTTCAAACTTCGAGCGCCTTCTTCAGCTCTTCCGGCGAACGCTCCCACCACTCCGCGTTATGCTTGATCAGCAAATCGCGCAGCGCCGTTTTCTCGCTCGGCGCCAGTTCGTCCAGCATATAGCGCCGCTTGATGGCATAGTCCAGCTTGTTGACGTGATCGGCGAGAATTTTCCAACCGCGCCGCGCCTCGGAATCGATCAGCATCTCGCATGCCGTCGCGCCCGCATAATACGAGCCCTCCTCGTTCCGGTCGACCGCCACCCAGACAATCCAGCACCGGCGGCCGTTCGGCACTTCGCTTTTATCGGTCAGAAATTTAATTCCCCGCTCCACCTTGCTCTTCGCATGCATGGCGCCGATATCGATATACGCCTCTCCGCCATCGATAATGACGCTGGAAACTTGACTCAGGTCAATTGTTCCGGCCCCGAATCCTTTATGCTGTTTATTGCTAACGACATTAAGCGCGAGCGTCCGCTTCGGTTTCTTCTGCTGTTCTTCTTGCCCCTGCTCCATGCCACTTTCACCTTCCTTCGCGATGCGCTGCGAGATGCCGGAAAACAAGGCCCGTACAAAGCTCGCTCAGATTAATTCCATTTTAGCTAATAATCTTCGAAAAGCAAACATATAGATGCTGTAGATGCTTGTCAACGGGAGGGAACCGTTCCATGACGCCACGCTACCTCAAAGCGATTTTACTCTTTGCGCTCGTCGCCATCGTACTCGCAGTGTCTGTCCGTCAAAACTTCAGAGACGCCTGGCTGTCCCAGTATACGTATGCCGTTGCGCCCGAGCAGACGCCTGCCAATCCGAAAACGGCCAAGCCTCCGTCCGGCGCCGAGCCGAACGCGATTATAACCCCAAAGCCTCAGGTGCTCAGCACACGAGTAGCGGAATATCACATCGATGTCCGTCTGGACGAAAACGAAAAGAAGCTGATCGGCGAACAGTCCATCACGTGGACCAATCCCGGACGCAAACCGGTTGAAGAGATGTATTTTCATCTGTACCCGAACGCTTTCCTGTCGGACAACACCACCTTTATGAAGGAGTCCGGCGGCAAGCTGCGGCAGGACAAGGCGACGGCCAACAGCCGCGGATACTTGAAGCTGGAGTCGCTGGAGACGACCGAAGGCGAAAGCCTGCTGCCGCGCCTCCATTATGTCCAGCCTGACGACGGCAATCCCGACGATTTCACGCTGGCCAAGCTTCGGCTCCCCGATCCGGTGGCCCCCGGCGAGGATATAACGCTGCATATGAAATTCGAAGTGAAGCTGCCCGAAGTGTTTGCCCGCATGGGCTATGCAGGCGATTTCGTCATGGCGGGGCAATGGTTTCCGAAGGTGGCCGCCTACGAAACGGCCGGCACGCGGGGAAGAGCGATCGAGGGTTGGAATATTCACCAGTACCACGGCAACTCGGAGTTTTACAGCAACTTCGGCATCTACAGCGTGCGCATTCAGGTGCCTGAAACGTATACGGTCGCGGCAACCGGGTTCCAGACGAAGCCGGCCGCGTCGAAAGAAGGGCGCAAAACATATCAGTTCTATGCCGACGACGTGCACGATTTCGCCTGGGCGGCCTCTCCCGACTTTATCTATGTCGAAGACGCCTACTCCACCGCCGGCATTCCAGGCGTGCGCATCAAGCTGTACCTCGATCCGGCGCACGAAAACCTGAAGGACCGCTACATGCATGCGGCCAAGTCGTCGCTCGCCAAATACGCCCAGTGGTACGGCCAGTATCCGTACTCGACGCTCTCGATCGTCGTCCCTCCGAAAGGAGGAAACGGAGCGGGCGGCATGGAATATCCGACGCTCATTACCGCATTCGCCGCGGACACGGATAATCCCGGATATGAGCTGGAACGCACGGTCGTGCACGAAATCGGCCATCAATATTTCTACGGCATGATCGCCTCCAACGAATTCGAGGAAGCGTGGCTGGACGAAGGGTTTACTTCTTACGCCGAAGACAAAGTGATGGAAAGCGAGTACGGGGTGAAGCCGAATCTGTCGCTCGAAGCGAGCTATATGACCGATCCGGCGCCGCTCAAGCAGTTGTCCTGGTCGTATCGCTCCCACGAGCATTATGCGGAAAATGTGTACATCCGCGCCAAGCTGGTGCTCTTCGGCATCGAGAAGCAAGTGGGTACCAAGACGATGCAGAAAATTATGCGCACCTACTATCAGAAATACAAATTCCGCCATCCGTCCACAGCCGATTTCCAGAAAGTTGTGGAGCAGGTCACGAAATCGAAATGGACCGAATATTTCCGGGAATACGTCTACGGCGGTCAGATGGCCGATTTCGCCATCGAATCGATTCGCGTCCATCCGGTGGAAACGGAACAAGGGCGGCAGTACGAATCGATTGTATTGGTGACGAAGCGAGGCGGCAGTTTCGGCCCGCTGTCCGTCCTGTTCCAGTTCGCGGACGGGAAGACCGAGAAAAAGCAATGGAGCGGCGAGGAGAAGCATGTTCAGTTCAGACTGGTGCACGATGCGCCGCTGTTATGGGCCGAGGTCGATCCGGACCGGCACGTCGTACTGGACAATAAACGGATCAACAATTTTATGAAGGCCGAGCTGCCGGAAGCTTCGCGCATTCGCTGGAGCATCGGCGTGTCCAAATTGATCGAAGGACTGCTGGGCGCGATCGGCTGGTAAAGCGGAGGCCAGGCCCTCCCGCCGCGGACGTCCCGAACGGTTCCGATATGGAGAGGAGATCGATTATGAAAGCCTATATCAAACAAGGCTGGCGGCTGGCAGTCAAACATTTCTATATTGTCATTCTGCTCTTCGTCTACCAGCTGATATGGGGGTTTTCCTGTACCGGTTCGTCAATTCGATCGTCGTCCCTCTGCTGCAGCGGTATCCGGACACATATCCGTCGGAAGCGGCGATCCGGCACTTTCTCGCGGAAGCGCAGTTTCAGCTGTTCAAAACGGATCTGATCCATCCGTACTTGTGGCTGTTCGGCGCCGCGCTGCTGGTCCGCATGCTGCTGACCCCGCTGTTCAACGCCGGCCTGTTCCATTCTCTCCGGCATGCGGCCGACGAAAGCGGCACGCAGTTTATAAGCGGAATCCGCAAGACATGGAAGCCGGTCATGCTGCTGTATTGGTGCGGCGCTCTGCTCAGTATTGCGCCGGCCTGGTGGCTGCTGCCGCGCGGACTGGAGGCGCTGCTGACCAGCCCATCTCCCGGCGAGCTGGCGCAGCGCACGCTGCCCTACGCCGCCCTTTGGCTTCTATGGATACTCATCGTTTATTTGCTGTTCCTGGCCATGCAGTTCGGCGTCGTCTCCGGATCGGGTATCGCCCCCGCCCTGTTGCGGGCCGTGCGCCACTTTCTTCCCTTCGCCGGCATTTCCCTGCTCATGTGGGGCATTGGCGCCGCCATGAATCTGCTTGCGACAAGCGTCTCGATGATTTGGGCCGGGCTGTTCGCTCTTATCCTTCATCAAGGCTTCTATCTGGTGCGAACGCTTGTCAGGGTGTGGACGTTCGGCTCCCAATACGTATGCTGGCAATCAAGCCGTCATATCTCCTCATAAAAGGCTTGCCGATATGAAGCGAGCCGACGACCCTCCGCCTGTACGGCGTTGCGCTCCGAAATTGCCGACTGCCGGAAAATTTCCGGCGGTCTTTCTTTTTCGACAAATTTCGAGCGGATGCCGCCTCCATTGTTCTTCCTGAAGCCCCAATTTTCATCTTCTTTCATGAGAATTATTAGAATTATAGTAGTTTTGAAGGAGATTGATAAAAAAATCGAATAGAAAGCCGAAATACATAAAAGAAATGACAAAAAAGATGCCGAATTCCTTGAAAGGAAACGGGGGAACCATTTCGGGTGAATTGATCCCGATTGCGAATGCGCGAATCGGGGGTCATAGGGAGCCTTCAACCGAACCCCACAGCTAACCTCGTAGGCTACGGAAGGAGCTTTAGGTTTGAAGAAAGTCACCTTGCTCATACTCGGACTTGTTGCCGCGTTGGCATTCCAGGCGGGAAGCGCTTTTGCCAGCAGCACGAAACTGGACAGCGTGATCGATGAATTGATCGGCGTCAATTACAGTTATGGCGGAACGACCACCGCAGGCTTCGATTGTTCCGGGTTTACTTCCTATGTATTCAAGAAGCTCGGTATTTCGCTGACGCGTACGTCCAGATCGCAAGCCGAAGAAGGCGACGAAGTCGAAAAGAGCGAACTGATCGAAGGAGATCTCGTATTCTTCAATACGAGCGGCAAGGGTATTTCCCATGTCGGCATTTATGTGGGCAACGGCAAGTTCGCGCATGCTTCCACGAGCAAAGGCGTCGTCATCACCGACCTGGATGATTCCTATTACGCCAAGCGCTACGTTACGGCGCGCCGCGTCATGACGTCGGAGCAATATGAGAAGCTCGCGAAACCCAATTGATCCGGGCCTCGGATGACGGCTGCCGCCGTTCGATCAGCGCAGCCAGGTGTCATCGCCGTAACGAGAAGGCCGCAATCGCCGTCCGTCAAGGACGGCGGTTGCGGCCTTTTGCCGTGCCCGGCCCATGATTGCCCCCGCCGCGCGCTTTCATCGCTTCGACGATCTATTGTATCGAGGTGAAACCACATATGAATATTCGTGTTGATTAATCTGCCGGAATTGAGAGAGATCAATAGACTCGGCTTATGGCTCGGTTTACTTTTTGTTGTATTTGCAATTGGGTTAATCGGAACGTTACAAATCGTTTATTGGATTAAAAAAGGGAAGCTATAAGGCTTTTCATTGAAGATTTCAAGCCGAACCAATGAACTTCCATCAAATAACGTATTTGGGTCCTGTAATTGTCGAATTCAGAAAGGCTCTGGATTAGGCAGTGAATGAAAGGGGTAATTATCTGCGGTTGAAGAACGGACAAGATCGGAAAGATCGAAGCATGTACGGGTCAGGCCAGATTTTCGTCATCCAATTGTCAAGGGAAGTCGCAAACGCAGGTCCGTCGATGGACCTTCGTTTGCGGCCTTGACTTGAGATTGATTACGATGATGAAGATTGGATCATTATACCCAGCCGCGCGCTTTCATCGCTTCGGCGATCCGCTGGATCGAGACCATGTACGCGGCGGTCCGCAGCGGCACATTGTGCTTGGAAGCCAACTCGGAAACGACTCCGTACGACTCGGTCATTTTGACCTTCAGCTTGCTGTTGACTTCTTCTTCGCTCCAGTAGAAGTTCGCCAGGTTTTGCACCCATTCGAAGTAGGATACCGTAACGCCGCCCGCATTCGCCAGAATATCGGGAATGACGACGATGCCTTTCTCGAACAGCACTTTGTCCGCTTCCGGCGTTGTCGGGCCGTTCGCCGCTTCGGCTACGATTTTGGCCTTGATGCGCGAAGCGTTGGCAGCCGTAATGACGTTCTCCAGCGCGGCCGGAATCAGAATATCCACTTCCAGTTCCAGCAGTTCCTCATTCGTGATGGCATTTGCGGCCTCGAAATAACGAACGCTGCCCTTCTCATCCTTCAGCCGACCGATTTCGTCCACCGGCAAGCCTTCCGGCAAATAAATCGCGCCGCCGGAATCGCTGACCGCCACAATCGTGCAGCCTTGCTCGGACAGAAGTTTTGCCGCGATGCGGCCGGCATTGCCGTAGCCTTGAATCGCAACCGTCGCGCCTTGCATCGGTTTGCCCAATTGACGCATCGCTTCTTCGATCGTGAACACGCAGCCGCGGGCCGTCGCTTCGTTCCGTCCTTTGGAACCGCCGACGATAAGCGGCTTGCCCGTAATAACGCCCGGCGTGAACGCGCCGCGCAAACGGCTGTAGGTGTCCATCATCCAGCCCATAATTTCCGGCGTCGTATAGACATCGGGAGCCGGAATATCTTTCTCCGGACCGACAATTTCGGCGATCGCTTCCATAAATCCGCGGCTTACCCGCTCCAGCTCGCCCTTGCTCAGTTTGCGCGGATCGCAGATGACGCCGCCTTTTCCTCCTCCATAAGGCAGGCCGACGACTCCGCACTTAAACGACATCCACATGGACAGCGCCTTGACCTCGTCCATCGTGACGTCCGGGTGGAAGCGAATGCCGCCCTTGTTCGGACCGAGAGCGTCGTTGTGCTGCGACCGGAAACCTTCGAAGACGCGTACCGTTCCATCGTCCATCTTCACCGGGAAGTTGACGCTCAATACCCGCTTCGGCTTTTTCAGAAATTCGACTACATGGGCAGGCAACTGCAGATGCGAGGCGGCCTCCTCGATTTGCCGTTGGGCAATTTCATACGGATTCAAGTTTTCGGTTGTTGCTTGATTTGCTACGCTCAAAGCCACTATGAACTCTCCTTTTTGTACGATTTGCATAATCATTTGCACTATATCGTGTATTTTATAGGAGAAGAACTTGTAAAATCCAATAAAAATTTTTTGAGGGACGATAATGAAACTCTATTGGCCGGAACAAAGCTGCAAAAGTACAGTTTTTTCGGGCGCCAAATAACCAAAACGCAAAAATTCCTGCGATTATCAGGCTGTTG